>NZ_KB893580.1 GCF_000374085.1 Spirosoma spitsbergense DSM 19989 | reverse complement strand
CAATCTTGACAGATGAACTGGCGGATACGTATGTGCAACCAGACTTGGCGGCCCGACATATCTAGATCGCGCACTTGCCTGGTTAAGTACTGATTGAGTTGGGTGGTTTGCTTGAGACAGGAAGGGCAGGCCTGGCTGTTGGTTTGGAGTTGGCAAAATAGTGTAATTCGAGTCGGTGTATATTCGACCCGCTGCACCTGCAAATCAGGCAAGGCTAAAAGCTGTTGGTAGAAGTCGGTTTCCTGCATAGACCAAGTTAACCACAAGAATTGTCAGAGTACCATTATTATTACAGGTTTTGATGCTGAAAGAGTAGGTCAATTAGTAAATTACTTTGAGCCAAAGCTTACACTTTTAGGTATGCAAATAGGTAATCAGTATGATAACGAAAAACGAAATAATTTACAACAACATAAAGATCAATGTGCAGGTTTAACTGAATTGGAAATATTCGATATCGATTCTTATTTACCAGATCATGGGCTTCCAAATATATTAAGCGTCATTGCGAGATATTCAGATAAGTATAATATAATTTGTAGCTCTTTAGGACCAAAGTTATCGGCTATTTCTTTGTACAAAGCTTATGGTGCTTTTCCTAATATTGCACTTACTTACGTCCCTACAAAAGAATATAGTTTCACTTATTCAAAAGGTATAAAAAAATCGATCAAAAATACCTTTTAAAATTGCACAAAAAAAGCACTCAAATCGCTGATTATGAGTGCTTTTTTTATTTTCTTGCAGAGAGAGAGGGATTCGAACCCCCGGACCTGTTACAGTCAGTGGTTTTCAAGACCACCGCAATCGACCACTCTGCCATCTCTCTTTCTGGATGCAAATATACACGCGTTTCGAGATTTGTCAATGTAGGACGGGCCATTTTCCCCTAAATGCCGTAGTTTTGTGAATCTTTAAAGAGCGAAAGGGTGAAAGAGCGAAAGAGCGAAAATGCTGACGCGAACCTTTTGTTCTTTCACTCTTTCGCTCTTTCGCTCTTTCGCTAATCATGGATACCCTCGAATCCCTTCCCACGCTGGAAACGGCCCGTAAATTGGGCGTACTACCCGACGAGTTTGACCGTATTGCCGAAATTCTGGGTCGTCGGCCCAATTTTACGGAACTGAGTATCTTTTCGGTCATGTGGTCGGAGCACTGTTCCTACAAAAACTCCATTATCTGGCTCAAAACCCTACCCCGCGATGGGGACCGGATGCTGGCTAAAGCCGGGGAGGAAAACGCCGGTCTGGTCGATATTGGTGATGGACTGGCCTGTTCGTTCAAAATCGAATCGCACAACCACCCCTCGGCATTGGAACCCTATCAGGGCGCAGCAACGGGCGTTGGGGGCATCAACCGCGATATATTTACGATGGGGGCCCGGCCCATTGCCCAGCTCAATTCACTCCGCTTCGGGGCGCTTGACCTCAAGAAAACCAAGCGACTCCTGCGGGGTGTGGTCAAAGGCATTGGCGATTATGGCAACGCCTTCGGCATTCCAACTGTGGGGGGCGAGCTGCACTTCGATGAGTGTTACAACACCAACCCGCTCGTCAATGCCTTCTCCGCGGGAATTGTGGAGGTAGGGAAATCGGCGAAGGCAACCAGTTTTGGCGTGGGTAACCCGGTGTTTATTGTCGGGTCGGCAACGGGGAAAGATGGGATTCACGGTGCCACGTTTGCGTCGGAAGATATTTCGGCGGCTTCGACGGATAAACTGCCCGCTGTGCAGGTGGGCGATCCGTTCATGGAGAAACTGCTGCTCGAAGCTACGCTCGAAATCATCGAAACGGGTTACGTTATTGGTATTCAGGATATGGGGGCGGCCGGTATCATCTGCTCCACCTCCGAAATGAGTGCGAAAGGTGAACATGGTATGATTATCGACCTCGATAAAGTGCCCACACGCCAGCCCAATATGGCCCCGTTCGAGATACTCCTGTCGGAGTCGCAGGAACGGATGCTGGTCGTGATCGAAAAAGGGAAAGAACACATCATTCAGGGGATATTCGACAAATGGGACCTGAACTGCGCCCAGATAGGGGAAGTAACGGCCCGGGGCGAAAACGACCTCGGCCGTCTGCACTTCTACCGGTACGGCGAACTGGTAGCCGACGTTCCCGCCTACGACCTCGTACTTGGCGGGGGGGCTCCCCAGTATCAACGCGAGTATAAGGAACCGGCTTATATTAAGGAATATGCCAAATTCAACGCCGACGACGTAACCGACATCGATGTTGACGACATCAAAAAAATAGCCGAACACCTGCTGACGCACCCGAACATCTGCTCCCGCAAGTGGGTGTATGAGCAGTATGATTCAATGGTTGGCACGGCCAACCGCAGCACCAATGCGCCCTCCGACGCGGCCGTGGTGCGCGTAAAAGGTCCCGGCCTGCCCACGACTAATAAATCCATTGTGATTACGGTGGATTGCAACAGCCGGTACGTGAACGCCAGTCCGCGTCAGGGAGCTATGATTGCCGTGGCCGAAGCCTGCCGCAATATCGTTTGCAGCGGGGGGGAGCCGCTGGCCGTTACCAACAACCTGAACTTCGGGAATCCCTACGTGCCGGAGGTGTACTGGCAGTTTGTGGAAGCAGTGCAGGGCATGGGCGAAGCCTGTAAGCGGTTCAGCACGCCGGTGACGGGGGGGAACGTGAGTTTCTACAACCAAAGCTCGGACGATGGGCCGGTATTCCCGACCCCCACCATCGGGATGCTGGGACTGATGGACAACCCTGATCATCGCATGACGCTGAACTTCAAAAATGAAGGCGACCTGATTTATCTCATTGGTCCATCAACGAACGACATCGCTTCGTCGGAGTATCTGTATTCGTACCTTGGCATTAAAGCCTCGCCCGCCCCATATTTCGATTTCGAGACGGAGTGGCGGGTGCAGGAAAGCATCAAAACCATGAACCGGCACGGCTGGCTTCAGTCGGCGCACGATGTGTCGGACGGGGGGCTGTTCATTACGCTGGCTGAATCGGCGATGGCGGGCGATCTTGGTTTCGATATCTCGATTGATACCCGGCACCGCACGGACTCCTTTTTGTTCGGCGAAAGCCAGAGCCGGGTGGTCATTACCATCACGCCCGATCAGCAACAGCATGTGGTTGGCTATCTGGAAGACAGCGTCCTGCCGTTCCGGCACCTGGGCACCGTAACCAAGGGCAGCTTCGTGATGGATGAAACGACCCTTATGACGGTTGGTGAAGCGAAAAATCTGTACGACAACGCGCTGGGTGATATTATGCAGTAATGCCGGGTTAAAACTAAATCAGCTATGCTTGCTCATCAGACGAAAAAAACGCACCAGTATACGGTTGAGGAATACCTCGTCCTGGAGGAGAAAAGCGAGGTTCGTCACGAGTTTTATAACGGAGACGTTTACGCAATGGCGGGCGGAACGGTTAATCATAACCTACTCATCGACAATGTTAAGGACTTGATAAAGGCATCGGTTAAGAACAAAGGCTGCCGGGTGTTTTCTGAAAACATGAAGGTCGATGTGCGGGAAGGGAGGCATATATCGTACCCCGATGTCGTTGTAAGCTGTCATCCATTTGACCTTCGGGGAAACAACCTGATTATTCGTCAACCCCGTCTGATTGTCGAAGTACTGTCCAGATCTACCGCCCACAAAGACCGGGGGGATAAATGGCGTGATTACCGGAAAATGCCGTCACTCTGGTACTACATGCTGGTTGATCAGTACGCGACTACCATCGAATTATTCAGTCGGATTGAGGAAACGGATGAATGGATCAACACCTTCTATGAAAACCCGGCGGATGTCGTCGTGTTGCCCCGGCTTGATACCGAACTCAGCGTTCAGGCCATTTATGCGGACATTGAGATAACACCGGCTGACGATGACGGGCCAATTGAGGATACTGTATAAACCCTACTAAAAACAAACATGCTCAACGATTTATCCGCCCTTACCCGCGAAATCAACACGATTGCCAAAGAGGCCGGGGCATTTCTGCTCCAGGAACGAAGTAAGTTCCAGCGTGATTCGATTGAATACAAGGGGCTGAACAACCTGGTGTCCTACGTCGATAAGGAAACCGAAAAAGAGTTGGTCAAAAAGCTGAGTCAGCTACTACCCGAAGCCGGGTTCATCACCGAAGAAGGCACCACCGGGCAGGAAGCCGACGAGTCGGCACTCAACTGGATCATCGACCCGCTCGACGGTACGGCCAACTTCATTCATAATCTGCCCATTTTCTCGGTCAGCATTGGGTTGGCGCAGGGTAAAACACCCATCGCCGGCGTAGTGTATGATCCTAACCGCGATGAGTGTTTTTCGGCCTGGCAGGGTGGGGGAGCGTATTGCAACGATACCCGTCTGTCGGTTTCGCCCGTTACCAGACTGGGCGAAAGCATGATTGCAACCGGCTTCCCGTATTACAGCTTCGACAAGATGCCCAGATACCTGCGAATCCTGGAAACGCTCATGCAGCAAACCCACGGCCTGCGTCGGTTGGGGTCGGCCGCCATTGATCTGGCCTACGTAGCCGCCGGGCGATTCGAGGCTTTTTACGAATACAACCTCAATTCCTGGGATATGGCCGCCGGGGTGCTGCTCGTGCGCGAAGCCGGTGGTCTCGTTACCGATTTCGATGGGGGCGATGAATTCCTGTTTCGGGGCGACGTTATTGCGAGTTGTGGCGTACATCCGGAACTGATCGGGGTTATTCAGGAATACTGGTCGTAAACGGGCGTTTCTGTAAGCGGGCGAATCGTTCAGGAAGCCGGTGGCCTGGTCACCGACTTCGACGGGGGCGATGAATGCCTGTTTCGGGGCGATGTTATTGCCAGTTATGGCGTTCACCCGGAACTGATTGACGTTATTCCGTAAGCGGGCGAATTAATTCGCTCGCTTACGGAAGACCAGGTATACACGGATAATTAATATCCACGTAACGAAATGACTATCGACCAATAATCAATGACTAACATTGACACCCTTCGCTACCCCATCGGTGATTTCGTTCACGGTCAGGAATTCTCCGGCGTGGAAACGCAGCAGCACATCGCTGCCCTTGCTGAACTACCCGTTAAACTGACCAAACTCGTTGGTAAATGGGGAGATGACCGGCTCAATACGCCCTACCGCCCTGGTGGCTGGACGGTGCGGCAACTGGTACACCACATTGCCGATAGCCACATGAACGCCTACGTGCGTACCAAACTGGCCCTGACGGAAGATAACCCAACGATTAGCCCCTACGAAGAAGGCGAATGGGCCAAACTCCCCGACTCTATGCTCGACGTGGCTCCATCACTGGTTATTATCCATAACCTGCACCTGCGCTGGGTCACTATTCTAAAGGCACTTACAGAATCGGAGTTAGAACGAACCTATTTTCATCCGGCGAGTAAAAAGACGTTTCCCATTCGGCAGGTCATTGCGCTCTACGCCTGGCATAGTGAACATCACTATCGGCACGCCTATCGACTGGCCGAACGGAACGGATGGGAATAAGGTTTATAATCTATGGTTTATCATGAATAGGCGTTCACGTCAGCTAACCATGTACTATAAACTATAAACAGTACTATGCAGGAACTCATCATATTACTGGTTTTTGCCGCTGCACTTTTCTATATGGGAAGACGGGCCTATCAAAGTTTCTCGAAAAAGCAGGCAGGATGCGGGAAAGGATGCGGGTGCGCCGTTGAGAAAAAGCATAGCGTCCTGACCAGCGAGCGATGAATAGTTGCGCTCCCCGCTAACATTTTGGTAACGTATTTGTTGTGTTGTAGTTATGAAAATGCAACGAATAATTGGTTTATTTATACTAATCGCCGGTACGATTGGTATGGGGGGATGCAAACGCGTGAAGCCTGACGCTCCGGTTGTGGAAGCATTTGAACCCGCTATCGAAGACCCCATCTCGTATGTGGCTGGAAATCTTACGTTTAACATTCGTGACCTGGAGAGCAAAGTGAATAAAGGCCTCTCTACTACGCTGGTACCGGAAGAAACCTTCGAGGGTAAAAAGGGCGAAGCCTGGCGGCTGCGCGTAGAACGCACTGGCCCCATCAAAATCAGCTACGACAATCGGCAGGTCATTTTCTCCGCACCCCTACAAGTATGGTATAGTAATCCCATTGGTCTTCGAAGTCGTAAAAACCGGGAAAGTCGCCCTTTGTGTGCATTAGCCGTTAATTTTAAAAGCCCGGTGGCGGTTGGAGGGAACTGGCGGCTACTCACCAAAGTCAAGTTTGAAGAGTACCACTGGACCCTGGAACCAAAGGTGCGCTTGCTGGGCATAAAAATCAGTGTCCGGAAGCTGGCCGAAACAATACTGGACAAGCGGAAATCCGAAATAGAGAAGGCAATTGACCATGCTGTTCACCAGGGACTGCGGCTGGATAAGGAAGTCAGTAAAGTGTGGCGTGATATACAGAAACCATTACGGATAGCCCGGAAGCCGGAACAGATATGGCTCATTCCCCGGCCATTCAGCATCGCTACGGCTCCCGTGTATGGCAATGCCCGTGTGATAACGGTGCCCATTCAGATTGCTTTCCGGGTAGATACGCACCTGGGCGAAAGACCGGTTATCCCAGCCGACTCACTGGAACGTTTGCCCCGACTACTACACCGCAACGTTCTGCCCGACTCCTCCCGGCTGGAGGTGCTGGCGTTTATTCCCTACACGGATATAAATCAGGTAATGACTCGTGCACTGCTCAACGAAAAACTTGATCTGGCAGGGGGGCATATAAAAATAAAAGGAGCGTCAATTTACGGAAGCGGCAAAAACCTGATTCTGAAAGCCAATGTAGGAGGGGCGGTTAACGGTACCCTGTATTTCCACGGTAAACCAGCCTACGATACACTGACCAACACGCTCCGCATTAAAGAGATTGACTTTGCGGTGGACACCAAAGAGAACTTGCTGGCTACGGCCGACTGGCTATTGCACGACCACCTGCGCGATACGCTCCAGTCGGTACTGGTGGTGCCCCTGCGCCAACCCATTTCGACCATTCCCGATAAAATTGAGACTGCTTTCTCCAAAGCAAAAGTCAGCCAGAAAACGGACCTGGAGATCGATACATTTCGAATGGTTCCCCAGCGTATTGTCGTTCAGCCGGAGGGAGTACAAGTACTGATTAAAGTGAATTCAAAGCTGGCCGTAAAGATGAAGCGGCTATAATCTAATTGTTTCTCCTGAGGAGATTAATGCATCTCCACTCGTTAATATTACCAGCCTGTTTTGATAAGCCAGCCGTGTGCATTGCCGCATGGAATACCCAGTTATAGGGAGCCGCAGGCTTTTGCCACCGTATCATGCTGAGACATGTTTCGTGAATTCGGGTAGTGGCGTTTCCAGATTATCTTATTTACTGGAACCCTCCAAAAGTCCTCATGTATCCAGTGGGTTAACCACTCCATATTGAACAAAACCCAGTATTGTATTAAATTTCTATTTTACAAAAATTAAAGTTTATTAAATTATTTTTATAGATACAAAAGAGAAATTTTTTCAAGCTTTTGGTTGATTACAAGTAAATTATTGTGGGTTCATCTATCGATTGAAATTAAAATGGGATTAATTTTAATTCATAACAATTGTTATTAATATTGTATTTTTCCTTTGTCACCCGCTTAGTGGGAGATGAAATTTGTGTACAACCTGATACAATTATAACTCAACGCAATATGGTACAAAAAACAGGCCTTCAAAATAGAACCACGCTTCGCACATCGTTGAAGAAGAATGTAGCAGAATTCAACCGAAATGTTCATGAAAACGGTGGGTTCCTGTATACAACTAATGCAAAGTTCTCGTCGCATGTCGCGAACAAGCGTATTTCGGACGAAATCTTTAAGCTGATTAAACCGCATTACCGAACCCTGGTCGATATTGGCTGTGGTGACGGGATGTATACGCATAACATCAAACAGAATTTCCCTCATCTGGATGTATACGGATTTGATCCGGCAGCATCGGCCGTTCGGATTGCGCAGAAGAAATACCCCGATGTACAATTTGATACGATCAATTTACTGGATGATAAGCTGCCCAAACCCAATAAAAAATACGACGTGGCCGTTATCAGGGGGGTACTCCACCATTTGTCCGATCAGCAGAAAGCTATTGAAAATGCGTTCAAACTGGCTGATAATCTGATAATTATGGAGCCTAATGGTAATAATCCCATATTAAAGGTAATCGAGAAGACATCCCGTTATCATATTGAGCACGAAGAGCAGTCTTTTTATCAGGGGCAGCTAAAACGGTGGATCCGTAACGCAGGGGGGAAAATCGATACGTTCAATTATGTAGGGTATGTTCCTTTTTTCTTTCCGACACTCCCCGCTAAACTAATTTACTTTTTTCAACCATTTCTGGAGAAGATTCCGGTAGTAAAGCATATTTTTTCCGCTCAGTTTATCATCGCCTGTTCAAAGGAGAGTTGATCGATAAGCAGGCTGTTGAGTGTCGTGAAGCGGTAACAACGGGTGGTATAAGCATCAAGTGCTATACCTCCGTATTTAACTATGGGATTGTTAAGAAACACAAATGTACTACTGGGCGGTATCCTGCTTATCGCTTTCCTATTGCGGATTTATCATTCTGGTACGTACGGCCTGTATCTCGATGAGAAATATACGTTAGTTATTTCGCAGGGGGTAGTCATGGAAGGCTCCAACCAGCACGACGTTTTTTTTACGCCCGGCAAGATTTATTTCACTCCCCGTGAATTCTGGAAGGAGAAAACGATCCACGATTTTATTGAAGCCAATATCAGGGGCGATATTGGCAATAGCCCTGTTTACTACGCCGTATTGTGGGGGTGGACAAAACTAGCGGGCTTCAGTGATTTTGCCATCCGGTTTCCGTCGGTACTTTTCAGCACATTGCTGGTCGGCCTGGTATTTCTGTTCGTACGCCGGTATTTTCAATCAGACCGGCTGGCTTTACTGAGTGCATCCCTGACGGCGGTTGAGCCATTTTTTGTGGCCTATAGTCACATGGCGCGAAATTACTCGATGAGTTTTTTTCTGACCTTGCTGGCCACCTACCTCTTTTTATTAATACTTGACCGGTACGAGTCAGGGCAGCGGTCGGGTAAGTTGTTGCTGGCATATGGACTAACGTTTGTACTGGCCTTGCTCTCCCATTATCTGGCTATTACGGTCTTTTTCTGTCATGGTCTATATGCGCTGTTTTGTGTTCGGCCAGCAACGCGCTGGGTTCCTTTTCTGCTGACGGCAGGCGCGGGTGTAGCTTTTGTATCGTTGTGGTTTCTATTTGGAGGGGGAACGTATACCGTCAAAACACTGGCTTATCAGGCGGAATTTTACCGAAATCTCGCGCTGACAGATCCCTATAATAATGGATTCGGTATTATTCTGCCCGCTACATTCGTAAACGTAATCGGGAAGTCGCTACCCATTTGGGCCGATTTATTCATTGTTTCCAATGGGCTGGGGCAAACCGACGTACTCGGGATTCGATACCTGGCCCTGTCTTTTGGATTAGGTCTGCCAGCGGCCTGGATACTGCACCAATACCACCAGGCGCAGAAAGTGCCGGCATGGGTCTGGATTGGTTATGCGGCTCTATTACTGGGGGCGCTACCGCTCGCCATCGTTCCTCATGGGAAGTATATCGTGGCAGCCGCTCTGCCATCGTTTATTTATCTGATGGTGGTAGCTGTTCGTTATCAGGTTGAACGGGAAAAGGGACCACTACTGGTTTTAGTTGTCCTGCTGGCCGTTGTGCCAACGCTATTTCTGCTGGGTATGTCGTTTCGCAATGGACACACATATGGTATTACGCAGCGATATTCGGGTTTTTCATTCCCCTTTACAATTATACTGGTATCCTTGCTCATTCAACAGATACTCCGAATTCCTGCCATACTGAGGGGGATTTTGGTGGGGGTGTTACTTATTCAGGCCGTTTATGTAGGCTTGCTGCTGGAGCGCATTTATCAGGACCGGTCTCTGAAGTACACCTACTTTGCCACTCCGCGCGGACCTAATCCGCATTATATGGCCGCGCAGAAGATTAAAGAACAGTACACGCCGGGCGATACGATTCTATACCCAGCCATTCGGCTTTATCCCCAGGACGCCATTGGAAAAACATACTGGCCGTATTCCATTCAGGATGCTCAGCTAACCAATATGTACTTACCGAAAGATGCCGGCTACATACAGCGCATGGATACGACCGAAGTGAACCGGATTATCCTGTTGAAACAATCCGGGCAAAAAATCACACTCGTCGACTTAAAAGGAAACACCCATCGTTATTGAGCCGCTGGCTTCCAGCGCCACAGATACCGGCAGGCCGTAGTGCGGTAGGGTCGCCAGGGGTCCGCAATTTCCTGCAATACCCGGTATAACGCTTTGCCCGTCAGGCCGTTGGTCTGTTCGGGGTACGCCAGTATCATTCGTTGCCGAATGACCAGATCATCGATAGGGAATACGTCGGGCCGGTCCAGCACGAACATCAGTAACATCTCCACCGTCCATCGCCCCACGCCTTTTATCGGTAGCAGATACTGCACAATTTCTTCATCAGTCATCGGATCGAGTTTTGCCCGGTCCAGGGCTGCCCCTTCGTGGGCCTCGTCCGACTTGTTTAACGAAAACTCCGCCACGCTTTGCAGGTACTTGATTTTTTGAAACGACAGACCCGCACTCCGCAACTCCTCGGTTGTTTTTAGCAGAAGTGCATCGGCCTGCGGGTAGTTATCGGGAAACAGAGCACAGAATCGGGTAAAAATCGCATCGGCAGCTTTCACCGAAATCTGCTGTGACACAATACTTTCCAGCAGGGCCAGATATACACGGTCCCGCACCGGCGTATTGGCTGTAGATGTGTCTCCAGAGACATTGATGGCTTTGGGCGCGGGGGTTTCAGCGATAAGCCGCGCCATCACGGGGTCTTTCGCGAGGTGGAGCAGGGGAGCGGAGTTGGTGGGATGCATTATCGTGAAATCTGTTGCCGTAAAGATAGGTCCGGCCCTTGACTACCCCAAAAGGTAACGGCCGGACGCTTTGCTTGGTAAGTAGTCTATTGGCAAGCTAACAGAAACCGCGCTGCTCCTGATTTTTCGACCCGAAAAAATAATTTTCCCGAATCACTTGACAGGTAAAAAAGATACCTTTACTATTGTAGTGTACTATGTATCTAATACACCATAACATTCTTCCGTTTATGATTGATTTACGAACAGTTTCATTCGGGTATCAGCGGGATAAACTGCTGTACGAGAGCCTGAATCTGAGCCTCATACCCGGTTCTATTTATGGCTTGCTGGGGCCGAATGGGGCCGGGAAGTCGACACTATTGCGACTTTTATCGGGTTTGTTGTACCCTACAGTGGGTAGTATTCAGGTGAATGGGTATAACCCCGGTCAGCGTCGTCCGGCATTTCTGGAGGACTTATTCCTGCTGCCCGAAGAGATATACGTGCCCGCGGTAAAAATCCGGGAGTTTATACGTGCCAATGCGCCGTTTTACCCCCGCTTCAACCGGGAACAGATGGCTGGTTACGTGCGCGAATTTGGCCTGAATGACGACCAGAAACTGCATGAATTGTCGTACGGACAGAAAAAGAAAATCCTGATTGGGTTTGGGCTGGCCACTAATACAGCGGTCTTGCTCATGGACGAGCCAACGAATGGCCTGGACATTCCCTCAAAAGGGCAATTCCGTCGACTGGTAGCCGGGGCTGTGGATGATAACCGGACAGTCATTATTTCCACGCATCAGGTACGCGACCTCGAAACCCTCATCGACCCAATCGTGATTTTGTCAGAGCGGGGTGTTGCGCTCAAAGCCAGCGTAGAGAAAGTTACGGAGCGGCTGTGGTTTGGGCTGGTGCCCGACCTGGACCCTGCCCGTCCGGCCCTGTACGCCGAACGGGCCGTGGGTGGCTACGCCGTAGTGACTGAAAACCGCACTGGCGAACCCAGTCGCCTTGATTTAGAACGACTTTTCAATGTCGTGCAAGCGGAGCCGGAACGCATCCGGCAATTATTTTCGTCCACGTTAGCCCCCACCAACGCATGAATCAGATTTTTTCGATAGCCCGCTTCGGGCGGTTGCTGCGCAAGTATTTTACCGATAACCGGGGGCAGTTACTGGCTAATGCCGGTTTGCTGATTGGTGGTTTGTTTGTGGGGAGTGTATTTGCCTATCAGGGGTGGCCGGGGTCGGTAGCTGAGATGAGAACTGCGTTGTTTTTTGTGTTGGGCTGGCCCTGTTGGTACGTATTTACCGTGCAGCAGATTAATGTGCTGAATCACAAAGAGCGGGCCATGAACTACCTGATGCAGCCAGCCTCCCAGTTTGAGAAAATAGGGCTTATCTGGCTTATTTCGGGCGTAGGATTTGTACTGGTTTTTACCTCGGTGTTCGCGCTGTCTGACAGCGTATGGGTCTGGGTCGTCAACCACCGCGACTGGTCGCCGGACCAAGTCGCGATGATTAAACGGCAGGGAGGTTTTTTTACCCTTAAGCCTTTTTTTGCCGACGCCCATTTTGGCAACATCCCGGCGCAGTTATGGGCTTTCACCGCGCTGCTTCATGCGTTCACGATGGCTTTTGCCCTGCTGATTCGGCACAACACGTTGCCGTTGGTGGCCGTCATTGCGTTTGGCCTGCTGATTTTCAGTCATCTCGGCAATAACTTTTTATTGCATAGTCTGACCGGCTCCGACCTGATTAACAGTATTGTTCCTTTCTCACAGGCTACTGCCCAATCCCTTGTCAAGCAATATGATTACCGGACTATAGAACTACCCCAGCCCGTTGGCGATCAATTACGGTATGCGGTGGGTGTCGTGGCGGTAGCCTTATTGTATATCACGGCCTATGTCCGGCTAAAAGAACGGGAGGTATAACGATGGATTTTAGAGATAAACAAGCTATTTACCTGCAAATTGCCGATTACGTGAGCGAGCAGATTTTACTGGACCGCTGGGTTGCGGGGGAGAAAATTCCGTCGGTGCGGGATCTGGCCGCCGAACTGGAAGTGAACCCCAACACGGTGATGCGGACGTACGAATTCCTGAGTCAGCAGGGTGTTATTGCCAACCGGCGCGGTATCGGGTACTTCCCGGAAGAGGAGGCCATCGACCGCATCAAGACCTACCGACGGGAGCAGTTTTTAGCCAATGACCTGCCCGCTTTCTTCCGGAATATGTACCTGCTGGGCATTGAGTTACCCGAAATTGAATCCCGCTACGAGCAGTTTGTAACTACCCACTTTGACTGAACCAACCATGAAAACAAGCTATATCCTTCTCACTATCCTTGCCCTGGTTACCCTTACGGGCATGGTGGCTACCGATGTGCTGCTCAAACAACAGTACAACACCATCGACTGGCGTAATCCGTACCAGCAATTCGACACGAGACGCCTGCCCACGGCACGTCATTGGGTCATTGAGGGAACATCTACCACCGAAATTGTGGTGCTGGAAAGCGCGGATAAACCGCAGGCATTGATAGCCCCCGATTTTACCAGATATTATCATACGCAGCAGCAGGGGGATACAGTGTTTGTTACATTCACCCCCGACGATACGAGCTATCAACTCGACCCGCGGGAGGATGCCAGTCGGGAATTGGGCGTTCGGTTAGTGCTTCGGTTGCCGGCACTACAAACCCTGCGGATTAAAGATGGGCGGGTAACGTTGTCTGAACTCAAAAAGGACAGCCTGTGGGTGATCGTGCAGAACAGCCGACTCCGCACGGCAGGAGGGAAGCTAAACTCCTTTTCTGTAGTGGCCAGACAAAACAGTTTCATCACTATGGGCCCCAACCAGTACGGATCTATACAAGCCACAGTGCAGGATTCGAGCGGTATCTGGCTGAATGATACGCAGGTGAACAACTTTACCGTGCAGGCTTCGCCTAAAGCGGATGTACAGTTAAAAGGGCGGGCGTTGAGTTGGCTGAAATAAATCCCGCAACCGTTAACGCCATACATACGTCCCCACCGCCCCGCCAGCCAGCGTTGCACTTAGCTGTTTTCCCTTACTGTCGATGCTGAAGCGGAGGGATGACTTGCTGTCGTTCAGTACGATAAGTACCAGATAGCCATCGGGTGTTTTGAAGGCTACGTTGGGGAGGTTTTTTGGTTCATCGGAGGCAATACGCACGGAGCCGGGCCGGACGAATTTAGACGCAACCGCCACGTTATAATAGGCCGGATTCCGTGTGACGGTATTGCCGCTGATAGTAAGTGCGCCCAGACACTTATCGCAGCCACCCGGCGTGTGCGGATTTTGGTTTGGGTCGGCAGCTAAATTCCATTGTAATACGTTCCGGCTCCAGTTGCGGGTTGCCCCAATAATCAGTTCGCGAACGTGCCACACCAAGTCGCCTTTCATATTGCCCGGTGCGCCAATCCACTGCTCGGTGAAATAAATGTTCTTGTCGGGATACGCGGTATGAACCTCCGACAGGGCACTAATCGGCCCGGCGTACAGGTGAAACGCCGATCCATCCACGTACTGTCGGGTTTCGGGATCGTTTAGTACCGTAATCGGGTAATCCGGGCGGTCGGCGTTGTGGTCGTACAGAATAATTTTCGTTTTCAGTTTGGCTGCTTTGAAGGCCGGTCCCAGACTTTTTTTGATGAATAGTGCCTGCTCGGCCGGGAGCATGAGCAGGCTGGGGTTATTACCGGGATGTAGGGGCTCATTCTGTATCGTGATGGCGTCAATCCGAATGCCTTCTCTAGCCATTCCCTGAATGTACTTCACGAAGTAGCGGGCGTAGGCATCGTAGTAGGCCAGTTTCAGGCTCCCGCCTTTTGAGTTTCCATTGGTTTTCATCCAGACAGGGGGCGACCAGGGAGAACCCAGAATTTTCAGGGTTGGGTTGATGGCCAGAATTTCTTTCAGTACCGGAATCAGGTGCGCCCGGTCGGGGGCCAGACTGAATTTGGCGAGCGCAGGGTCCGTTTGCCCATCGGATAGATCATCGTAGGAAAACACCCGCTCGTCGAGGTCAGAAGCGCCGATACTCACCCGCAGGTAGCTCACGCCAATGCCTTTTCCGCTGGTCGAAAAGAGTTCCTGTAGCAGTTTGGTCCGGTCGGGGGCCGCCATCTGGTGAATGAGCGTAGCACTGCCCCCCGTGAGGGTGTAGCCAAAACCGTCGATGGGCTGGTAGGTTTGCGACGCATCGACATGAATAACCGGCCCCTGTTCAGCCAAACCGCCAAACGACAGTGACGGCTGCTGCACAAACAGAATCGATCTGGCCGGGTCCGTCAGCCAGTAATCAATCCGTTCAGGTCTGCCTAATCCAGGCCGGGTCTGGGCAAAAAGCTGGTTCGCTATCGGGAAAAATAACAGAACCCAGACGATATACCGCCAGCGCCATTGTGTATGTGTAAATCGGTCCATTGTCAGGACAAAGGTAGCCTGTGGCTGTCTATACTGACTGATGATTCAGGTCGTTGCTTTTCGCTTCCGGCGGTTCAGCCGGACCTCCTGAAGTTCATACGTGATGCCCTGCACCTTTGCCGTTTCCTGGTAATCGTAAAGCATATTATAGATGTCGTGATCAATAAACGGGGCTTTACTGCCATTAACCAACACGGTATCGCCGGGTTTAAGAGAGCCTAACGCTTCTTTCAACTGCGGCTTGCTCAGGAAATACAGGTCTTTCTCAAACACAATGGTTACCTGCTTTCCCTTCCGGGTCAGGCGGAAGGTAGTCTGAAAATTGGTATGGAGCACAAAAATTATCCCCACCACCGTGCCCAGCGCAATACCGATCAGCAGGTCGGTGAAAATGATACCGGCTACCGTCACGACGAACGGAACGAACTGACTCCAGCCGTCCCGATACGTTTTTTTGAAAATGGCTGGCTTGGCCAGCTTATAGCCCACCATAATCAGTACAGCCGCCAGGCAGGACAGCGGAATCCGGTTGAGCAGGGCACCGCCCAGAAAGACCGCTACCAGTAGAAAAAGACCGTGCAGTATAGCCGACAACCGGGTGCGTGCTCCTCCGTATATATTGGCCGATGTTCGAACCACTACCGACGTAACGGGCAATCCGCCAATCAACCCCGACAGCATATTGCCAATGCCCTGCGCGATCAGTTCCTGATTGGTAGACGATACGCGTTTGGCCGAGTCGAGCCGGTCAGATGCTTCGAGGTTCAACAGGGTTTCCAGACTGGCTACCAGGGCAATGGTGGCCGCCAGTCCATAAATATGCGGGTTTGCCAACGTGCTGAAATCTGGGAAATCAAAGATGGAAAAGAGGCTTTTTCCCGGTGCAATAATGGGTATCTGGACCATGTGCTGATGGGCCGTATCGCCCAGGTACCAGCCGGGCACGGCTACCTGAAAAAATTCATTGAGTGCCACTCCCATGATCACCACGACCAGAGCCGCCGGGAAGTTTTTAACGAACGGGCGTTTGTCGCGACTGGTCAGTTTCTCCCAGCCAATCAGAAAACCCAGCGAAAGAACACTGATCAAAACCGCCCCGGGACTGGCCGTTTCGACAGCCCGGTATAGTTCGGATAGTGTATTTTCCCCATCGGCCAGTTGCTGAAACTCATAGTCGCCTTCGTAATCATTATCGCGCCCCAGCGCGTGCGGAATCTGTTTCAGGATAATAACAATACCGATGGCAACCAGCATCCCTTTAATCACACTATCGGGAAAAAAACCACTAAACCGGCCGGCTTTTATCAAGCCCAGGATGAACTGCATCAGGCCCGCCAGCACGACTGCTACCAGAAATGCTTCGTAAGATCCTACCTTTGTAATGGCATCGGCCACGATTACGGCCAGTCCGGCAGCGGGGCCGCTCACACTGATTTCTGAACCTGAAAATAACCCAACCACAATCCCGCCGATCATACCGGCCACCAGGCCCGAAAATAGGGGAGCACCCGAAGCCAGGGCAATACCCAGGCAAAGCGGCAGAGCGATAAGAAACACGGATAGACCGGCCGGAAAATCCTGCCGGAAGTAAGTGGATTGGTAATTCCGAAGGGAATTCAAGGGGGTAAACAGTTGCATAGACGTATAGTGACCGTGTTGGTATGCTGGTGATGGGACGTTGACTGATGTCCCTGTTCAAAGGTACACATAGATTAAAATAAGATTAAAATAACTTTGTATTGACCCCTTTAACTGACGCTGAAAAATTATTTATACGGGAAAACCTGACCACCGATGTCCGATCATGGCTGCTACGCAGTCATCCCGTTGGTATGGACATCAGGAAACTGGTGGCTCAGGTACTGGCCCGTCAGAAAGCCCGCGATAAGTTGCCGGCCTGGTATGCGACTGATACCCTGATTTTTCCCCCGGCGTTATCGGTGGAGCAGGCTTCCTCGGAGCGAACGGCCCTGTACAAGGCATCGCTGGTGCAGGGCGCGTTACTGGTTGACGTTACGGGTGGGATGGGCGTTGATACCTGGGCATTCTCCCGCCGAACGGGACACGTTGTGTACGTGGAACAGCAACCCGAACTGGTAGAACACGCCCGGTACAACCTGCCGCTGCTGGGCGTGACCAATGCCGGGTTTCTGGTGGGGGATGGGATACGTATGCTTGGCCAGATCACAGCGGGCAGTCGGGACAAGAAGGCTGACTGGCTCTACCTCGATCCACACCGGCGCGATGAGCAGGGCGGTAAAGTAGTGAAACTGGACGACTGCGAACCCGACATTACCCAGCCGGGTGTACTCGATCGGTTACTACAGTACACCCGTAAAATTCTGGTGAAAGTTTCCCCGTTACTGGACATCGATTTAGCCCTGAAACAGCTGGCCAACCGCGTAGAAACGGTGCATATTGTAGCAGTACAGGGGGAAGTGAAGGAGTTATTGTTTGTTATTGATAATCAGTTTGTTGATAAAGTTAATGTTAAATTTAACACTGTTAACCTGTTGCCGGATACCGTAGTTGGTCTACAGTTTCTCTGGCAGGAAGAATTAACCGCAGCCGTTGACTTTGGTAACCCCAAAAAGTACCTGTATGAGCCCAATGCCGCCGTATTGAAGGCAGGTGCGTTTCGGATAGTGGCTGCTCGATACGGTTTGGTTAAACTAGCCCCCAACAGCCATTTGTATACCAGTGATGCGCTGAAGGCTGATTTCCCCGGTCGGATTTTCCAGCTTAAGGAAATAATCAAACCCGACAAAAACACCCTTAAAAAGCATATCCCCGACCTGAAAGCCAACCTGACTACACGAAACTTTCCGCAGACCGTAGCAGAAATGCGGAAAAAATTATCTTTACGGGAAGGTGGTTCAATTTACATTTTGGCAACCACCCTGCTGAACGGTGATAAGCGGCTGTTAATTACCCAAAAAGCAGATTTGGTTCAAGCGTAAACAGAGGTACATACCTACTCATTTAACTCACTAGTCAGATCATAACCATGATAACATTTGTACGTTTTATTATACTTGGCTATTTGTTGACAGCGTGCAATTGTACCCACGCTCAAACTGTTTACGCGGGTGAAAGTACAGTTGACAAGGGTAAAATTGCGGGACTATACCTGACCCTTCAGGGAGATGGGAAGCAAATTGAAAAAGATTGGGAAACCCAACTACAGAAGTACGGACGCGTATCGGCTTCGCGGGGAACCTACCGCGTGCCCAATGCCAGCATACCGGCCGTATCATCGGAGCCTGTCAATATGGTTAGTACCGTAAAATCATCGCGCACATCCGCTACCATTTTTGCCGCGTTCGACCTCGGGAGTGGTAATTATGTTACTACGGGTGGGGTTGGGTATTCCGGTGCTGAAGAACTACTCAAAAACTTTAGCAGGAGTACCCTTTACGGGCAGGAGGTACGCGTGGCGCAGGACGGGTTTGACGAGGCCCAGAAAAATCACCAGAAACTGGTTCGTAACGGCGAGCGACTTCAGCGTGCCATCGAGCAGAACGCCAAAGAAAAAGAACGGCTTCTGAAACGAATAGAGGACAACGATAAAGAACTGCTGCAACTACAGAAGGATACAGAAACCAATAAAACCGAACAGGAAAAAGCCCTTTTGGAACTGGAAAGCCGAAAGAGTAATGTAGAAGCGGTGAAATCGAAGAGCAGTAATTAATGCGTTAGGACGAGTTGGTTACTACATATAACCTTACTGGTTAATCGGTATTGTGTTTGCCAATCCAAGGGGGAATATAATTTACTGTTTAGACCCTGATTACGCCATCTGATAAATTTATTTGACATAATTGGATGATATTACTATACCGTGTACTATTATTACAGGATAATTTGTAACCCCTAATCCATAAATTATTTGTTACTCCTCATGCAGATATGGATACATATATGACAGACGAAGAGATGATTCGTCAATACCTACCCCATAATACGACGCAGTGTTTTGAAACCCTCTACAATCGTTACGTAAATAAAGTCTACCACCGCTGTTTGCAGATGACGAAAGATTCGGACAAGGCGGAAGATTTTACCCAGGATATCTTCATAAAAGTATTCGGTAAACTGGAGGGCTTTCAGCAACGGTCCAGTTTCTCGACCTGGCTTTACTCCATCTCTTATAATTACTGCGCTGACCAGCTTCGATTGGCTAAACGATTTTCCACGACGCAACTGGAAGAAAGCCACGAGAGCACTACGTATGAAGACTCCATGGAAACTCAGTTGCGGGAAGAATCCTATCAGGTCATGCAACAGGTTATTGGTACTTTATCTCCTCAGGAACGCACTATTCTACGGCTGAAATACGAAGATGGATTGAGCATAGATGAAATTGCCCAACTGTACGACCTTAAGATAAGTGCGGTCAAAATGAGACTAAAGCGAAGCCGGGCAAAAGTGCAGCAGCTTTGTGTACAGCGATTTGTCGATTAATCAGGCCACTACGGATGCCTGTCAGACGAACAGGGTAAAACTGGTTTGAAGTTTTTCTTACTGAAAAAAAGGCAAAAGCTCCCACCGGGAGCTTTTGTCTTTTGAAGACGGTTTGAACAGGGGTGATACCCTAATTACCTTCTTTGAAAAATACCCGTTTTACCCGCTCACTGATGCCGGTTAACAGTTCATAGGGAATGGTGCCAATTTGTCGGGCCAGCTCGCTGATGGGTAATTCAGGACCGAAAATAATAACGACATCCCCTTCTGATGCCACTGCCGACGTAATGTCAACCATCGTCATGTCCATACAGACGTTACCCACTGTTTCACATCGTGTTCCATTGACCAGTACCTGACCGATACCGTTCCCGAACCGGCGGTCGTAGCCATCGGCGTAGCCAATAGCCAGCGTAGCAATGCGGGCATCGTGCGTGAGTACTCCCCGGCGACTGTAGCCGACTGACTCGCCCGCCCTGACGGTTTTAATCTGGCTGATAACCGTTCGTAGCGTACCGACCGTATGTAATACGGAAGGGTTCAGCCCGCTGGCTTCAACCCCGTAAAGGCCAATGCCCAGCCGAACCATATCAAGCTTGTAGTCCGGAAACCGCATGATACCCGCCGAATTGAGCATATGTCGGGTAGGCCGATAGCCTAAAGCCGTTTCCAGTATGGTTGTGCTCCGCAGGAACGTTTCGTACTGCTGCTGTGAAAATGCATTGAACCGGGCTTCGTCCGAACCAACCAGATGGCTGAACACCGACGCAACCTGCAGCGTTGGCTGCGTATTCAGGTAATCGGCCACTCCGGGTAGTTCGGATTCCAGAAAACCAAGCCGGTGCATGCCCGTGTCAATTTTTAGATGGATGCAGGATTCTGTAGCAGGGGTGACCCGGTCACTCCTGTTACTGGCTAAAAAATCTCCCCACTCGGTCAGCACCCGCATACTATAAATCTCCGGCTCCAGGCGGTAGGCCAGCAGGGCCGAAAAGGTTTCGGGAGCGGGATTCATCACCATAATCGGCAGGTTGATTCCGTTCTTTCTAAGGGCCACCCCTTCGTCGGCATAGGCAACCGCCAGATAGTCGACCCGATGGTACTGAAGCAGCTGGGCTACTTCCGTACTGCCACTTCCGTAGGCAAATGCCTTTACCATAACCATAATCTTCGTGCCGGAACCAACTTTTTCCCGGTAGCTATTCAGGTTATGGGTCAGGGCATCGAGGTTAATGTCGAGCACCGTGCCGTGCACTTTTTCCGCCAGTCGGTTACTAATCCGCTCAAATGAGAAGGGCCGTGCTCCTTTCACCAGTACCGCACTGTTCTGTAGTGTATGAAAGAGGAAATGGGCCAGCAAATCATCGGTAGATGTATAAAACAAACTATTGTCAGCAAACAAATGGGCGTTACGACTCAATACGGGACCAATACCAATGAACTGGGCTACGTCGGCCTCCTTAATCAGGGTACTGACCAGCGCATACAGGTCCTGTTCCGGTTGCCCCGACTGGAGGACATCGGATAAAAAAACGACCCGGCGTGTTCGGGTGGTCTGCTGATTCAAAAAGCGGAGGGCCAGTTGAAGACCCGCTACGTCGTTATTATACGAGTCATCAATCAGCACGCAGTTATTGATACCCGCTTTTTGTTCCAGTCGCATCGACACCGGGCGCAACCGATTCAGGCGGGGCTGAAGCTGCGTACCTGTTTCGGCGCGTATCGTCAGCATCGTTACCAGACAGTGTGTCAGGTTCTCGACGGAGGCCGGGTCTGTAAAGGGAAGGGTTACCCGAATGGAGCCGGTCTCCGGGCTGGTCAGGGTCAGTTCACTTCCGCTTAGTTCTACCTGATACGTTGCTTTATTCCCCTGCATTGACCAGGTAACGCACTGGATGTGGGGGTTAACGGCTTTCAGGAGTAGGTTTACTTCCTCGTCGATATCGACGTAATCGGTGCAGTAAATGAGGGTGTCCGCGTGGGTAAATAGCCGGAGTTTCTCCGCAATTTTCTGTTTCCGGGTTCGGAAGCCTTCATCATGGGCCGTGCCAACATTGGTAAACACGCCAATGGTGGGCCGGATGATGCGTTCGAGGGCGGGCATCTCCTGCGCCTGTGAAATGCCGGCTTCAAAAATACCCAGCGTATGACGGGGGGTCAACTCATGCACCGACAGGGGAACGCCCAGTTGAGAATTATAGCTTTTGGGGCTTTTGGCAATAACAAAGTCATCGGACAGCAGGTGGGCCAGCCATTCTTTCACGATGGTTTTTCCATTACTCCCCGTGATACCAATTACCGGAATTTGAAATCGCTGCCGGTGCTCGGCAGCCAGCGTTTGCAGGGTTTGTAAACTACTATCTACCTCCATGAATTCGGCTTCGGTATACTGGCTGAGTTCAGCCCGCCGGTCGGTCAGGGCCAAACGCTCCACCACGAACCGCCGGACCCCTTTTCGGTAGAGGTCACCGATAAAAGCGTGCCCGTCATGGTGTTCACCCCGGATGGCGAAAAAAACAACGTCAGCCAGTTGTTTTTCGCCGGGTAGTCCGGTTAGCTGTCGGGAATCGGTCAGCCATTGTCGGTTTATGAGGGAATAGTTCTTCGTTGTCATGTCAGAAAGCAGGGTTGACCAAATGATGACGACAATTCTTTTTGTAAATCATTCATCATTCATTTACATCCAGCCACGGCGTTTGAAGTAAATAATTTCACCGATGGCAATAATCGCCATTACGGCCCAGGTGTAAAAATACCCGTGTGGGCTCTTTAGTTCGGGCATAAACTCGAAATTCATGCCGTACACACCAACAATGAATGTCAGCGGAATAAAAATGGCCGATACAATAGTAAGCGTTTTCATGACCGAGTTCATCCGGTTGTTTACAATCGAATAATACACATCCATCAGGCCTGCAATGAGTTCCCTGTACGACTCCTGGGTTTCAATGACCTGACTGATATGGTCGGCCAGGTCGCGCAGGTAGGGCAGGGTGTTGCGCTGGATAAGGTCCGACTCTTCGCGGAGCAGCGTGCCGAGGATGTCCCGTACCGGATAAATGGTTCGGCGGATAAAGGCCAGTTCGCGTTTCAGCGTGTAGAGGGTTGCCAGCGTCTGCTGGTTAGCGCGTTCCTGCACCAGTTGCTCTTCCATTTCATCCATCTTATCGCCAATCCGTTCCGTAATCAGGAAGTAGTGGTCGATGATAACATCCATCAGCGCGTACAGTAAGTAGTCGGGGCCATTACGCCGGGTTTTGCCCGACGACGCTTTAATCCGTTCGATAATCGGCTCGAACATATCCCTGGTGCGCTCTTCCTGAAAGGAAATCAGGAAGTTGGTCCCCAGTACGAAGCTGATATGCTCTACGTCAATTTCCTGGTGCTGAATACTATGATGGATCATCTTCATGGTGACGAAAACGACCTGACTACCTGGCTGGGCGCCCTCTTTAGTACTCAGGGGCGTTTCATCGTACAAATCAATCTTGGGCTTCTGCTCTGTATTGAGTACATCTTCCAGCAGTAGGGCGTGCAGGTGGTATTGTTGACCCAGGGCCGCCACTACTTTTGGTTCATGAATGCCATCCACATCAATCCAGTGTATGTAAGGCGTTTGGAGGGAAGGGAGTTGACAGGCACTTAACTTACTGCTGCTATCGATTCGGTAATCGGTGGCATTATACTCGATACGCTTGATTTTGATGGCATGTTCGATATCCGCTCCTACATACGTTAGAGTGCCGGGAGAAGTGCCGAGGGTTTTTTCGGCGGAGCGATAACGCTTGCGTTTCGACATAATGAACCGGTAGTTTTGGGTAGCAGATGGCCACTACAGGCCTGGTTGTGTTAATGGATAAACGAATGGCCGGGCGAGTTGTTGATAGGTAAGTGAAATTCGCCATAGAACCCAACGGACAAAAAAGCGCAAAGACTGGTAGCCCCCATAAAAAGACAATCCCTGTCCATCAACGGACAGGGATTGTCTTTTTATTGAAATGAACATTGTCCGTTTACTTGATATCGCCCCGGATTTCACCTGCTGGATAGACGGTCGTGTGCAGGTTGGAATAGTAATAGCCATTGAACAAACTGTCCACTCGTCCGGCAGTGGTCAGGGTTGTCGTGCCGATAATGGGCGAAGCCAGGCCAGGGAATGGAATCTCAACCGGTCCTGTACCATTAGCGGCATTGATTCGGTGCAGGTGTCCCGCCGTGGGTGTTAGCCCCGAATAGGTAACGGTATAACTCAGTACGCGGGTCGACGGGTCGATAACGCCTTTAAAGGCACCCGTAGCGGTTGAAGCATTCGGCGTGGGCTTCTCAGCGGCTCCGTTCATCGTAGCGGTCAGCTGGATAGGCCCGTTCACCCGAACATTACCCCGGATTTCGCCACCCGGATTCGCCGTTGTGTGCAGATTGGCATAGTAAAAACCATTAATCAGGCTGTCGACCCGGGTCGATGTGGCCAGGGTAGCCGTGCCGATAATGGGCGAAGCCAGTCCCGAAAACGGAATCTCGACGCCACCTGTACCATTAGCCGCCGTAACGCGGTGCAGGTGCCCCGCTACGGGGGTCAGCCCGGAATAGATAACCGTGTAACTCAGTACGCGGGTAGCCCGGTCAATCACCCCAACAAACGAGCCCGACGCTGCGGAACTGACGGAGTTGGGTTTTTCGGCCGCTCCACTCAGGGTAGACACCAACTGGATTTTTGCATCAGCCGGGAAAGTGCGGTGGTCATTACAACTGAGAAGGGTAACTGATAAGGAGATCAGTACTGCGAAGGACAGGAGCGTAGAAACTTTGTTCATGTGATTTAAGTGATTAGTAGTGAAAATAGTACGGAGTAAGCCACCCGGCTTACCCAGCTTTAATTTGATGGGTAAAGATGCTGTAAATCTGTTTTGTTCAAAAAAAGTAAAAGCTTACCAGTACGTACGCAGGAGCTACCGGAAGGGTTGTGTCGATGCCTGAAAAAAAAGTTATTTATTTTTAAAGTAAAAGCACCCGCTCATCCGTCATCCTTTCTGAAGCCCCGAAACAGAAGTGAATGCAACGAAAAAAAAAGATTGGATTTTCCGTCGTTTGTTGCGCTGCATTGAATCACCTCTGGTCAGGCCGGGCCTGGTTATAAATCATAAACAGTTAAATAACATGAACATCATCTGGAGAATTGCCGGTGTCGCCGTAGTGGCCGGACTGGCCCTGTTTCTGCTGTCACTCGTCGTGAAATTTTTGCTCGTTGGCATGGGCCTTGTCCTGCTGGTCCGGGTAGTAGGGCCACGGCTAATGGGTCGGGCATTCGGGCGGATGGAGCGCGGTGGCTGGCAGCAGGCCAATATCATAGCCATCGATAACCCTGCCTATCATTCTGGTAGAAGCACCGGTCATTTTGACCGGGTTATCGCCATCCGTTAAAGTAACATCAGTAAACAACAAATCGAGAACAAGTAAACACAAACAACCATGTATAACAAACAAGCATTCGAATCAGAACATAAAGGAGGCTGTGGCTCCTGGGGCGGACGCAGCAAATTTGGCGGCTCCTGGGGTGGACCCGCCTTTGGCCGGGGTACATTTGGCGGAAGAGGCCATCGTGCCTGGGGAGCGCACCGGCCCCCGGTTAATATCGAGGAAACCGACACCGAGTATGTAATTGCCCTGTACGCAGCCGGACTCGTTAAAGAAAAGGTGTCACTAACCGTTAAAGACGACGTATTGACTATTTCGTACGCCCCCGACTCCGCCGGAAAAACGGAAACGGGCAATACCACCTACCAGGAATTCAGTACCCATTCGTTTGAGCGATCATTCAAACTGAACAATAAAGTGCTGATAGAAAGTATATCGGCTACCTATACCGATGGTATCCTGAAGATTACATTACCAAAAAATCCGGCAACCAACGTGCCTGCCCAAACGATTACTGTTGGGTAGTCTAGTGGAAATCCGAACAAAAGAAAGGCCCATCCGGAATTCCGGATGGGCCTTTCTTTTGTTCGGATGCACGTCTGAAAAATAGAACGTGCGGGTATTAGTTCTTCTTTATATCGCCCCGGATCTCTCCGCCTGGATACGCTGTTGTGTGCAGGTTGGCATAATAAAAGCCACCCACCAAACTGTCCACTTTCGATTGAGCCAGCGCTGAGGTTGTGCCAATAATAGGGCTTGTCAACGATGGGAATGTAATGTCAACCTGGCCTGTACCATTAGTAGCATTGATCCGGTGTAAGTGCCCTGCGGTAGGCGTCAGACCAGAATAGGTAACCGTGTAACTCATCACCCGGGTAGTCGTATTCAGATTTCCGACAAAAGAACCCACGGCTGTCGATGTGGTCGACGTTGGCTTCTCGTTCGCCCCGTTAATGGTTGCCGTTAACACGGCTACAGTCGGTGTTGATAACGTAACCGGGTTGTCGCTCTTACTACAGGACGAACCAATCAGGCCCAGTGCCAGGAGCGCAGCAACGGAGAGAATTTTACTTTTTTTCATAACAGTTGATAATGAGTATAACAAGTGTAACTGATGCCAGCTACTGTGCTGGTGTCAGTTGATAAACCGGATATAACTGTTTTGGTTTTTGAAAAGCGGCTTTTTACGCAAATTTGTCAGAAGAAAAAGCACCTTTTACACCAAATCTGTCTGTCAGACAGGCTGGCAACTGCGCACACTAACAGACTGGTAGCAGCTGAACTTATTTCTTTTTGATATTTCCCCGAATTTCGCCCGCCGGGTAGGCTGCCGAATGTAGATTGACATAATAGAACCCATTCATCATGCTATCTATTTTCGACTGAGCCAAAGCTGCCGTAGTGCCCGTAATGGGACTGGTAACCGATTTAAACGCCACATCGACACCACCCGTGCCGTCGGCTTTCGTTATCTTGTGCAGGTGTCCCATCGTTGGGGTAAATCCCTGATAGGTGACCGTATAACTCAAAACCCGGGTAGTCGTGTTCAACTCACCCTCGAAGGTGCCGGTAGCGGTTGAAGGCGTTGGATTCGGCTTCTCGCTGGCCCCGTTCAGGGTAGCTGTCAACGAAACCATGGCTTTTGGGGCATTTTTAAACGATAAACCAACAAGGCCCAGGACCAATAGGGCCGCAACGGATAAAAGGCTTATTTTTTTCATGAGCGTTCAGGGGTTAAAATTAGTATGATAACAACGTAGGATCAAGTTAGTTAGACCACTATTCGTAAACGGGTTATACGACTTATAGTTTGACAATGGCTCCTGTTTCTTTACCTATGCGACAATAAAAACGGGTAAATGCACTAAAATCAGCTAACTGGGGACCATGTTGCCCCGGATTATCATCCATTTGGCAGAATATTTCCAAAACGAGTCAGAATCTTCTAATTTTGACCCGCCACCCGAACCGATTTTTCTGATACGGGTGGTTTTACCAATAGAGTGTTCATTCAGTAACCTGTTATTCCTGTTAGTTATGGCCTTTGATGTAGACATGATTCGGCGCGTATACGCAACCCTTGGCGAACGTGTAGAAGCAGCCCGAAAGGCAGTGGGTAAACCGCTGACCCTGTCGGAGAAAATTTTATATAGTCACCTTTTTTCCGGGGCTACTACCCAGGCATTCGAGCGGGGTAAAGCCTACGTGGACTTTGCTCCCGACCGCGTAGCCATGCAGGATGCTACGGCCCAGATGGCCCTGCTGCAGTTTATGCAGGCGGGTCGGCCGCAGGTAGCCGTTCCCTCCACCGTGCATTGCGACCACCTGATTCAGGCTGAAGTAGGCGCGGATAAAGATCTGGATGTCGCTAAAAGCAAAAACAAGGAGGTCTACGACTTTCTGGCGTCCATCTCTGACAAATACGGTATCGGTTTCTGGAAACCCGGGGCCGGTATCATTCACCAGGTCGTACTGGAAAACTACGCCTTTCCTGGTGGGATGATGATTGGTACGGATTCGCACACGCCGAACGCGGGTGGTCTGGGTATGATTGCCATCGGTGTGGGTGGTGCTGATGCCTGCGACGTCATGGCGGGGCTGGCCTGGGAACTGAAAATGCCGAAACTCATTGGCATCAAACTAACCGGCAAACTGAGCGGCTGGGCATCGGCCAAAGACGTTATCCTGCGGGTAGCGGGTATCCTGACCGTGAAAGGCGGAACGGGCTGCATCGTCGAGTATTTTGGCGAAGGAGCCGAGAGCCTGTCGGCTACCGGTAAAGGAACCATTTGCAACATGGGCGCCGAAATTGGGGCAACCACGTCTATTTTCGCGTACGACGAAAAAATGGGCGACTACCTGCGGGCTACCAGCCGGACCGAAATTGCGGACGCTGCCGGGGAGGTAAGAGCAAATCTGCGGGCCGATGAAGAAGTCTATGCCGATCCCGCTCAATATTACGACCAACTGATTGAGATTAACCTGTCGGAACTGGAACCACACGTAAACGGACCATTCACGCCCGATCTGGCCTGGCCGCTGTCGAACTTTGCCAAAGCAGTAAAGGAAAACAACTGGCCCACCACGCTGGAAGTAGGCCTGATTGGTTCCTGTACCAACTCCAGCTACGAAGATATGACCCGCTCGGCCTCGGTAGCGGCTCAGGCAACGGCCAAAAACCTGAAAGCCAAAGCGGAATTTACGGTAACGCCCGGTTCTGAACTGGTCCGGTTTACCGCCGAACGCGACGGATTACTCGATACCTTCGAGCAAATTGGTGGGGTCGTGCTGGCCAACGCCTGTGGTCCCTGCATTGGGCAGTGGGCACGGCACATGGACGATCCAACCCGCAAGAACTCGATCATTACCTCGTTTAACCGGAACTTCGCCAAGCGGAACGACGGAAATGCCAGCACCCACGCCTTCGTGGCGTCGCCCGAAATCGTGACGGCCCTGGTAATCGCCGGTGATCTGACGTTCAACCCTATGACCGACACCCTGACCAACGAAGACGGGGAGCAGGTGAAACTCGATGAGCCACAGGGTATCGAGCAGCCGGTGAAAGGGTACGCCGTTGACGATGCCGGGTATCAGGCACCCGCCCAGGATGGTTCGGGAGTTCAGGTTATCGTGTCGCCCACGTCTGACCGTCTCCAGCTTCTGGAGCCGTTCAAGGCATGGGAGGGTACGGACCTGACGGGCTTGAAACTGCTCATCAAAGCCAAAGGCAAGTGTACCACCGACCATATCTCGATGGCGGGTCCCTGGCTCAAATACCGGGGTCACCTCGATAATATTTCCAACAACATGCTGATTGGCGCGGTGAACTTCTACAACGAGAAGACCAACACCGTGAAGAATCAGCTAACGGGTGAGTATGGCGAAGTACCGGCCGTGCAGCGGGCGTACAAAGCCGCCGGGGTTGGCTCCATCGTGGTTGGGGATGAGAACTACGGCGAAGGTTCCTCCCGCGAACACGCGGCCATGGAACCCCGTTTCCTCGGCGTGCGGGCCATTCTGGTGCGCTCATTCGCCCGGATTCACGAAACGAACCTGAAAAAACAGGGCATGCTGGCGCTGACGTTTGCCAACCCGGCCGATTACGACAAAGTACAGGAAGACGACACCATCGAAATCAACGGCCTGACAGAGTTTGCACCGGGCCGCCCGCTGGAAATCGTACTGCATCATGCCGATGGTACGGAAGATGAGTTTCCGGTCAATCATACCTACAATGAAGGCCAAATCGAGTGGTTCAAAGCGGGTGCTGCGCTGAACATCATTCGGATGAAGCAGACCGCGTAAGCAAGTTGTTCCGTAACGAAAAGGGGCCGTAGTCATTGACTACGGCCCCTTTTCGTTACGGAACAACTGCACTTTGGTTTAATTGCTCATTCGGTAAAGCGTGCCATCCTCTACAACGTATAAAACCCCGTTCATGGCTGTAATAAGGGTCACATCTTTTAGCAGGCCACGCTTTCCTACCTGTTCGTTATTACCCGCCATGTCGGTTTTGTACAGGGTACCATTTTTTTCAATGCTCCATAAAATACCCTGCTCGCCAACCATCGCTACCGTATTCTCCCACTCGCCTTTTTTGCCCACCTGTTTCCAGCGCATCGCCTGAACGCTGGTTTGGTAGAGGGTACCGTTTTCAACCGTCCATAGATACCCGCCGGTAGCCTCCAGCATAGCCGCATCGGTAAACTCGCCATCACCGCCAATTTGCTTCCAGGTGCCATTCTTCGCTGTCTCGTAGAGGGTACCCGATGTTTCGATGCTATATAGTTTACCGTTGAGCCCCACCATCGCTTCCGTATTTTTCCAGTCTTCGGCTTTACCGACCTGTTTCCAGACCGCCGTTTCGGGGTCTGTACGGTACAGGGAGCCGTCTTCTACGGTCCAGATAGATCCGTCCATCGCCACTAAAATTTCAGCGTGGTCGAACTCGCCTTTTTTGCCCATTTGCGCATACGTTCCCTCTTCATCGGTTTCAAAGAGGGTGCCGTCTTTTTCGATACTATACAGGTGACCATTTAGGGCTACTACTGCCACTGTATTTGCCCAATCGCCTTTTTTGCCAATTTGCTCCCATGTCTGCGCGTTTGCAGGCTGGAACGTAAAGCCCATCACAGCGATAAGGATACTAAGGGTAATCATTTTCATTGGTTACGGTCGTATACTGTTGGAAATAGAAACTCCTCTTCGTGAATGAGTTTTTCGTTATACGATTTCAAAGATAATAGTTAATTATACTTATATCAAAATTGAATTTTTGTTGCGTTAATCCAGTAAATAGGGCGCTTTAACCGAAAGTATTTATTACTGTTTTCGGAGTAACTGCACGCAGGACAGGGGTGTATCCTTATAGGGCGTACCATCAGGTGTGCCTGCTAGATTAGTGATAAGTACTTAGCGGGTTTTTTAGCTCAATGGTAAAACCGCTGGTACACGCGTTCCTCAATCAACCGGCAAAACGCATCGAATACTGCCTGCTCATGAATGACCGGTTGCGATAGCAGCTTCATTGGAATGGCTGGGTTTCCGGGCTGGTAGGGGGGCTGAGCATAAGGGAAATCATTGATTTGAAAGCCCTGTCGTTCGTAAAAATGAATCCGTCGTTTACTTAGGTCATCCACCGGGAGTTCGGCTTCCAGCAGGTAATACGCAGCGGGAATGGTTAATACCCGGGTAAGTGCCTGCTGACCCAGTTGCTGACCGCGCCGGTCAGGGTCGATAGCGAAGTGCTCGATGAACAGCACACCGGCATCGGGCCACTGCCAGTAACTAATGAACCCAACGGGCTGCCCGGCCTCAACCAGGGCGCAGAGGTGCATGTCCGGATAGGGGAGGAGTTGGATGAGTGAATCAAACTGTCGCCGTTCCCCGGGTGGGAAGGAGGCTTCGTACCAGCCACGAATGGACGTCAAGTAGGGATGTTGTCGTGTGATGCGTATAAGGTCCATGCCCTAGTCGAGCCCTGCCACCGCTTTTTTGAGCGCGTCGAACTGGCGTTTCTTTTGTAGTACCGCCGGAGCCGCTACCCGCTCCCGGCAATCGAAAATAGCGCATCGTTCGCAGGTCTGGTTCACCACCCGAAACGGAATATCGTTTAGCTCCTTCACACCAGCCGGGTCGTTAAGGAACTTCATTTTGCTTTTCAGGGTATCGTTGACCGCAAAGCACATCGACACGCTCATGTTTTGCCCGGACTCCGGCTGGAACGGATGCGCTACCGAGATAATCAGGTACTGCTGGCCGGAATCGGCATATTCAGAGAGTTGCGCCCGGCAAAGGCTACCGTCGAATGATTTGTGTTGCTGTATAAACTGCAATTCCTGCAGGATGGTCCACGCAATCCACCGGCGGCAGAAATGCTCATCGACAATACCGCGCGGCCCCTGCTTCCGGGACAGATGCATCTCTTTGGTCAGTTGGAAGGTAATCTCGCCGGGGGTGTGATTAAAGCGGTAAAAAAACAACTGGTCGATGCCAAACTGGCTGGGTAGTACCGTGCTGAGCCGGTAGAAAAACTGTTCGGGCGTTGCCTTGAAATGGTCGATAAGTTGTAGGAAGTCGTCGTTATGCCAGGTGTCGCGGGCAAACAGTTCGCGTAGCTTCTCCACCAGTTTCTCCCGCCGAATCAGAATGGCACCGGCAAAATACGAAGCCTTGTAGTTATTCAGTATCTGTTCAAACGACTCGGCTTCTACCCAGGAGTAGGTAGTGGGTCGGTTTTTTAACTGCATAAACTGAAAGCCTACTTCCCGGGCCAGAATAAATATCCGCTGCTCGGCCGACAAATCGGCGTTCAGGTAAAGGGTGTGCTTTTCGGGCCGGAAAATGGACCGCAGGGCCACCAGTTCCGGCTGGGTACGGGCATCGAACTGTTCGAGCCGGGTGGCGTACCGGGTCTTCAGCAGGTTGATGAGCAGGGCTTCTCCCACCACCTGATCCGCGGGGGCGAACTCATCCAGAAACCGGTCGGCATCGGCTTCGATATCCGGAAAGTAATTGTCGTGCAGTTCCTGATACGACCGTAGCATAGTCAGGTACAGCCGCTCGACGCTCATGTTATAGCTGAGCGCAATGTCCATGAACGTGCGGACCATGGCACTCACTTTGGCGGGCGCTTCGGCCAGCAGTTCGAGCAGGTCGGAGGGATCGATGCCGAAGAGTTCGAGCGGAATTTCCGTCAGGAATTTAGAGCGCAGCAGGTCGGAAATGGGCTCTAATTTCTTGCTGAGTTTCAGCGAAACCAGCGAGTCATAGTCCACCTGCATCGCATTGGCCAGCGCCGAAATCTTGTCGGTTTTCGGGTATTTTCGCCCCTTCTCGATTTCTGTTACGTAGGATATGGACAAACCCGATTGATGGGCCAGTTCGCTGACCGAAAGCCCTTTGTCGAGCCGTAACTGACGAAGTTTGAGGCCAAATAACAGACGGATATGATCGGCAGGGAGGTTCAAGGGTTGCGCGTAGGGTTAAGTATGTAGTGGCTCGGACTGACCACCCAGCAGGGGATCGACATTCCAGGCCAGCGCCGTATCGTAGTGCAGGTAACCACCAGCTGTATACAACGGGCTGGAAACGTTATTGGTATATAACTGTCCTGTTCCCAACCCCTGCGGAAGTACGTTTCGGAACTGCCCGGTATACTGGGCAATGGCATTCAGGCCGATGTTTGATTCCAGGGCGGAGGTGATCCACCAGCCGATATTTAGCCGGCCAGCCAGTTCGATCCACTCATCGCAATGGCGTAATCCGCCCAGCAGGGTAGGCTTCAGGATAATAAACTGGGGCTGGATCTTTTTCAATAACCGGTATTTATGCACGTATTCCATTTGCCCGATCAGTTCCTCATCGAGCGCAATGGGCAGGGGCGAATGGCGGCAAAGGTCGGCCATTACGTCCGGTTGTCCCGCCCGGATGGGTTGCTCAATCGAGTGTATATTGTACGAAGCCAGCCTGGTTAGTTTTGCCATGGCTTCGTCGGGCGTGAAAGCCCCGTTGGCATCCACCCGAAGGGTAATCTGGTCGGCTGAGTAGCGGGCCCGGATCATGGCCAGCAGTTCGCACTCCTCCTCAAAATGCAGCGCACTGATCTTTAGTTTCAGGGTAGTGTAGCCAGCCTGAAGTTTTTCTTCAATCTGCTCCTGCATGAACGCCTGACTACCCATCCAGATCAGGCCGTTGATGGGTAAAGCCCGTTCACCGGTCGTAAAATCGGATGGTTTGATCAGCCGATGACCGCCCGCCAGAAAATCAAGCATGGCCGTTTCGAAACCGAAAAGAATACTCGGAAACTGCGGACTGATAACCTGATTGAGAATAATGGGCAGGTTCCAGCTAAACAGCTGAAGGTCGAGTTCATTAAAGTCCTGACAGTACTGCGCCAGGCAGTCGGCAAAATCGGGCCGGTCATCATAACTCAGCCCGGCCAGCGGACCACATTCGCCGTAACCGATAACTGACAGATTCTCATCATCGTACAGGCGAATGATATACGACGTTTTTTGCGTGAGGGTGCCGCGCGACGTACCTGCTTCGAAGCGAAAGTGCAACGTGTATGGAATGAAGTCGACTTTTAAACTCATTGGTCAGGTGGGCAGGGCAAAAAAAATATCAGTCCTAAAAGTACTACTTTTGATGGCTCAGGCTGGCAATAATACGAAAATAATAATGAAGCGTTCGGTCGGTGAATGGCTACTCAGTCCACTCAGTGGGGTATATGGACTACTGACCGATGTTCGTAATTGGCTCTATGATAATGACTTATTAGCGACTCAGCAGCCAAATGTACAGTCGGTTAGTGTCGGTAACTTAACGGTTGGGGGGACCGGAAAGACACCCATGGTTGAATTTTTGATTAAACGGTCTCTGACAGCCGGCGAATTTCGGGCGGGAGCACTGGCTACGCTGAGCCGGGGGTATGGCCGAAAGACAACCGGATTTCGGGTCGCGACAGCTTCCGACACGGCCGACACGATTGGCGATGAGCCCCTGCAACTCTATCGTAAGTTTACCTCCTCCGTTCGGGTGTGTGTAGGTGAACGAAGGGTCGAAGCGGTTAAATCATTACTTGAACGGCATCCGGAAACGAAACGGGTCCTGCTCGACGACGCCTTCCAGCACCGCCCCCTGGCGCCCCACGTTTCCATTCTGCTGATGGATTACAACCGCCCCTTTTATGAAGACCTGCCCTTCCCCGGGGGGCGGCTTCGGGAACGGCGGAAAGGGGCCCGCCGGGCCGATGTGCTGGTGGTGACCAAATGCCCCCTGACGCTGTCTCTGACCGAACAGACGCAAATCGCGAACCGGATTCGTCCGTATACCCGTCCCGAAACGCCCCTGTTTTTTGCCGGTCTGGCCTATGATGCCCCCGTATCCTTTGCCACGGGGCAATCGGTAACGAACCTGCGGGCGGTGGTGCTGGTATCGGGCCTGGCCAATGCCACTCCCCTGGAGCAGTATGTCCGGCAGCACTACCACCTGGTCCGGCATGACCGTTTTGCCGACCACCATCCCTACACCCGCCCTACGCTGGAGAAACTGGTAAACGACTTGCCGGCGGATACAGCCCTGCTGACGACCGAAAAAGACTGGGTAAAACTCGATGCGCTGCTTATGCCCGCCGAGCGGGCAACCTGGCCCCTGTATTACCTGCCGGTGGCCATGCAGTTTTTAGCCGGTCAGGAACAGGCTTTCCTGGCCGTAATGGACGGGGAGTGGCTTAAAAATCGTTAAATACTGGACAACGGTTACCGGTAGTATTCTGCTGTCCGGCGTTTTGACGTACTTTTGACGGAATGAACCGACGATTACGCTTACTGTTTTTATTGCTCGGGCTGGTTAGCGCGGGCCGGGCGCAGCAATTTCCGGGATCAACCCAGCCGGGTGGCTTTCCCGGTGGGTTTGGCGGTCGGCAGACGATGCCCACCTCCACCACGGGCCGACCCGGAACCGGCAATGGAATCATCGACGACTCGACCAAAGTCATTTACGGACCCAAATCAACCCGCTACGTACTGGAAGACGATATTTTCAATAACCGGAAGAAGTTGTATACCATGGATACGACCATGGACAACGTGCACCGGTACACCTACGTACAGCGGAGCCAGAATCTGTACCAGGATTTAGGGGCACTCGGCACCCCCATCCGGCCGGTATTCGTGCAGGAACCCACGCAGCTGGGTGCTCAGTCGGGGTATTATGTCTTCGACCCGTATGCCTACCAGACGATGGGCGTGAAGTATTTCAATACGAAATCGCCGTTTACAGATATGTATGTGGCACTGGGGGGGAATAACCAGAATATTCTGCGGTTCGACATGGCCCAGAACATCAACCCCCGCTGGAACATTGGCTTTAATGTCCAGCGGTTCACGTCCCAGAAACAGTTTGGCACCAGTGGTACCAATGACTCCTATAAACTGCTGGCACAAAACTGGGCCTTCCTGCTGCATACTAACTACACCTCAAAGAACGAGAAATACACCCTCCTGGCGCATTTCAACAACATGAACCATAGCCTCGATGAACAGGGTGGGGTACTGCCGGGAGAAACGGGTTCCGGTGTGCCCATTATCTATAATTACACCGGCGATTCGCGGCTGCGGAGTGGTTCGTCGTCCCAGCAGGGGCCGCACGGCTGGGAGATTCGGAATGACTATCACGTGTATCATCAGTACGTGCTCGACAAAGGGTTTCAGCTTTACCACCGCTTCGATTATAAATCTCACCGAAATTTCTATCAGGACGATACTCTGCGGCTCAATCAGTCGATTATCCCGATAACGAGTACTGTACCCCTTCCGTTTTACCCGACCATTACGGGCGATACCTCGCGCATTTTCCAGCTGGCGCGTTTCCGGCTGCTCGAAAACCAGGTTGGTATCAAGGGCGTTGCCCAGTTCAAAGGGTCGTCGTTCAATTACCGCACCTACCTGCGCATCCGGAACTACCGGCAGTATACCCGCTACAACGAAACGCGCAACAGCTTCAACGAATACGCCACACCTCGGCTCGAAACCTTTCTGGGTGGCTGGATGGGCTATTATTTCCCCGACAGCCTGTCGCAGGTAACGGCCGAACTCGAATACCAGGTCGGCGGGGGCTACCGCCTGCAGGGGCAACTCGACAGTAAGCTGCTGACAGCGGGGTACAGTTCTATGTTTGTCAATCCGACCCTGTTGCAGGAACGTTTCCAGAGTCCTCTGTTTTTCTGGCGGAACAACTTCAGTCTGCGGGGCTATAACCATGCGTTCGGGAAGCTCAACCTGCGGTACAAAAACATCCGGCTTGAGCCGATGCTGGATTATTACCTGCTGAGCAATTACATTTTTTTCGACGAAAAAGCGGCTCCCCGGCAGATAGATGGCTCATTTAGTGTACTTCGAACGGGTTTGGGGTATCACTTCCAGGTTGGTAAGTTTCTACTGGCGGGGCAGGGGTATTACACCGTTCAATCCCGGACGGATGTCTTGCGTACGCCACCGTTTTTCATAAACACCCGCCTTCAGTATGAGTTTCTGTACGCCAAGGTGCTGTACATTCAGGCCGGTATCGACCTGCATTATAAATCGTCGTATTACGCCGATGCCTACATGCCCGTTACCCAGCAGTTTTACCTGCAAAACCGGCAGGCTGTGGAAGGTGCCGTGCTGGCCGATGTATACGCCAATCTGCGCGTAAACCGGACCCGCCTGTTTGTGAAACTGACCCACGCCAACCAGGGCGTTTTTCAACCCGGTTATTTCGTCGCCCCCGATTTTCTGCAGATGCGCCGGGGGTTTGCCTTCGGGGTCGACTGGTATCTGTTCGATTAAGATACCGGTCGTTTTTTGGGTAAAATAGGTCGATTGAGTACTTATAGTACTGTCGTTACCCCCAACTGTTATGATAAAGGGCCTGTTACCGGTATGCCTGCTCGTATTTTCTGGTTTTATTGATTCATCGGCCCCGCCGGTCACCCTGTTCGATGGCCGAACGTTCCGGGGCTGGGCTGGCGATACAGTCAATACGTGGCGCATTCAGGATGGGGCACTGGTAGGCGGCTCGCTGGAAAAACAAGTCCCGTACAACGACTTTCTTTGTACCACCCGCAGCTATGCCAATTTTGAGCTGACCCTCCAGTGGAAGCTGGTTGGTACCGGCTTTGTAAATGGCGGTGTGCAGTTACGCAGCCAGCGACTAACGGACCCAGCCTACGAAATGACCGGTTATCAGGCCGATCTGGGTAACGGCTACTGGGGTAGTCTGTACGATGAGTCTCGCCGGAATAAAACCCTGGTAGCGCCCGATTCCAGCCTGATCAAACGCATCCTGCGGCTGAATGAGTGGAATGACTACCGGATTCAGTGCGAAGGCCCCCGCATCCGGCTATGGCTCAATGGTCAGCAAACCGTCGATTATGTAGAGACAGACCCCGAAATTCCCCGTTCGGGCCTGATTGGTTTACAAATTCACGGCGGTGGGAAGGCCGAAGCATCCTATAAAAATATTGTTTTACGGGAATTGCCTTGACTAATAAGGAGGCATTTGCGTATATTGCAATTCTTAAAATTTATTAAAAACTTACCTACTGCATGAGTTCATTTCATAGTCCAAAAGCACCGGTTGAGTACGATGTCGCCATTGTAGGCTCAGGCGCGGGGGGTGGTATGGCCGCTTATACGCTGGCTAAAGCGGGAGCGAAAGTTGTGCTGCTCGAAGCGGGCGGTTACTTCGACCCTGCCGACCCGAAATACATCACCCAACTGAAATGGCCCTGGGAGTCGCCCCGGCGCGGAGCCAGTACGACGCGGGCCTTCGGCGATTTCGACGCAGCCTGGGGCGGCTGGGACATTGAAGGCGAACCGTACACGAATGCGAAAGGATCCGATTTTCACTGGTTCCGCTCCCGGATGCTGGGCGGCCGCACCAACCACTGGGGCCGCATCTCGCTCCGTTTTGCCCCCGACGATTTTCGGCGTAAAAGCATGACCGGTGTAGGCGAAGACTGGCCAATCGGGTACGACGACATCAAACCGTTCTACGACCGGGTTGACCGGCTCATCGGCGTGTTTGGCTCGGTAGAAAATATGGCCTCTGAACCCGATGGTATTTTCCTGCCCCCGCCCAAGCCCCGCCTGCACGAGCTGATGATTCGGAAGGGTGCCCGTACACTGGGTATTCCGGTTATCCCCTCCCGGTTGAGTATCCTGACCAAATCCATCAACAATGAGCGCGGTGCCTGCTTTTACTGTAGTCAGTGTGGTCGTGGCTGTCAGGCTTACGCCGACTTCTCCTCCTCCTCGGTGCTGGTGAAACCCGCCATGAAAACGGGTAACGTGACGCTTATAAACGGGGCCATGGTGCGCGAAGTGCTGACCGATCCGCAAACCGGACTGGCTACGGGTGTCAGCTACGTGGATACCCGGACGTTGCAGGAGGTGACCGTTAAAGCAAAATCGGTGGTGCTGGCGGCCAGCGCGGGCGAAACGGCCCGGTTGCTGCTTAACTCCAAATCGAGCCGTTTCTCCAATGGCCTGGCCAACACGAGTGGCGTGGTGGGTAAGTATATCAATGACTCCACGGGGGCCAGCCGGTCGGCGTTTATTCCGGCGCTGATGGACCGCAAACGCTATAATGAAGATGGCGTAGGGGGAATGCACGTATTCACGCCCTGGTGGCTGGATAACAAAAAGCTGGATTTCCCCCGTGGGTACCACATCGAATACTGGGGCGGCATGGGCATGCCCGCCTATGGCTTCGGCTGGGGCATCGAAGCCATGAACGGCATGATTGCCGGTCGCGATGGCATGATGAAACCCGGTGGCGGCTACGGGGCCAGCCTGAAAGATGACTACCGCCGGTTCTACGGGGCGTACGTCGGCATGGCAGGCCGGGGTGAACCCGTACCCCTCGAAAGTAACTACTGCGAAATTGATCCGAACGTGGTGGATAAATACGGTATTCCGGTGCTGCGGTTCAACTACAAGTGGTCGGACTACGAGGTAAAGCAGGCCAAACACATGCAGGAAACCTTCGAGGAAATCATCCATTCGATGGGTGGGATTGCTTTGGGCGATAAACCCAATGCATCAAACAACTACGGTCTGGCCGCTCCGGGACTGATTATCCACGAGGTAGGCACTGCCCGGATGGGCAACGACCCCAAAAACTCGGTGCTGAATAAATATCAGCAGGCTCACGATGTAAAGAACCTGTTTATTGTTGATGCGGCTCCCTTTCCATCGCAGGGCGATAAAAACGTTACCTGGACCATTCTGGCCAGTTCCATGCGCACAAGTGAGTATTTAATTGATCAGGTGAAGAAGAAAAATATCTAAGCAATATGAAACGCAGAGACACCCTAAAAGCCCTGTCACTCACTGGTTTTGGCCTGGCCGTTACGCCGGTTGAAGCCGCAGTGCCGGAACCACAGCCCAAACCCCTGAAAATTCCGGGTGGTCGCCAGAAATTTGAAGCCGAGCGGGATGCCCGGCTCATGGCCGAGAAATTCTTTACTCCCCATGAACTGCAAACGGTTACGGTACTGTCTGACATTATTATTCCGGCCGATGCCAAGTCGGGCAGTGCATCACAGTCGGGGGTTCCGGCCTTCATCGAATTTATGATGAAAGATCAGCCCAGCAACCAAACCCCCATGCGGGGTGGTATCCGCTGGCTGGATAATACGGCTACCAAACTGTTTGGCAAGCCATTTGTGCAATGCACCAAAGCACAGCAGATTGAACTGGTGGACCAGATTGCCTATCCATCAAAAGTTAAATCCAATATGTCGCAGGGGGCTTCATTTTTCAGCCTGATGCGGAACATGACTGCTACGGGCTTTTTTACCAGTCAGATGGGTATCAAAGACCTGGGTTACGTGGGCAATGTGCCCAATCAGTGGGACGGCGTACCCGCCGATGTACTAAAGCAGTACGACCTGGCCTACGAAGAGCGGGAACTGAACCAGGATAAGTAAGCAGTATACGGTTTGCGGTATTTGGTTTACGGTTGGCTGACGCATGAGTTATATTGGTGCGTCAGCCGACCGTAAACCGAATACCAGATACTGTAAACTGTATCTACGTCTGCACTACTTTCGTCCTGATTCCCACCCGGTCGCCACTTTCCTGTCGGCCCAGCAGATACACATCCATTTCCGTTTCGCCCACCCGGAACACCTGCCGAACGGTTAACGTCTGATCAACCACCTCTTTCAACGCCTGAAAGGTGGCAGTACGTTTCTTTTCTTCTTCCTCATACCACTCCTGCTGCGTCGTTACGGGTTCCCAAAAGTCAGCTTCCGAAATTTCTTCCACGTACACCGCGGGGGGGAGCATCTGCCAGTCCTTAATCTGGCTTACGGTGAGTGGCTCAGCCTGTTTCAGGTAGCAGGTAGTCAACTCGAGGGGTTCGTCGGATTCGCTCGGGTACAGCAAATCAGGGAGTAAGGAACTGGCTTTCTCCGTAAATTGAGTTAGTTCGGGTGTTGGGTTGCTACTTTTTTGGTCCTCGTTCGTCATACGGGCAGGAAACTATATTCAGGACAAATTAACGGATTCGGATAGACTAATCGACTGGAATCTGGTTAATTTTAATGCTGGGTATTCGTACGCCTATTCCCATTTACCATTTTTCCCAAAAAAACAAAACTATGTTAGAAACCTTAATGAACCTGGTTAAGCAGCAGTCAGGTCAGGCAGTAGTAAATAATCCGGCTATTCCGAACGAACAGAACGATAATGTGATGCAAACCATTACCAGTACCATTATGGGTAGTCTGGGGCAGCAGGCACAGGGCGGTGGCCTGGGCGATTTACTGGGCATGGTAACGGGCGGTGGCCAGAATGTACAGCACAGTCCCGTAACGCAGGGTGTTCAAAAAGATGTGGAGCAGAACCTGATGCAGAAATTAGGTATTTCGCCCCAGGTAGCCATGTCGATAGCCGCTGCGGTGGTGCCGATGGTATTGAGTAAACTGATGCACAAGGCATCTGATCCCAACGATTCCGAAATTGACCAGAACTCCATCATGGGAGCCGCAACCGGCAAACAGGGCATCGACTGGATGGGCGCTGCTTCGTCGGCTATGGCCGACGGTAAGCTGGATATGAACGACCTGATGCGCGTAATGGGTAATCAGGGTGGTCAGAGCAGTGGTGGCGGTCTGGGCGGTATGCTCGGCGGCCTGTTCGGTAAGTAAACCGCTGGATAAAATGGTCAGCCAATAAGTCCCGCCGTGAGATCCCGTAATGGGGTGTTACGGCGGGATTTATTGGCTGATACCCGGTATGAACCTGCCTTACCGTTGACTAAATCTCTGTCGGCTCCCCGTCCTTACGGGCCTATCTTTGGTAACACGTTAATGAATAATCATGCAAACACCCGAAGATACGATTCGTGAGCAACAGCGGGCGGTCTGGAATCAATTCGCGCCCGGCTGGAAGAAATGGGATGACTTTACGATGCAGTTTCTGCGTCCGGCGGGAGCCGCTATTGTCAACGCGCTTGATCTGCAGCCTGCCGACTCCGTCCTGGACATTGCTACCGGAACGGGTGAGCCGGGTCTGACCATGGCGGCCTTCGTTCCGAACGGAACCGTTATCGGCACCGACCTGTCGGAAGGAATGCTGGCCATCGCCCAGGAAAAAGCCCAGCGCCTGGGCCTGTTTAATTTCAGGACGCAGCAAGCCAGCGTCAATGAATTACCGTTTGAGGCCGAACAGTTCGATGCCGTGAGCTGCCGGATGGGATTTATGTTCTTCCCGTCCATGGAGGGAGCCGCCCGCGAAATGGTTCGTGTCCTGAAACCGGGTGGACGGCTGGCCACGGCCGTCTGGGCGGGACCGGAGCAGAATCCCTGGATAAGTCTGTTAATGGGCATCATCAACCGGAGACTGGAACTTCCTGCTCCACCTCCGGGTGCTCCGGGTATGTTCCGGTGCGCCAAACCGGGCCTGATTGCGGGGTTACTGGAATCAGCGGGATTGTCGGATGTAAAGGAAACCGTACTGTCGGGTGAGGTAACGTTTGATAGCCCCGATTTTTTCTGGACCAATATGAATGAGATAGCCGCTCCGGTGGTTCATGCCCTGCGCCAGGCCAGCCCGGAAGTCATTCAGCAGGTGAAAGAAGATACGTACGAACAACTCCGGGCGCGGTTTGGAACCGGAACGCTGGCCCTGCCTTACAGTAGCCTGATAATTCAGGGACGCAAATAATACTAATTCCGGCAGCGACCCCGCTATTGTCTTCGGTAACGGAGTGGATAGCGGGGTCTGCCATGTTTTGAGTTACTGGTTTAGGAACAGCGACAGGATGACCCTTTCTGACCGAATATTCTGCCAATCTGACAGCAATTAACCTAATTTTTCAGGCTGGCATTTCTATTGATAGACAGGTTGTATCTGTCAGTTTAAACAGAACAGTTAAAGAAACTAAATCCAGTTATGGGCAAGATTATTGGTATTGACTTAGGCACCACGAACTCGTGCGTGGCCGTGATGGAAGGCAACGAGCCGGTTGTAATCCCCAACTCCGAAGGCGCACGCACAACCCCTTCGGTAGTGGCTTTTATGGACAACGGCAACGGCGAACGCAAAGTAGGCGCTCCCGCCAAACGCCAGGCCATCACTAACCCGAAACATACAATTTCCTCCATCAAGCGTTTCATGGGTAAACGTTTTGGTGAGGTAACGAACGAAATTAAGAACGTCGCTTACGACGTGGAAAACGGACCGAACGGAACGCCCCGCGTTAGAATTGGTGACCGTCAATATACCCCGCAGGAGCTGTCGGCCCTGATTCTTCAGAAGATGAAGCAGACCGCCGAAGATTACCTGGGTCAGACGGTAACCGAAGCCGTTATTACGGTACCGGCTTACTTCAACGATGCCGAGCGTCAGGCAACCAAAGAAGCCGGGCAAATCGCTGGTCTCGATGTGAAACGGATTATCAATGAGCCAACGGCTGCCGCATTGGCCTACGGTCTGGATAAAACGAACAAGGATCAGAAAATTGCCGTATTCGACCTCGGTGGCGGTACGTTCGATATTTCGATTCTGGAACTGGGCGATGGCGTGTTTGAAGTGAAAGCAACCGATGGTGATACGCACCTGGGTGGCGACGACTTCGACCAGGTAATCATCGACTGGCTGGCCGACGAATTCAAGAAAGACGAAGCCATTGACCTGCGTCAGGACCCGATGGCCCTGCAACGTCTGAAAGAAGCCGCCGAAAAAGCCAAAGTGGAACTGTCGAGTTCCAACTCGACGGAAATAAACCTGCCGTACATCATGCCGGTGAATGGTATTCCCAAACACCTGGTGCGGACATTAAGCCGGGCGAAATTTGAGCAACTGGCCGATTCGCTGATTCAGCGGAGCCTGGAGCCTTGCCGCAAGGCGTTGAAAAACTCCGGTCTGTCGGCCAGCCAGATCGACGAAGTCATTCTGGTGGGTGGTTCGACCCGGATCCCGAAAGTACAGGAAGAAGTAGAGAAGCTGTTTGGTCGCAAGCCGTCCAAAGCCGTTAACCCCGACGAAGCCGTAGCCATTGGGGCTGCCATTCAGGGTGGTGTGTTGACGGGTGAGGTAAAAGACGTCCTGTTGCTCGACGTTATCCCGCTGTCGCTGGGTATCGAAACGATGGGTGGCGTATTCACCAAGATGGTGGATGCCAACACGACGATCCCGAGCAAGAAAGTAGAAACCTACTCGACCGCATCGGACAACCAGCCCAGTGTGGAGATCAATGTATTGCAGGGCGAGCGGCCTATGGCGGCTCAAAACCGTCAGTTAGGCCGGTTTATCCTGTCCGATATTCCACCGGCACCGCGTGGGGTTCCCCAAATCGAAGTAACGTTCGACGTAGATGCCAATGGTATTCTGCACGTAACGGCCAAAGATAAAGGCACGGGTAAAGAGCAGAAAATCCGGATTGAAGCATCGAGCGGATTGACCGATGCCGAGATCAGTCGGATGCGCGAAGAAGCGAAAGCCAACGAAGCCGCTGATAAAGCCGAGCGCGAAGCCATCGAGAAAGTCAACGCAGCCGACTCGATGATTTTCCAGACGGAAAAGCAACTGAAGGAGTATGGCGATAAACTGTCGGAAGGCAACAAGACCGCTATCGAAGGCGCATTGGCGAACCTCCGCACGGCGCACGCGTCCCGTG
>NZ_KB893579.1 GCF_000374085.1 Spirosoma spitsbergense DSM 19989 | reverse complement strand
CTCACTGAACTTGCCCATTCAGTTATTGCCTTTACCGACCTATGCCTCCTGGCTCAATCCGATTGAGCGGTTGTGGAAGTTTCTCAAGAAAGAGGTCATTCATAATCATCGCTGGTCGGCTTGTGCCGATTTGCTCAAGTCCCGTTTAGGCAGCCTGTTGACTGGTTTGGAGGGCGGTTCTGATGAATTGCTTTCCTACTGTGGTCTGTTCAATCCCAAGGGTATCTATGCCCATGCCCTCAAAAGGAACTCGGCGGTTAATTAATTCAAATCAATAATTCGCCCGCTTACGGAAAATGGCGGGTAATCGGCTCCGCAGGCCGACATATCATTGCTTTCGGCGTACATTTACGCCCTTTTTCTCTCAAAATCTGACCGACCCTGCTCTGGTTGCTCGTAGTCTCCTGACACAGCAAAGACCGGATTCAGGACCGATACATGAAGACACCAGTGAGCATGACAACCTTTTCCTGCGGAATTGACTTCGGCACGTCCAATTCAAGTATTGCCCTGGCCAGAAACGAAGCTATCAGCCTGGTTCCGGTAGAGGGAGCGCAGGTGACGATACCAAGTGCCCTTTTTTTCCAACGTGTCGATAACAAGGCATTTTATGGCCGAACGGCCGTCGCGATGTTCTTTAACCGGCAGCCGGGTCGGTTCATGCGGAGTTTGAAACGGGTGCTCGGCACACCCCTAATGAAGCAGGGAACGCTCGTAAACGGGGCATCGATGGGCTTTTCGACCATCATCACCGACTTTCTGAAGCACCTCAAAACAAAGGCCGACCTGGTAGCCGGGCAGGAGATCGAACACGTGGTGATGGGGCGGCCCGTCCACTTCGTCGATAATGACCCCGGGGCCGACACCCGGGCGCAGGCAGAACTGCACGCCATTGCCCAGCGACTCGGGTTTAAACACATCGAGTTTCAGTTTGAACCCATTGCAGCGGCCTTCGCGCACGAAGCCCGGCTGCGCGGAGAGAAGCTGGCGCTGGTAGCCGATCTGGGTGGGGGTACATCTGATTTTACGGTGATCCGGCTCTCGGCTGAATCGAGGCATAAACCAGACCGCTCGTCGGATATTCTGGCCAATACGGGTATTCGGATAGGTGGCAACGATTTCGACAAGGCGCTGAGTCTGGCCACCATCCTGCCCGAACTGGGTTACCGGAGCACCTACGGCCCCAAGAATCTGGAAGTACCCCTGAAACCATACCACGATCTGGCAGAGTGGAGTAAGGTTAACTTTCTGTACACCCCCAAACTCATCATGCAGATCCGGCAACTGCTCCATGAGTCGCACGACAAAAAGCGGTACGCCCGCCTGTTGAGGGTGCTCGAAGACGAAACCGGGCACACGCTGCTGGCGGTTGCCGAAAACGCTAAAATTGCCCTCTCGGCACAGACGATACACTACGCCGGATTCGACTTTATTGAACCCGATTTTTCCATCCCGATTCAGCGAACCCTCTTCGACGAAGCAATCCGGGAGGATGTCACTGCCATCGTTGCGTCAGCGAAGCAGTGCCTTCAGGATGCGGGAATTAGTCGGGAAGCCATCGAACTGGTTATTCTGACGGGGGGCTCCACCGAGGTGCAGGCGATTCAGGCCGCTTTCCGAAGCCTGTTCCCGAAAGCGGCCATCGCCGACGAAAACAAACTCTCCAGCGTTGGTCTTGGTTTGGCCTACGCCAGCCACTACACCTTCGGCTAAAGGCCGTTAGGCCGCCCGGCAGTGCATCCGGGTACGGGCTAACAGCATTGGGGCGCGCGTTAATTCATACCTATTGCGGCTGTATTGAGTAGGTCAGCCGAGGGAATGGTTTCTTACGAAAATAAATCACCCAATGCCTACCCTCACATTCCTTCGCTGCATCCTGCTGGTTACCCTGTTCGTTTTGTCGGGCTGTCTGGCGTGGGCGCGTATCATTCGTATCGAAATCACCAGCCGGGAGTCGCCAACGTTCGGAGGGAAGTCGTTCGGAATGGTGGGCGCGTACGAAAAACTGCGCGGCAGAGCGTATGGCGAACTGGACCCCAATAGTCCACAAAATGCGCTCATCACCGATATTCAACTGGCTCCCCGCAACGCGAAGGGTATGGTGGAATACGCCATGGATATTTATATCCTCAAACCCATCGACCTCACAAAAGGCAATCACAAACTATTTCTGGAAGTGAACAACCGGGGTAGTAAACTGGTCGGTGGACTGAATAAAAGCAGCGGGGGTAACGACCCAACGACAGAAGCCCATGCCGGAGACGGCTTTCTGATGAATCGGGGCTACACGCTGGTCTGGAACGGCTGGGACCCGTCGGCCGCGCCGGTCAATAATAACCTGACCATTAGCGTACCACTGGTCAAAAATCCGGACGGTTCATCCATTACTGGCCCGTCCTACGAGTACATTGTGTATGATAACACCACCACGCTGACTCATCCCCTCGCCTACCCGACCGCTGCGCTGAACAAAGCAACAGCGACGCTCACCGTACGCGACCACCTTGCCGATGCTCCCACGGTCATTCCGGCAGATGGCTGGGAATACGCCGATGACCACACGATTCGTCTGCTGCCCATCGGTACCCCATTTCGGCAAAGTGCCATTTACGAATTCAGCTACACCGCCCGCGACCCAATGGTGGCGGGCATTGGACTGGCCGCTACGCGTGATTTCGTTTCGTTCCTGCGGTATGCCACCGCCGACGACGCCGGAAATCCGAACCCACTGGCGAGTGACATTCAGTTTACGTTCTCTTTTGCCCTATCGCAACCCGCCCGATACCTGAACGATTTCCAGACGCTGGGATTCAACGCTGATGAAAAAGGCAGACGCGTACTCGATGGCATCGAAAACTGGCTGGGTGGCGGTAACGGTATTGGGCTGAACGTTCGGTTTGCCCAACCCGCCCGTACGGAGCGCAACCGGCAAAATCAGTTATACCCGGAAGCCGGTTTCCCCTTCGCCTACCCCGTCCTGACCGACCCGCTTACGGGTAAAACCGCTGGTCGGCTGGCGGCCTGTTCGGCCACGAATACCTGTGCGAAAGTGTTCGAAATTAACTCCGCCAATGAATACTGGGTGAAAGCCGCATCGCTACTTCACACCGATACGCAGGGCAACGACCTCCCCGACCCCGCTACTGTACGGTTCTACCTCGTTTCGGGTGCTCAGCACGGCACGGGGAATGCCACCTCGCGCGGGACCTGCCAGCAGTTCCAGAACCCGACCAATGCCGAACCGCTACTACGGGCACTTTTCGTAGCCCTGGACGATTGGGTTACGAAAGGTACTCCTCCCCCACCGAGTGCAGTACCCCGCCGGGCAGACGGCAACGCCGTTCTGGCTTCACACCAGCCCGGCTCACCCACGGGCATCGTGCCCAGAGAGGCACTGGGCTGGCCTGCCATTCCCGACGTTACCTATACCGGGCTTATCACCACCCGCTACCAGCTTGACTTTGGCCCGTCGACCAGCCAGGGCATGCTGACTACCTTCCCGCCCACCATAACCGGGAGGCCGGTTTACGTTAATTTCGTTTCCAAAGTCGATCAGGATGGCAATGAAGTGGCCGGTATCCGGTTGCCTTCGGTAGCCGTTCCGGTGGCAACGACTACGGGCTGGGCCTTACGGCGGGCGGGCTTTGGCGAGAATGACGGGTGTGAAGGGGCCGGGCAATCCATCCCGTTCAAAAACACAAAAGCCGAACGGCTACAGGTAAACGATCCCCGTTTATCGCTGGAGGAGCGCTACCGCACCCACGATGGATACGTTCGGGCCGTTACGAAAGCAACAGACGAACTACTGAAACAGCGCTTGCTCCTGCCCGCCGATGCACGGCAGTACAAGCAGGAGGCCGAAGCCAGTCCGGTATTAAGTAGGTAGTTACTTGTTGTCAGGTATTGTCATGACTTGTCATTTACTGGTAAGTTTTCGATCGTTATCAGCGTACGATCGATGCCAGATGACAACTCCTGACTACCAAAGACAACGTACGTAAAGTAGGCATGGTGTCGGTTTTAATCGGGCGGAGAAATGCTATACTAAGGACCGGTTAATCCGTTTATAGTAAGTTAATGGCACTGTTTCCTGCCTTCCGCCCGATTTTCCGTAAATTGGCCCCGCGCCCCTGATCAGCCTTTGCCGACAGGGATATGCTTACCTTACACAGACGCTTTAACTTACTCTTCTCCTATGATGAATACCAACTCATCCGCCGACCAGTTTACGTTTGGCATGATTGGCCTGGGAACGATGGGCCGCAATCTCCTGCTCAATATGGCCGACCATGGATTTGCCGTGGCTGGTTACGATAAAGACCCTGAAAAATCGGTCCTGCTGGAAAAGGAAGGAGCCGACAATGTAGTGAAAGGCTTTACGGATATAAAATCCTTTGTCAATAGCCTGCAGCATCCCCGTTCGATTATGATGCTGGTGCCTGCCGGTCCCATCGTTGACAGCGTTATTGCGGAATTGACACCGCTGCTCGACAAAGAGGATATTGTTATTGATGGGGGCAACTCGCATTTTACCGATACGACCCGGCGCGATAAGGAAATGGCCGACAAAGGGTTTCATTTCTTCGGGATGGGTATTTCGGGGGGCGAAGAAGGAGCACGGAAAGGCCCCAGCATGATGCCTGGTGGCGATGAAGATGCCTACCAGTTTGTTGAGCCGATTTTAACTGCCGTAGCCGCCCACGTAAACGGTGACCCCTGCGTAACGTACATTGGACCGGGTGCCGCCGGGCACTTCGTAAAGATGGTCCATAACGGCATTGAATACGCCATCATGCAGTTACTCGCCGAAACCTACGAAGTCATGCGGAAAGGGCTGAAGATGGATAACGAAGCGATGCATGCCGTTTTCAAGAGCTGGAATGAAGGGCGCTTACAGTCGTTTCTGCTGGAGGTAACCACCGATATTTTTGCTTACAAAGAGCCGGGTTCTTCAACCCTGTTGCTGGACGGTATCAAAGACGAAGCCAAATCGAAAGGTACCGGCAAATGGACATCGCAGGTGGCCATGGACCTGGTAACGCCCATTCCGGCCATCGACAGTGCCGTTTCTATGCGTGACTTATCCAAGTACAAAGCCATGCGTGTTGAAGCCGCTTCGCTGTATGCCGATGAACAGGCGGGTCTATCGGTTGATAAGGCCGCTTTTCTGGCGCAGTTGGAACAGGCCTTTTTCTTTTCCATGATTACGACCTATGCGCAGGGCATGCACCTGCTGGCATCGGCATCGACGCAGTTTGCGTACAACCTGAACCTGGCCGATATTTCCCGCATCTGGCGCGGAGGCTGTATTATCCGGTCGGCCTTTTTGGAAACGATGCTCAGTGCCTGGGAGAAGAACCCTGAACTTAAGCACCTGCTGCTCGCTCCGGCCGTACAGGAAACTATTAAGGAAACCCAACCCGGCGTTCGGGCCGTGGTGACTACGGCTATAGCGGCTGGCATTGCCGTACCGACTTACGCTACCTGCCTGAGTTATTTCGACGCGTTCCGGAGTGCCAGTATGCCGTCGAACCTGATTCAGGCGCAACGGGATTACTTCGGTGCCCACACCTTCGAACGGATTGGGCAGGAAGGCGTTTTCCATGCCGATTGGCAGGGCGAAGCATCGGTTCAGCCGTAGTCGATTCAGAATACATCATTGAGAAGCCGTGCTCTTTCAACAAGGGCACGGCTTTTTCCATGCGATTTCTTCTATCATTCCGCGTCCCGGTCGAAATGACCAAAAAGCGATTCGGTTTTAACTAACTCCGTATTCACGTTAAAATAGGTTCAGGAATAGAAATTCATACCCCGCCCGGGCTATGGCCTACACAACAGCCGGTTTCATACGTGTTATGACCGGCTATTTTTCTGAACGACAAGGCCTGATGCACTCCCCCAGCCAGCCGTGCCTTGTAGCCAGTCTCCATCCATCGCCGTCAAACCTGTCAGCACATAGTCTATACCATCCTGAAAGCAACCATTTTTTGCAGAAGCCGTAACAAAGTTGTCGGTCATAATCGCTCCACTGAATACCAGATGTAAAACCCAAAAGGAAAGAGGGTTTAAGCAGCAGGGAGCCGTCTTTTATCCGGTGGTGAAAGCCAGCAGACTTTAACAGCATTTTAAGAATGATTAGCAACGCATTGCGTAGTATTGGCGTATTCCTCTCTCAGAGGTACCCCTCCCCATTCATTTACCTGCCGTAAGTCATTATGAACCTACCCTTTACTGTCTTTTTCTACTTACTGCTTGCATTTTCTACGTCCGGGCTGGCTCAGGAATTACCACCCATGCGGACGCAGAACATCAGGCCCGGCCGGTTCGATTTCACCGTAAGCGGACGCATATTCGACACCAAAACGGGCGAAAGCCTGCCCTACGCCTACGTCCGGCTGGCCACCACCCGAAAACTAATCCATACAAACGTGGACGGGTATTTTACCCTGCTCCGGGTACCAACGGATACGTCCACCCTGGTGATTAGTTATTTAGGCTACCACGACCTCCGGTTACAGCTGCACCCCGACGAGTCGGTGCGTAACCTCAGGATCGAACTGGAACCCTCAGTCGTTGACCTGACGGCGGTGACAGTGGCCGCTCAGAAAGCCGAGGTCATGAAAATACCGACCGACGAAGTAGGCCTGATTCAACTGACACCCCGCAACCTGACCAGATTGCCCAACATTGGCGAGCGCGACGTGTTTCGCGCCCTGCAACTGATGCCCGGCGTGAGCGCAGCCAACGAATCGTCGTCGGGTTTGTACGTGCGGGGTGGTACCCCCGACCAGACGCTGGTGCTGTACGATGGCTTTACAGTTTATAACGTCGACCACCTCTACGGCTTTTTTAGTGCCTTCAATTACAACGCTCTGAAAAGTGTGCAGCTCTACAAGGGCGGTTTCGACGCCAAATACGGAGGTCGTTTGTCGGGCGTGGTCGAACTGACCGGTAAAGAAGGGAACCGCAACCGATTCAATGTCGGGGGTGATGCCAGTTTTCTGAGCGTCAACGCGTTTACTGAAGGCCCTATTGGCAATAAAGTGACGTTTATGGTAGCCGGTCGACGGTCGTTTAAGGGACCGTTATACCAGAAATTGTTCGATCAGTTTCAAACTGCCACCACCACGCAGCAGGTACCTGCCCGCGTTCGGCGAAACGGCAATCAGTTGCAGACCAGTCAGCAGGTAGCGTCCTATTTCTACGACCTTAACGGCCGGGTCACGTTTCGACCTACCGAACGCGACCAGGTGACGCTCAGTGTCTATAATGGACAGGATCATCTGGATAATTCGCAGTCGATTACCCTGCCTGCTTTTGGTCGGCAGGGGCAGGCCGCAGCGGCCACCGGCACCACCAACAACAGCCTGAGCAACACCGATTTATCGAACTGGGGAAATACGGGCAGCAGCCTGAAATGGTCCCGCCGGTGGAGTGATCGGTTGTATATCAATACCTTAGCCAGCTACTCCAACTACTTCAGTGAACGCGATTTGTCGAATACTACCTCTATCCGGCGGGCCGCCACGAGTGCGAATCAGACGGTTAAATTTGGTACGTTCGAGCAGAATAACCTAACCGATCTTACCGCCAAAAGTGACCTTGAATTCAAAGCCTCCGAGCATCATTTTTTCGGGGTGGGCGTTCAGGTAACGCAGAACACCATTGACTACACCTACAGCTCGAACGATACGGTTACCCTGCTTCAGAAACACGACCGGGGCACCTTTGCAGCCGCCTATGTACAGGACCAGATTCGGCTGCTGGACAACCGGCTGACCCTGAAACCCGGTCTGCGGGCCACGTATTACAACGTGACGGGGAAACTCTACTCCGAACCCCGCCTGTCGGCGACGTACCAGGTTACGGATCGGTTCAGGTTGAAAGGGGCCATCGGGCAGTATTACCAGTTTGCCAAGCAGGTGACGCGGGAAGATATTTCGCAGGGCAACCGCAATTTCTGGCTGCTGGCCAACAACGATTACCTGCCCGTGGGGTCGGCGGTGCATTTTCTTGGGGGAGCGAGTTACGAAACAGCTGGATACCTGTTCGATGTAGAAGCCTACGCCAAAAACCTGACTGGCGTTACGGAATATACCCTGCGCTTTGCCTCGCAGATTGGCCGGGGTCTGCTCCCCACCGAAACGTTCTATACCGGCACCGGCACCGTGCGGGGCATTGATTTTCTGGTGCAGAAAAAACTGGGTGATTATACCGGCTGGGTGGGCTATACCTACGCGGTGACGCTCAACAACATAGCCGCCTACTCCGACAAACCCTACTACGCCAATCAGGACGTTCGGCACGAATTCAAGTCGATCAACAACTACCACTGGAAACGGTTCGACTTCGCCCTGACCTTCATTTATGCATCCGGTCGGCCTTACACCTCCATTGTGGGCGAGTATTCGGTTACGCTGCTGGACGGATCGAGTCGGACGTTTACGAATCCATCGGCCAAAAATGCCAATCGGTTTCCGGCTTATAACCGCCTGGATGCATCGGTCACCTATACCCACAAGTACGGCAGCATCGGCCTTTCGTGCTTCAATCTTTACAACCGGGAGAACGTCTGGTACAAAAAATTCACCTCGGTCAGCGACGGGCAAACCAGTCAACTGGTCGTTTCGGACATTACATATCTTGGTATCACTCCCAACCTGACGCTGTCGTTCCGGCTTCGGTAGGCTTCCCTCCTTTTCACGATCATGCTACATAGTTCTCCTTTTTTTCTGTTTATTTTTTCGCTCGCAGCAATCAGTGCCTGTACGCCCGACGTTCAGGATACCCTGTCACCCGATGTGCAGCCCGTGGTGCAGGCGTACCTGACTCCCGGTCAGCCCATTTCGGTGCAGGTAACGAAGCAAATTCCTTTCGTGGCCGATACCACCGGGCAGGGTGAGCCTATCAACGGGCTAACGCTATCCATCAGTACGGCGGGCAAAGCCTATACCCTACGGGCAATGGGCAACGGAACCTACGTGGCAAGCCCCGATCTGGTAGTAAGAACCGGGCCAACCTACCAACTGGATTTCGACTATTCGGGCAGGCACGTATCGGGTAGTACGGTTATACCCACCCACCCCGTTAGTTTTTCGGCGGATCAAACCGTGGTGTACCGAACGGCCATTACCCTTGGAGGGGGCGTGGGTGGTTTTGCCGGAGCGGGGGCACAGGCGGCTACACCCGTTCGGCTAACCTGGCTCAACCCCATCGGTGATTACTACTTTGTGGTTGTCGATAACATCGAAGCTAATCCGGTAGAGATTATCACCCGTCCAAACGGCAGCAATACGCAGGCTGCCAATCGTCGCTTTCGTAGTCAGCCGGTGCAGAGTGATTTCACGACCATTCAGGCGCAGAGTTTTCAGTACTTCGGGCGGCACCGGGTGGTATTATTTCACCTCAATCCCGATTATGCGGCCCTGTACAAACAGAACAGCACCTCTACCCAAAACATCAGCACTCCGCCCACCACACTCACCAATGGCCTTGGCCTGTTTACGGGCATCAATACCGATACGTTGTACGTAAATGTAAAGCAGCAATAGATGAGGAAGGGGCATAAACGGTGAATTCAGGCGTATGTACAGCATACATTCCCCATTTATTTACCCCCGCAAGGAAGTTGATTTTACCTTCACCCTGCTCTACAGCCACCCACATTAATTTGATTATTTTTATAATTTCTTTAAACATACCGGACAGAGGACAGTTTTTTTACTAGTACTCAATCTGTTCGTTATGACAAATACGCTCCTAAATCATATACAATCCGTTTTTACGCCTTCCGCTGCCAATGGTCTGGCGGGTACCCTGAACGAAACAACGGTAGCCACCCAAAAAGCCCTCGACGGACTGTTACCAACCATAACGGCTGGCATCCTGAATAAAGCCCAGACCGATGAAGGTGTTTCCTCGCTGTATAACCTGTTCAAAAGCACACCTTTTGGTACTGACCCGTCCATTGAGGAACTGGTTGAAACAAACAGCCACCGGCAAAAAGCCGCCGAATCGGGAAACGACCTGCTGAAACAGCTGTACGGAAATCGCGTTCATGAGGTTTCAGAAGTGACCGCTCAATACAGCGGTGTTAGCTTAGGTTCAGCCATTACCCTGACGGGCCTGGTTGCGTCGGTACTGATGGGTTATCTGTACCGACAGGTAGCCGCTGCTAACCTGACCGAAGCGCAGTTGGCAATCCTGCTCCGTGGCGAAGTAAACGACACCCGTCTGGCCGTGCCGGCAGCTATGGCCGGGCCGCTGGGTTGGTTTATTGGTTTAGTTACTGTTCGGGAAGTACCCGCAGCCGTGCTCGCCAACGATGACAAAGGCGGTGCAGCCTGGTTGCCCTGGCTGTTGCTGGCCTTAGGCCTGATAGCTCTGTTCTGGTTTCTGACCAAAAGCTGCAGCAGCGATACGAGCACTACAGCCGTTGTGCCGGTGGTTGTCGATTCCGTTGCCGTCGTACCCTACACTGCCGAAAGAAACGATACACTACCCAAGGTGCGGGTCGCCGTTGATGTGCCGGGTGGACGCAAACTGTTACTGGCCGATAGTTCATTCAACTACGAACTGGCGCAGTATCTGGCAACGGAAGGCAGCGAACCGAACCGGGTTTTCTTCTTCGATGACCTGACTTTCCCGCTCAATACCGACCGCCTTGACGAGTCGTCCCGTGAGGAAATAAACAACCTTGTCGAGATTATGAACGCCTATCCCAGGATGAAAATCCGCGTTGTGGGGCATACCGACAGTCAGGGGCCTTCCTCCATTAATCAACCTCTTTCCGAAGCGCGGGCAGAAGCCGTAAAAACGGCTCTGGTAAACAGCGGTGTTGACGCGAGTCGCATTACAACGCGGCATCAGGGAGAAACCGAACCCATTGCCACCAATGAAACAGCAGCCGGTCGACGGAAGAACCGGCGTATCGACATTATAGTAACAGAGCTGTAAAAGTCCCCTGGTGTCAACTCTCCAGTTCAGTAAATCGGGGCGTTGACACCAGGGGATCTTTTGGATAATCATTCAGAATTGCAACAGGCTGTTGACCAGTTCTTCAGTCACGGTTTCGACCATAATGCGATTGCCATCTCAACTCAGAAGGGGCAGTTTTCCAACCGGGATGCAAAGGCAGGCCATTCGGATGATAGATTCGGTAACGAACAGTTTGGTGTTATGACCAGCCTGACCCAAAAACCCAGTACATCAAGGAGGGCTGTTTTTCTGAGCGATAGGGAACCTACCGGAGTTCCGGTTACGTCCAAAACAGCGTGTATTGTTGACGAGATCATCGTAAGCAGAAAAACAGGTGTGTAGGAGGAGGTAATCAGGGATACCAGAGGTCGATGTCGATCAACTTAACGCCACTGACCGCACTGGCCTGGATCCTGATAACACGCCCGACCAAATAACCGATGCTGGTTTTGCATCACGATCAAAACAAAAAAGGGAACAGCTTCGCGAAGCTGTTCCCTTTTTTGTTTTGATCGACTATATGGATTTAGTGAAATCCGTTTTGCCGCAGGAAGTTTGCATCGTCCTGGTTTCTGGGATACACACCCATAACGATAGCTCCATTCTTGAGGGCCGTTTCATATTCTTTGGCCCGATCTTCCGGAATACCTGAACCAACTAAGGCGCCAATGATGCCGCCGGTTAAACCACCAGCACCGGCACCGGCAAAGGCAGCCGCCAGCGGTCCCGCTACAACTAAGCCTAAACCGGGCAAAATCAGGTTTGTACCAATAGTGGCAATAGCGGCTACTACCGCCCCAATAGTGCCTCCTATTGCCGAGCCAACCCCAGCCTTCTCCATAGCCTTGTTGCCCAGATCCGTATCGTTATCGTCGTCATCATCATGGCGATCGGCAAAATGGCTATCGCGGGTTTCGTTTGTCATCAGCAGATTCACGTCCTTGTCAGAGTAGCCCCGACCGCGTAACATATCGTAAGCTTCTTCAGCACGGTCACGATCGTTGAACATGGCTGTCATCATCTGGTCACTGTAACGGGTTGTTGTAGTGCCCACAGTTTCGTTTGTGTACGTAGTCATACTAGTTGAGTTAAGAATAGTTAAATTAAGCGTTAAATAAATTGCATCTAAATTCATAGAGTACATATAGTAAACAGCTCTAGCTGGTCAATGTTTGGCAAAATCAGCTCTTTTTTTTATAAAATCAATTGCCTGACGGACGCTTCTGACTAAACAATCGCTTAGCCAAAGAAGCCACCAAACGGAAGATACTGGTCGACTTCCAGGGGTGTTCTACGCTCGAAGGCTGGGGTGTACCCGCACAAACCATTAACTGTTATGTACGCACATATTATTCAGGTTCACCTCATTCCCGGCTAGGCTACCGATTACTTTCGTGATTCAGTCGGACCTGCACTCAAGCAGCAGCCTGGTTTTGCCAACAGTTGCGCACTATTCAATGAAGAGATGAACAAATGCCTGCTGGTCATACTCTGGGAAACCGCCGAAGCGCGGACGGCATCAGAAACGAATGGGTTCCTTCAGAGAGTCATGACGAGCGTAAACAATTTTTTGCCAGTCCACCAGCTATTGATTATTACGAGGTAAAGGTTCAGGTTGTTTAACGAACTGGCTTCTTTGAGCGGAAAACAGTCCGCTGTTTTTCCCAGTTTAAGACACCACACTCTTTAGAGAATGTGGTGTTTTTTATTCGCGGTTAAGCACCGGATTTCGGGACGACATACTCTCCATTGTCTATTTTATTGATACGCTCTTCCGGTCGTACAACTCAATCGGCACATTGTCCAACTCTCTGTTAAAATAGGATAATCATTTCATCATCAGTAAACTATTCTGTCCCCGACGTACGTTAACCAACATTACCATCCTGAAATTAGATTTGTTTAATCGAGTTCAATTCCCCTTACTGATGGCCATCGTTCGTCCGGCGGTCACGGTTGCGGCCAAGCTAATTGCTCCTGCGGTGGGGTCATCCGCGGTTCCCCAGTCTTCATTTTCCAACGCCCATGCAGTAACCCGGTCCGATGCGACCGCTCTGTTCAACAGCCGGTCCGGCGACCGGGGTCTGCTCAAGCCGGTAGTCACCAATTCGCCCGAATTGCCCCTGCTGGATGTTAATTTTTGTGGTGAGTGTCTGCCCTTCGGGCAAACCGACGTGGTGAGCCGCTGGAAACATGTCTTCACGCTTTTCCGGAGTAGTACCGGCGACCTGAGCAAACTACGGGCGCGGGCCGATAAATTCTTCCCGATTATCGAGCCGATCATGGAGAAGTATAATATTCCCGACGATTTCCGCTATATCCCGATGGCCGAGAGTGACCTGCGCCCCCGGGCCGTATCCAGAGCGGGTGCCGCCGGGTACTGGCAGTTGATGCCGGGCACCGCCCGCGGGCTTGGTCTAAAAGTAGGGGGTCGGAACGATGAACGCTTCGATGCCCGGAAATCGACCGAAGCCGCCTGCAAACACCTGCGTGATTTGTACAAACAGTTTGGGTCCTGGTCTTTAGTGGCTGCGGCTTACAACGCCGGTTCGGGCTACGTAAAAAACCAGCTTCGGCACCGGAAAGACAGTGATTACTACAGCATGAAACTCCCGCGCGAAACCCGCTATTACCTGTTTCGGGTGCTGGTGTACAAGGAAGTAATGTCGCGTCAGGACGATTATGCCTCGTTCCTGTGGCCGGATTCCGGACTAAAGACAGCGTACGTCCATCTGCCGGGTATGGGATTAGGATATTCTGGTTGATACGTTGAAATGTCCTCTTTGTCATGACGTGACAAAGAGGACATTTCATTAACACATACAAGGCTTTATCAAACCAGACGGATACCTGTATCTTCAATCAGAATCTTCCGCTCTCGATACAGGGTACCGATGGCCTTTTTGAACGTTTTCTTGCTCATTTCGAGCGATGCATAAATCGCTTCGGGGGGGCTGTTGTCGTTCAGGGGCAGGAAACCGTTTTCGGCTCTGAGCGTGGCCAGAATGCGCTGGGCGTTCGGTTCTACGTTCTCGAAACCAACTTTTTGCAGGCTAATATCCACCAGTTTGTCATCCCGAACTTGCTTGACGTAGCCAATAAGTGGATCGCCGGGCCGAACGGTACGGAAGATTTCGTTACCGTACACCAGCCCTTTATGACGGTTATTGATAATGACATTCACGCCCAAATCGGTGATTTCGTAGGCCAGTAGCTGCACCTCTTCACCCGCCTGCAGGTAACTCACGTCGGGGTCCAGAAAACGGCTCAGCTTGCTCGATGCCACAAGCCGGTTTGTGACCGTATCGAGGTACATGAACACCACGTACCACTGGCCGGTTTCCATGGGCCGGGCCTGTTCGCGGTGGGGCACTAGCAGGTCTTTTTCCAGCCCCCAGTCCAGAAAAGCCCCGGCACTGCTGACCGCCACCACCTGCAGGGCGGCAAACTCGTTGCGATGAATAGCCGGGGTCAGCGTAGTGGCAATGGGTCGGTCTTCGGAATCAGTATACACAAACACGTCAATGTCGTCATCAACGGAAAGCGTGTCGGGAACGTATTTATTGGGCAGCAGGATATCGTTGTTAAAGTCCTGGCTTTTCCGGTCCGACAAATCGCCAAGAAAAAACCCGACGCTGGTCTGGCGCAGGGCCGTTAAGGTGTTTATTCGTCCAATGTCAATCATAAGTAAAGGCTTACTGGCTCTTTGTCGAACAAAGGTCGTTTTTTTATGTTGATGTAACGCTGTCCGTTATTCGATTGGTAGGGTATTGGTTTACGGCGCTGGTCAACTATTTCTTGGGTTCTAACCGTTTCGCCAATACATTGACAGGGACTGTTTAGTAACTTGCCGGTAAAATAAACCCTAACCCGTTAATCTGGTTATTAATCAAAAGCCGCCGGGCCTGTCCGACGGTTCGCCTTTTTTTAGTCTTTAAATGCCGTCAGACACGACTAAATCTACTTCTTCACCATCGGGCAGGGCCACGCCTGGTCGGTTCGAGCGAATGTTTCTGGCGCTGGCCGATGTGTTCGCTTTTATCAGTCGTTTCTTTCGGGAGCTTTTTCTCCCCCCGTACGAATTCAAGGAAATTATCCGGCAGTGTTACGAAGTGGGTTTCCGGTCGTTGCTACTGATTTCTACGACGGGCTTCATTACGGGTATGGTATTCACCAACCAGTCGAGGCCCTCTTTGTCCGAATTCGGGGCTACTTCCTGGCTTCCGTCACTGATTTCGATTGCCATTGTGCGGGCACTGGGGCCACTGGTAACCGCCCTGATTGCGGCTGGGAAAGTGGGGTCGAGTATTGGGGCCGAAATAGGATCCATGAATGTAACCGAGCAGATCGACGCCATGGAAGTGTCGGGCACTAATCCGTTCAAATTTCTGGTCGTTAGTCGGGTACTGGCCACGTCCATTACGGTTCCGATTCTGACGATGTACACCATCTTTGTGGCCCTGATTGGGGCTTTTCTGAATGTTAGCATGAACGAGCAGACGAGTTTTACTTCCTATATCCAGGAAGTATTCGGCGCTATTTCGTACGTCGATATTTTCGCATCGTTGCTCAAATCCATTGTGTTTGGTTTCACCATCGGCATTGTTGGCTGTTATAAAGGATATAACTCATCGAAAGGCACAGAGGGTGTTGGGAAAGCAGCCAACGCGGCAGTGGTAACGTCCATGTTTTTAGTATTCATTGAAGAGATGTTATCGCTACAGATTGTACAGTCATTCCGGTGAGCAGAACGAATTCAGCTATGAGTAAAACCAGTAAAACCGGCGAGGAGTCTGTTATCTCCATTCGTAACCTGCGCAAATCGTTTGGTGATTTGCACGTGCTTCAGGGTATCGACCTGGAAGTAAAGCAGGGCGAAAACGTAGCCGTGCTGGGTCGGTCGGGAACGGGAAAATCGGTCCTGATAAAAATCGTCGTCGGCCTGCTCAAACCCGATTCGGGCAGCGTTATTGTTCTGGGTCAGGATGTGGAGCGGCTCACCGCCAAGGAAATGGACGCTTTCCGACAAAAGGTAGGCTTCTCGTTTCAAAGCAGTGCACTGTATGACAGCATGAGCATTCGGGAAAATCTGGAGTTCCCGCTGGTACGAAACATTCGGAACTTGAGCCGGGCCGACATCAATAAGGCCGTTGAAAAAGCCCTGGATGATGTGGGCCTGTCGCAAACCATCAATCAGATGCCGTCGGAACTATCCGGTGGGCAGCGTAAACGTATAGGTATTGCCCGCACCCTGATTCTGAATCCCGAAATTATGCTGTACGATGAGCCAACCTCCGGGCTTGACCCCATTACGAGCATTGAAATCAATAACCTGATCAACGAAGTACGGGAGCGCATCAACGCAACCTCCATTATCATTACCCATGACCTGACTTGTGCCAAAACCACCGGCGACCGGGTAGCCATGCTGCTGGACGGCAAATTTGAACGTATAGGGCCTTTTGATGAAGTATTCGCCGACCCCGATGAACGGGTGAGGCAGTTTTATAATTACAATTTTATTAACTGAACTAGTTTGTCGTTTGTGGTTTAGTGTTTGTTGTCCCTCCGTTGGCAGGTCTGACGGGACGATAAATGAAAACATCAAACTACAAACGACAAACCACAAACTAGCATATGAGTACAGATTCAACTAAGCGTAATGTCACGGTCGGTGTTTTCGTGCTGTTAGGTATTATCATTTTTGTTGCCGGCATATTTGTGCTGGGGGGGCAGCAGAAACGCTTTACCAAGAGTATCAAGATAATAGCGGTTTTTAGCGACGTAGGCGGCCTCAAGGCAGGGAACAACGTCTGGTTTTCGGGAGTCAAGATCGGCACCGTCAAGCGCATCAGTTTTTATGGTGCCGCGCAGGTGGAAGTAGACATGAACATCGAGCAGAGTTCGCAACAGTTTATCCGCAAAGATGCCAATGCCACCATCAGCAGCGATGGCTTGATTGGCAACAAGATCGTGGTTATTACGGGCGGAACAACCAGCCATCCCGAAGTAGAAGACGGCGACCGGCTGAAAACGGTAGCGGCCCTTAGTTCGGACCAGATTCTGGAAACCCTTCAGGAAAACAACAATAACCTGCTGCGGGTCACCAAAGACTTTAAAGAACTGGTGGGTAATCTCCGTAAAGGGAAGGGCACCGTGGGGGCAGTACTGACCGATTCTGTCGTAGCCGATAATTTCAAGCGGGCCATGAGAAACCTGGAAAGGGCCTCCGATAATACGGTTAACCTGACGGGTTCGGTATCGAAATTTGCGTCCAGACTTAACACGCCCGGTAGTCTGGCGAATCAGCTGGTGACCGACACGACCGTGTTTCGGAGCTTGAAGCGGTCGGCCACCCGGTTTGAATCCGCCATGACCTCGGCCGACCAGAGTATCAACACCCTGAGCCGGACAGCCGAAAACGTGAACAGGGCATCCGAAAAACTGAACAACACGAACAGCCCACTGGGCGTGCTGCTCACCGATAAGGAAACAGCCCAGAGCCTTAAGTCTACGCTTAAAAACCTGAATACCAGCACTGTATTACTAAATGAAGATTTAAAAGCGGCCCAGAACAACTTCCTGCTGCGGGGATTCTTCAAAAAGAAGGCAAAAGCCGAAGAAAAACAAAGAGCCGACAGTCTGAAAGCGGTACAGCAGCAAATGGCCGATAGTACGGCCAACAAACCCTGATTTGGCACGCAAAGTAGAATACGGGTTAATGGTTACTGAATAAAGTAAATCGCCCCGGCTATGCACTAGCCGGGGCGATTTACTTTATTAAAGCACCTGACTCAGGATGTCGGGATGTTCGGCCGCTACTTTCAGCACCATCTCGCCGAATAGCGTGTTGGCCCAGGCAAACCATTTCCGGGTAAATTTCGTCGGGTCATCTTTGTCGAAGGATTCGTGCATGAAGCCAGTGCCCGCGTGGGTCCGCTTCAGCATCTGTAACTGCTGTTTTATTTCGGCGGGGTCGGTGGAGGTAAGTGCCCGCATTGTTACGCCGATGGGCCAGATGTTGTTAATCAGCGTGTGCGGACTGCCAATGCCTTCGCCCGCTTTGCCCCGGAAGAAATACGGGTTATCTTCACTCAGCACAAACCGGCGCGTGTTTTTATAAATCGGGTCGGTGGTTGAAACAGCCCCCAGGTACGGGAGCGAAAGCAGATTGGGCACGTTGGCATCGTCCTGCAACAGGCGATTGCCGTACCCGTCCACCTCCAGCGCATACATCTTGCCGTATTTCGGGTGGTCGTATACCGCGTATTTTTTCAGAGCGGCTTCTACCTCGTCGGCCAGTGCCCGGCACTCCTTACTAAACATAGCATCGGGCGTGGACTCGCCCCGCCGGATGCTATCGGTCATATCGGCCAGTTGCCGTAGCGATACTACCGCAAACCAGTTGGACGGTACGTAGAAGGGGAAAATCGTGGCATCGTCCGATGGGCGAAAAATGCTGTGAATCATTCCAACTGGCCGCGTCAGGTTACCGTATCCATCACCCGGCACAGTGTCCGTCGACCAGAAGGTATCGCGGCCAAATTTGTAGGGGCCACGGTCGTTTTTGCGTTGTTGCACCCGCATGGTCTGCACCGCCAGTTGCATGGTTTTTGCCCAGTTCTCGTCAAACGGACTTGTATCGCCGGTGCGCTTCCAGTAGCCATGCGCCAGCCGGATAGGGTAACACAACGAATCGAGTTCCCATTTGCGCTCGTGCAGACCGGGCTTCATATCGGTCCGGTCTTTTTTCCACTCGCCCTCCTGCTTAGGATCGGCGTAAAAAGCGTTGGCATAGGGATCGCGCCGGATGCACTGCGTTTGCCGACGAATCAGCCCGGCCACCAGCTTTTGAAGGGTAGCATCAGTTTTGATGAGCGATAAATAGGGCCACACCTGCGCCGTGCTGTCGCGGAGCCACATGGCGTCGATATCGCCGGTGATAACGAATGAATCCGGCTTCCCGTCAATGACCGAATAGGTAACGGTTGTGTCAATGGTGTTGGGAAAGCAGTTTTCAAAGAGCCAGGCCAGTTCAGGGTCGCGAATCGTTTTTCGCATCCGCCCGATGGCCTGCTCCACGGCTTCACTGGTGAAATTGCGTTTGGCGGGCGCTTCCCGCACCACCGGGAACGTGGGTTCACCAGCCTGCACCTGCCTCAACCCACCCACTAAAACACCGACTCCCATACCGGCTGACTGCTGAACAAAACGACGACGATTCATGACTATCTCTGCTGTAAAAAACGTTTGGCCTGTAAACTAACGACCGTAAGCCGCCATTTGCAACGCACGGGCAACTTTTGCTACGACACGAAAAATTCATGCGCCCATCTCAGCCGAAACTGTTTACTTGCAGTATGACAACGCAACAACCCATTCGCGCGCTCTTTTTAGACATCGGGGGCGTGTTACTCACCAACGGCTGGGACCGCAACGCCCGCCGACGGGCCGCTCAGAAATTTGATTTGGATTATGAACAACTCAACGAGCGGCACCACCTGACCTTTGACACCTACGAATCGGGCAAACTAAGTCTGGACGAGTACCTGAGCCGCATCGTTTTTTACCAGCCCCGTGCCTACACCCGGGCCGAATTCACGCAATTTATCATGGACCAGTCGGAGCCTTTTACCGATATGATCGATCTGGTTTGCCAACTCAAAGCACAGCATAACCTGAAGCTGATGGCGGTGAATAACGAAGGGCGGGAAATAAACGAGTACCGGATCAGACACTTTGGGCTGGGTACCTTCATCGATGCCTTCGTATCGTCCTGCTACGCTCATTTTCGCAAACCCGACACCGATATTTTTCAGCTTGCCCTCGACATCGCCCAACTCGACCCCGCACAGGTGCTTTACATCGACGACCGGCTGATGTTTACGGAAGTAGCCGGTACGCTGGGCATGCAGTGCATCCATCATCTCGACTATGCAACAACACGGCAACAACTGGCTAATGCCGGACTAGTGCTTGGGTAAAAAATTGGGGCAATTCCGTCCATTACGTGCGTTCGTTCCGTAAGCGGGCGAATTATTGATTTGAATTAATTAACCGCCGAACCAACAATCGCTTTTTCGCCCATGCTGACCACCCCCAACCCCCTCCTAAAACAGGAGGGGGCTACGCTGAAGGGTCCCCTTTTTCAAGTCCCCTCCTGTTTTAGGAGGGGGTTGGGGGTGGTCGCAATCCGGCGGTTATTTGCGTCAAATCAATAAGCCGCCTGCTTATGGAAAGGTCTGACTACAAAGCCAGATGCTCCGAACGAACGGACTCGCCATAGAAAACTGTGGCCTGCCGGTCGAAATCCTCCGTTGAGTCCGTGGTCAGGAAGGTACGCCGACCATGCTGACTGATTTGCTGTTCCAGTTCGGGGTGGCGGATCAGGTAGTCGGCCAGGCTATAGGCCACAATGCTACCCTGCGTCAGAATCGTAGTATTGTCAGGACCATCCAGTCCGGGTACATACTGCCGGATTTTATCCAGCAGTAACGGGTAGTGCGTACAGGCCAGCAGGATGGTATCAATGTCCGGCGATTGGGCTACCAGCCGGTCAATATGTTGCTGCACAAAATAATCGGCTCCGGCACTGGCATACTCGCCATTTTCGACCAGCGGTACCCACATCGGGCAGGCTTCCTGAAACACCTGTAACCCCGGAAAGAATTTCTCAATCTCTACCCGATACGACTCCGAGGTTACGGTTCCCCGCGTAGCCAGAATCCCGACCTGGCCAGTTTTCGAGTAGGTACCAATCACTTCCGTTGTGGGTCGAATCACGCCCAACACCCGCCGGTCCGGACCATCCAGTCCGGGATACATGGTCGGCAAATCCAGCTGCTGAATGTTGCGCAGGGCTTTGGCCGATGCCGTATTGCAGGCCAGTATCACCAGCCGACAGCCTCGGTCGAACAGATGACGAACACATTCGAGGGTGTACTGGTACACCGTATCGAAGGAGCGGGTTCCGTAGGGCGTACGGGCATTATCGCCGAGGTATAGGTAATCGTATTGAGGGAGTGTATGAACAATCTCCCGCAACACGGTCAGGCCACCGTAGCCAGAGTCAAATACACCAATAGGTTGATTCATAGCAAGATAAACTACCCGTGTCGGCTAGCGCGTTAGCCGGTAGAGCAGAATGGCCGTGCGCTGAATCAGTTTCGGAAATTCGGCCATATTCATGGTTTCTTCGATGCTGTGCGCCCCCTTGCCCGACGCGCCCAGCCCATCCAGACAGGGTACGTAAGCCGCCACGAACGATACGTCGCCCGCACCACGCGAGCCGGGGTCACCCGCCGTAACCGGGCCGAAGCCCATGTCCCGACTGACGTTGTCAACAACCGCACGAAGTTTGTCATTAGCCGCTGACGGCTCCATGGACGGAATACCATCGGCGAACGTGATTTTCGAGCCAGTGAGGGGCAGGCTTTTTTCCACAATCTCCTGCATCCGGACGCGGGCTTTTTCTTTCTGGGCTTCGCCGAGGAAACGTAAATCGCCCTTGACCAGTGTTGATCCGGCCACGATATTGGTTTTGCCGATGGCATCGGCTTTGGCCGTTTGGGGGTCGTAATGCACCTCGGAGCCCCCCACAATAAGGCCCGGATTGAAGGTGAGGTACTGCTCCTGCCCCAGCGTCCGCCGAAACTCGGTGAGCACGCGGGCTGCTTCATAGATGGCCCCATAGCCGAGGTCGCTGAAGATGCGCGACGAGTGACCGGAGCGGGCTTTTACGGTTAGTGTCCAGCTACTCGACCCCCGCCGACCCGTTGTAACACTCTTGAGGCCCTGCGCCGTTTCAAAGGCCAGAGCCGCATCGGACTGTTTGGCCCGCTCGATGAAATCCAGGCGGCTTTCGATTCCGCCCGAACTCTCTTCGTCGCCGGTAAAATAAACGGTGATACTGGTATCGTCCAGCAGTTTTTGGGTATGCAGTGCTTTAAGGGCGGCAATAACCAGTACGTCGCCCCCTTTCATGTCGTTTACGCCCTGCCCCGAAGCGGTCGAGTCGTTCAAGCGGGTGAATGGCTCCATCGGCAAACTCTTCTCGAACACCGTATCCAGGTGGCCAATCAGGAACAGTTTTTTACCCTTGTTACCCCGCCGGGTGGCTACCAGATGCCCCGCCCGGTTGAGCGAGTCGGGCAGGGTAACCCACTCGATGGTGAAGCCAAGTTTTTTCAACTCATCCCCCATCATATCGCCTACCTGCCGTACGCCCTCCTTGTTGAGCGTGCCGCTGTTTATATTGACAACCTTTTCCAGAAAGGATTCGGTTTGCGGCATTTGCGCTGTTACGGTAGTCAGAACACTTTTTTCAGCGGCAGAGAGTGACTGGCCGACAACAGCCTGACTAACCAACGCCAGCAATAACACGAGTTTTTTCATGGACTTTGTTACGGTTATATAAAAACCCTACAAGGTCTCAAAGACCTTATAGGGTTGAAAAATCATCAAATAATGGGTTACCCCAGCAACTCTTTACCCTGCGCCAGAGCGGCATCCAGCCCGGATGAGTCAGTCCCGCCCGCCGTGGCAAAGAAAGGCTGTCCGCCCCCGCCCCCTTTGATGTTTCTGGCGAGTTCTTTCACGACCTGACCGGCGTTCATTTTCTTGTCCTGAATGAGCGAATCGGGCAGCATCACCGCCAGTTGCGGTTTGCCGTTGATGTCGGCACCCAGCACCAGCGCGAGGTTATCCACTTTGGCCTTCAGGTCGTAGGCCAGTTGCTTCAGCGCGTCGGCGTTGGGAACGTCTACCCGCTCTACCAGTCTGCTGTGGCCATTCACAGCTTCTATTTTCTCCAGCAACTGGTTTTTCAACTGCTGGACCTTTTCATTTTGCAGGGCTTCAATCTGTTTCTGCAACGCAGTCCGCTCATCGAGCAACGACTGCACCGCTTTTATGATGTCTTTAGGGGCTTTCAGTAGCTCTTTCAATTCCGAAACCACCGCCATCTGCTCATTGATAAGGGCTTCGGCACCCGCCGAGGTTTTGGCCTCCACTCGCCGGATACCCGTCGAAACAGACCCTTCGCTGGTGAGTTTGAACAGACCAATGTGGCCCGTAGCCGGTACGTGCGTGCCCCCGCAAAGCTCCACCGAGTAGCCGGGATCGAAGGTGATGACGCGAACAAAATCGCCGTATTTCTCACCAAACAGGGCCGTAGCGCCCAGTGCTTTAGCCTGTTCGATGGGCACGTTGCGTTTCTCATCCAGCTTGATATTCTCCCGGATTTTCTCGTTTACAATGCGCTCTACTTCGGTTAGTTGCTCGTCTGTCACCTTGCTGAAGTGCGAGAAATCGAACCGCAGGGCATCGGGACCAACGTACGAACCCTTCTGGGCTACGTGCGTACCCACCACCTCGCGCAAAGCAGAATGCAACAGGTGCGTAGCCGAGTGGTTGCTGGCGACCAGGTCGCGACGCTGGACGTTGATGGCGGCATAGACCGAATCAACTTCGGTCAGCAGCTCGTCAATACCCGTCACGGCCTCCACGATATGAATGACCAAGTCATTTTCTTTCTTCGTATCCAGCACCGTAAGCGAACCAATCTCTTCTGGCCCAACGAACAGACGCAGCGTGCCCGTATCGCCGATCTGCCCGCCCGATTCGGCGTAGAACGGCGTTTTATCGAGCACGACCTGTATTTGAGTCCCCTGTTTATTCTGGATTTTACGGTATTTCACCACATGCGCTTCCGTTTCGGGCTGGTCGTACCCAACGAATTCGACTTTATCATCCAGTTCAGCCAGTTCAATCCAGTCGCCTGCCGACGAGGTAGCATCTTTCCGCGACCGGGCCTTCTGCTCCTGCAACGCCTTCTGGAAGCCGGCTTCGTCGATACTTAGCCCCTTTTCGCGGGCAATCAGCGCGGTCAGGTCAGCCGGGAAGCCGAAGGTATCATTGAGTTCAAAAACCGTTTCACCGGGAATCTCTATCTTCCCGTCTTTGCCCATATCAGTAATAATCTGATCCAGACGGCCCAGACCGGTACCAAGCGTCCGCAGGAACGCGATTTCTTCTTCGCGGATGACGGTAGCCACAAAATCGCGCTGGGCGTTCAGTTCGGGGAACACATCGGCAAACTGCAGGGCCAGCGTGGGCACTAGTTTGGTCATGAACGGCTCGGTCAGGTTCAGGTATGAGTACCCGTAGCGGATGGCCCGGCGCAGAATCCGCCGGATAACGTACCCGGCTTTGGCGTTGCTGGGCACCAGCCCATCGGCAATGGCGAACGACACCGCCCGAATGTGGTCGGCAATAACGCGCATGGCTACGTCCTGCTTGCTGGTTCCTGCTTCGTAGGTAAGGCCTGAAATCTCTTCGATAACACGAATCGTTCCGGTAAATACGTCGGTATCGTAGTTCGAGCGCTTCTGTTGAATGGCCATGCACAACCGCTCGAAACCCATACCCGTATCGACGTGGCGGGCGGGTAGCGGGTCCAGTGAGCCATCGGCCTTGCGGTTAAACTGCATGAATACCAGATTCCAGATTTCGACCACCTGCGGATGGTCAGCGTTGACCAGTTCCTTACCCGATTTTTCGGCGACTTCTTCCGGCGACCGTAAATCGACGTGAATCTCGGAGCAGGGACCGCAGGGACCGGTCTCGCCCATCTCCCAGAAATTATCTTTCTTGTTGCCGTAGATGATCCGCTCTTCGCCCACGATGGGTTTCCAGAGGTCGAACGCTTCCTGGTCGAAGGGTACATTGTCTTTCTTATCGCCTTCGAAAACCGACACGTAGAGCCGGTCTTTGGGCAGGCCATATACGTCCGTAAGCAGTTCCCACGCCCATTCGATGGCTTCTTTTTTGAAGTAATCCCCAAACGACCAGTTACCGAGCATCTCGAACATGGTATGGTGATAGGTATCGAAGCCTACATCTTCCAGGTCGTTATGCTTTCCCGATACGCGCAGGCACTTTTGGGTATCGGCCACCCGTTTGGCCGGGGGAGTGCCGTTGCCGAGGAAAAAATCCTTGAACTGCGCCATGCCTGAGTTGTTGAACATCAGGGTGGGGTCATTCTTGGCAACGAGTGGGGCCGACCCCACAATCAGGTGTTGTTTGGATTGGAAAAATTCGAGAAAGTGCCGACGTATTTCGTGGGAAGTCATAATACAGTTTATCAATCAGTCAGACAGTTAGTGAGTCAGACGGTTTATTAGTCAAACAGTTGATAAATCAGTAAATCGATCAGTCAGTAGGTTAATCCAATAACTAAATGCTGGCTAACTTGTTGACTCAGTAAGTGGTTAACGGATCGACTCACCGACTGGCTAACTTACCAACCGAACGACAAATTTACGCCAAAAACTTGCAGGTTTACCCGAAGGTCAGCAAGTTTGTAGCATGGAAGGTAGCGGCAAATTGTATTACAGCATCACAGAAGTAGCCGAGCGATTCGGCATCAATGCCTCCAAGCTTCGTTATTACGAAAAAGAGTTCAAAACGCTCCAGCCAAAGAAAAACCGCTCCGGCGACCGCATTTACGCCCAGGCCGACATCGACCACCTCACGGAGATTCTTGACCTGATCGACCGGCAGAAATATACCCTTCCCGGTGCCCGCGAATACCTGAAACAACGGGATGAACGGCGACGAGAAAACGCCCGCTACATCGGGAAGCTGCAAAAAATAAAGTCGTTTCTGGAAAAAGTCCGCGATACGCTTGACGACGAACCCGAAGAATTCGACGACAAACCAACCGACCAGTCAATGACCGAATTGCCGGAATAAATCAACCTTTCAAAAATTATGACCCGATCAAAAGTAACTTTGTCTATTCTGTTGTTGTAGTAAAGAAAAAAAATTCAGCAGAAAATACCATGATTATAGCAAAAGACAAAGTAGCGGGCATCCACTATACGCTACGTGATAGCAAAGGCAATGTGCTGGATACCAGCGAGGGAAGCGATCCGCTCTACTACCTGCATGGCGCTAACAACCTGATTCCAGGCATGGAAGAAGGGCTGGAAGGACATAGTACAGGCGATCATTTCCAGATTGACGTTTCGCCCGAAAAGGGCTACGGGGTAAGCGATCCCGCTCTATTGGAAGAAGTACCCCGCAAAGCGTTCGGCGGACAGGAGATCGAAGTAGGTATGCAGTTTGAAACCAACGAAGGGCAGGTTATTACCGTCACGAAAGTTGACCCCGAATTCGTAACTGTCGACGCTAACCACCCGCTGGCTGACCAGAATCTATTTTTCGACGTCGAAATTATGGAAGTTCGGGAAGCCACTGAAGACGAACTGGCGCACGGGCATGTTCATGGACACGGCGGAGATCATTAAACCAGTTTATGGTTTATGATTTGCGGTTTACGATGGGCTGACGCATCAGAATTTTACGCGTCAGCGCACCGTAAACCGCAAACCATAAATCCAAAACCGAATGGCACAGATTGGTACCGATATAGCGGCAGCAAAAGCATTTCTGGAAGCAGGCCATGTGGTAGGCATTCCTACCGAAACCGTCTACGGCCTGGCGGGCAACGCTTTTGACCCGGATGCTGTACTGACGATTTTCCGGGTCAAAAACCGCCCCTCCTTCGATCCGCTCATTGTTCACACGGACTCCCTCAGTAAACTGGACCGCTTCGTTACCCATATTCCCGAACCGATCCGGCGGCTGGCCGAAACGTTCTGGCCCGGTCCACTCACGCTGCTCCTGCCCAAACGCGACCTGATTCCCGACCTCGTTACGGCGGGGCTACCAGCCGTAGCGATTCGTATTCCAAGGCATCCGCTGACCCTTAGTCTGCTACGCTCACTCGATTTCCCCCTGGCCGCGCCAAGTGCCAATCCGTTTGGCTACATCAGCCCCACCACGGCACAACACGTGGCCGATCAGCTGGGCGACCAGATACCGTATATTCTGGACGGTGGTTCGGCAGACATTGGTCTTGAATCCACCATTATTGGTTTCGAAAATAACCAGCTTACCGTGTTTCGGTTGGGAGGTATGGCCCTGGAACAGATTGAAGCCGTTGTTGGCTCCGTTTCGGTTCGAACGCATTCTACCTCAAATCCGGCTGCACCGGGGATGCTCAGCAGCCACTACGCCCCCCGTAAACCGCTGATACTCCTGGCACCGGGCGAGAGTCCGAAGCCAGCCGAACGCATCGGTGCGCTGGCCTTCCGGCAGCCTTTCGGCGGGATAGCCCCAGACTGTCAACGAGTGCTCTCCCCTACCGGCGACATAAACGAAGCGGCCAAAAACCTCTTCGCCCACCTCCGCATGCTGGATTCCTTACCCATTGACACCATCTACGCGGAACAGGTCCCCAACCAGGGATTAGGGGGAGCCATCAATGACCGATTGCGCCGGGCCAGTATGCCCGCCTGAGCCGATACAGAGAGCCTGTTACGGGTAGGCGCAGCGTTATTTTTTCTTCTAATGCTGTCTCTAAATCCCAACCCTTATGTCCCTTATCGATAGAAAAACATTCCTGAAAGACATTTCCCTGATGGCGGGTGCCTCCCTGCTGGCAGGACCCGCTTTTGCGGCTGAAGCAACACGGGCGAAACCGGCGGTCAAACTCGGTTTTGTCACCTATCTGTGGGGTAAAGACTGGGATTTGCCGACCGTAATTAAAAACTGTGCGGATACCGGTATTCACGGGGTGGAGTTGCGGGTGGAGCATGCCCACAACGTGATGCCCAATCTGAATGCGGCCCAGCGGCTGGAGGTGAAAAAACGATTTGCCGATAGCCCGGTGCAGCTCATTGGCCTGGGAACAAACCAGCAGTTCGATTACGTAGACCAGGGCAAGCTGAACGAGTCGATTGAGCGGGCAAAGGAGTTTATCCGGCTGAGTGCCGATGTGGGGGGAACGGGCGTAAAGGTGAAGCCCAACGCCCTGCACAAAGAAGTCCCCGTAGAGAAAACCATCAACCAGATCGGCGAATCGCTCAACGAACTGGCCCGGTACGGCGCGGAACTGGGCCAGCAGATCCGGCTGGAAGTTCACGGCGAAGAAACTCAGGAATTGCCGATGACAAAGCGGATTATGGACGTGGCTAACCATCCCAACGCTACCATATGCTGGAACTGCAACCCGCAGGATTTGAACGGAAAGGGGTTTCAGTACAATTTCGACCTGGTCAAAAACCGGTTCGGGGCTACCTGCCACGTTCGCGAACTGGACCGCACCGATTACCCGTACCAGCAATTACTGAACAATATGGTTAAGATGAAGTACAATGGCTGGGTACTCCTCGAATGCCATACCGACCCCGCCGATAAGGTCGCGTCTATGAAGGAACAACGCGCAGTATTCGACCGGATGATTGCCCGAGCCTGATAGCTGGCGGCACCAGTTTGCCACTTAACCCTATTGCTATTACAGCAGAAAGCGAATGACCCGGTGAGAAAACAGTATTCTCAGGGTATTCGCTTTCTGCCTTTTCGCACGATTTATTGGCTATGTGTGCGAGGAAAATTTAACCGCATCAGGGCACTCATCCCCCATCATTCGAGTGTCAGACCACGTTTGGACATGTACGTTCGCAATACCTGTTCTCTGATAAATTCCGTTCGGCCAATGCGTTCGCTGATCAACCGACTCTGGTCCAGATAACCTTTCAACCGTCCAATCGTAATGTGCAATTCCTGAGCTGCTTCCGGAAGGGTATAAAACACCGTTCCTTTAATGGCTTTAGGCATGACTCAACTGATTTAACTTGTACCTCCTGTCAATGTAGGCAGGTACTTATAGCAATAGTTTGTCTAATTACTTTGTTCCGCCTATCCCAACAGGACTTTTAGAACAATCATAAAAAAATATCAACTACCATCATCACCGTAGCATGACTACTTCGACGCGCCCGAAAGCGGTACGAACTGGGCCGACAGATTTGGATCAGGCATGTTTTTGTTGAGCGGGAACATGGGTCGTTCGATGCGTTTGTAGGGCAGACTGGCTAAATCCTGATTGACACCGCCGGGTGTTAACGCCATTATCCATCCGGCCTGCATGGCATATAGTTCGGGTTCCAGATAACCAATTTTCACGACCACGATGTCGGCGGTTCGGGGATTGAGGCCCAGGCGGGTAAAATCAGCTTCCTTATGGTAGGGTTTGCGTTTCTGCGTCACGATGACGTGGATACTACCCACCTTCACGACTACCTCAACTTCCGCATTTACATCACCCTTCACAATTGACTCGACGGTTCCTTTAATGGGAACGGGTGGGGCAAAACGGGCATCAACCCGCGCACCGGCCACCCCGTCAACCTGACCACCCACACCGGCGGCCATAGCTTTTTTAACCAGTTCGGGGTCGGGAATGGACGCGTAAATCAGCGAAGGGCCGTCGGCCTGTTTGAACTCAGGCCGGGCGAGTAACTGCGTGAGTGTCCAGGTCACGTCGCCCGCGCCACCGGCCGTTGGGTTATCGCCGGTATCGCTGATAAAAAAGGGGTGTTTTTTGCTGGCCAGGGCATCGGCGAGGGATTTCTCCAGCGTGCCAACGGGCGCTACGAAGTCGAACTGGTTTCGTGCGTTCCAGAAGGCATTCGCCAGCTGCTCAGCCGCTTTGGTCACCCTGGCCTTATCATCGCCGGTCACCATGACCACGGCGTGGTTTCGCGGTTCATCGGCCCAGGCGTAGCCAATCCAGATGGCGGCATCTACTATACCCGGCTGATTATCGGCCAGGGGAGCTACCTGATGATACAGGCTTTTTCCCGGCTCGATGCGCGTACTGGTTTGTTCTCCCGGCAGCAGAATCGGGATAGGAATCCAGGCTTTGTAGGCAGGTTTGCCTTTACCGCTTTTCAGGCGTTCCAGCAGATTAGTTACCGCCCGCTCTTTCGTTTGCATAGCATCCTCGTGCGGGGCCATCCGGTAGCAGGTCATCAAATCCGTATTTTTCGCCAGCCGCCACGACACGTTACCGTGCAGATCCATAGACGTGGAAATGAGTGTCTTATACCCGATTACCTTACGGATGCGGGTAATAAAATCCCCTTCCGGGTCATCCAGTCCCACAACGCTCATGGCTCCGTGAATGTCGAAATACAGGCCATCGTAAGGCCCATTTTTTTTGAGCGAATCCAGCACTTTCCCCACCAGCGACTCGTACGCTTCCCGCGTTACGGCACCACCGGGCAACGATTTGCCAACCAGTGCCGGTAGCCACGTAGCCTGTTGCCGCAAAGCAGAGCTGGCACTCAGGAACGGATAAGACGTAAACACCTCCGGGCCATATTTGGCGTGAAAAGCTTCTTCGTGCGTAACGGCCGGAGAAAACGTGCTGGATTCGATGCCCAGCCCCGCAATACCGATGCGCGGTAATGGCTTTCCATTACTGACAGAAGATTGAGAAAAGCCCGAACTAACGGCAAGAAAGCAGGCAATAAGTCCTGGAATAATTGATTTCATGTGTCCAATTTATGTGATTCAGTGAAACAAGCCATTATTCGGGACAAATCAGCCCGGAATCAGGGAGGTAATGAATGTCGGTTTAGTTCGTTTTTTCGATGCCTGTTCGTAGTCGTAGGCCATCGCCAGGAGCGGTCCTTCCTGCCAGGCACCGGCAATAAACGAAAACCCAACGGGTAATCCATGAACGTTGCCCATGGGAACGGTGATGTGCGGATATCCCGCCATAGCCGCCGGGGGACAGAAGTAAAAGCCGGTGTCATAATCGCCGTTTACCAGGTCGATGCACCCCGCAAAGCCGATACTGGTCCCACAAATGGCATCCAGTTTATTGTCGGCCATCAGCTTATCGATAAGCTGGCGTGAACCCCGCGTTTTGGCAACCGCGTCGGTGTACTCTTTACTGGATAAACCGCCTTTGGCCTCACTGCTTTCGAGCGTTTCCTGCTTAAAGAAGGGCATGGCTTTGGCTTCGTTCTTTTTGTTGAAGGCAATCACATCCGCCAGCGTCTTAACGCCCTCGTTGGCAGTAGACAGGTAGTTGTTCACCCCATCTTTAAATTCGTATTGCAACACGGTAAACTCGGCTCCGCCCACCGTCCGAATACTCTTGAGCAGTTCTACCTCAATGACCGTTGCGCCCTGTTTTTTCAGTACGTCGATAGCCTGTTTGTACAACGAGACTACGCCCTCCTGCCCTTCCATAAACGACTTTTCGACACCGATACGCTTGCCCGACAACCCACCGGTTTTCAGAAACGGCGTATAGTCGGTAGCACTCTTACCGGTGCTTTCTATCGTGGCAGCATCGGTTGGGTCGACACCGGTCATGGCACCCAGCAAAATAGCGGCATCCGTTACGGTTCGGGCCATCGGCCCGGCGGTATCCTGCGTTTTGGAGATGGGAATAATCCCACTGCGGCTCACCAGACCCACCGTGGGTTTGATACCGACCAGCCCACAAAACGACGAGGGCGCAATGACCGACCCATCCGTTTCGGTACCCACAGCAACGGCACATAGGTTGGCTGCGGCAGCCGCCCCGGAACCCGAACTGGACCCGCACGGGCTACGGTCCAGCACGTAGGGGTTACGCGTTTGCCCGCCCCGGCTGCTCCACCCACTGCTCGACCGGGTGGAGCGGAAGTTGGCCCACTCACTCAGGTTCGTTTTACCCAGTATCACTGCCCCGGCTTCCCGTAATTTTTTAGCGACAAAAGCATCGTTGGCTGCTTTGTGGCCTTCCAACGCTAAAGCCCCGGCGGTCGTCATCATCTGGTCTCCAGTGTCGATGTTGTCCTTGATGAGGATAGGGATACCGTGCATTGGTCCCCGCACTTTACCCGCTTTTCGCTCCTCATCCATCGCTTTGGCCATCGTCAGCGCATCGGGATTGATTTCAATGACGGCATTCAGGCCAGGACCTTTTTTATCGACAGCGTCTATCCGGTCCAGATACTGTTGGGTTAGGGACGCAGCCGTAGCCGCCCCCGACTGCATTTTTTTCTGCAACTCGCCGATGGTTACTTCGTTCAGATCAAAGTCGTCGGTAAAAACGGTGGTATCCGTTGATGAATCGGCCTTTTTGGGAGAAGCACAGGCTGCGGCCGTAAGCGAAGCCGCCGAAACACTCGCTACAGAGCTGCTTTTAATAAAATTCCGTCTGTTCATGAAATAGTTTTAGTACTGAGTTATTGATAGTATTGGTAAAAAGGAGCAGGCTAACCACCACCTGCATAGTCGGTTAATGGCTTAAAAACAGGTCATTCTCCCGCTCGATGGAGTCAGCCGCTTTCTGGGCGAGTTCCATAATCATGGGCAACAGGTGACCGAAGCGGGCATCCTGACTGTGGCCCTGCTTCCAGCGAGCGTAAATCTGCTGGGCAATCACGGCATTTTTATACAGCCCAAACACGTAGTAGAACAGGATACCGCTCAGGTCGCGGCCACTACGTTCGGCGTACCGGGCTACCACTTCCTGCCGGGTCAGGTTACCCGGTAACCACGTCAGGTTGAAGTTTTTATAGGCGGGGCTATCCGTTACTTCCGACCAGTAGGCCAGGGTAGCTCCCAAATCCATGAGCGGGTCACCCACGGTAGCCATTTCCCAGTCCAGTACGCCCGTTATTACGGGAGTTGGTTCGCCCGTTACTGGGTCAGGGGCAAGCAGGACGTTATCAAATTTGTAATCGTTATGCAAAAAAGCCGGTGCCTGTTCGGTGGGGTAGTTCTGGTGCAGCCATTCCCCCACCCGATTCATGGCCGGAATTGAGTCCGTTTCGGCATTACGGTAGCGTTTGATCCACCCCTCCACCTGCCGTTGTACGTAGCCATCGGGCTTACCCAGTTGAATCAGCCCGGTCGACTCGATGGGCAGGGCATGAATGGCGACCAGATTGTCAACCAGGGCTTCGGACAACTGACGCATCCGCTCCGGGGCGATGTTCAGGGTTGGTGCCATCGAAGCCCGCAAAATAATGCCCCTCACCCGGCTCATAATGTAGAAGGGGGCACCCAGCACATCGGGCAATTCGCAGTAAACGATCGGCTCCGGAATTTTGTCGTAGTGGCCTTTCAGCAAGGACAGCACCCGAAATTCCCGGCCCATATCGTGCCCGCCTTTAATGTTTGCCCCAACGGGTGGACGGCGGAGAACGTACTCCCCACTGGCCGTTTTGAGCCAGTACGTCAGGTTGGAGAACCCCCCTGGAAACTGTCGAACCTCCAGCACATCGACCATATCGGAAGCATTTTGCGCCAGGTATTCATTCAGGGTAGTCAGGTCAAGTTCTTCGCCAGTACGAACGGAACGGGGTGCATCGAGAGTACTCATCTATAAAAGCAGTGGTGTTTAATCTAAAAAGGAAAAGTTTGGTCAGTTGAGGGCGATTTAACCTGGCTGTTCCGTGCGTTCCATCAGCGGGTGATTTAAATCGCCCGCTGATGGAACGCACGGAACATAGACATTTAAGTATCTACCCTTTACCAGCCGTTTCCAGTACCACCTCCCCCGCCATCATCTGCCGGAATTGGCGCAACTCTTTGGCCTTTTTCTTGATGTCCAGACCGTATTTTTTGAGGATGCTGGCCGCCAGATTCTGCTTGTGTACCTCATCGGCTCCGTCCCAGATACGGGCACCCCGCTCGTGCCGGTACATGGCCGACAGCACCACATCGTCCGTTACGCCGAGGGCACCGTGTACCTGAATAGCCCGGTCGAGGACGCGCAGAAAAGCGTTGGCCACGTAAAACTTGATGCCAGACACCGCATCGCGTACGTTGCCCACGCCTACCGTGTCAATCATGTGCGCCGTGTTGAGCACGTACAGCCGACTGGCGTCAATTTCGGCCCGGCTCTCGGCAATAAAATCCTGAATAAACTGCTTCTCGCCCAGCATCACCCCGTCTTCAATTTCGCGGGATGCCGCCCGTTTGCACAACAGGTCGAGGGCTTTTTCGGCGTTGCCAATCCAGCGCATGCAATGGTGTACCCGTCCCGGTCCCAGCCGCTCCTGCGCCAGTTTGAAGCCCATGCCTTCGCCCACAATAATGTTCGACACCGGCACCCGGCAATCGGTGTAGGTCACTTCGGAATGACTGAACCAGCCTTCACCCGCTTCGCCGAAGACCGGAATATTGCGTTCGATGACAAAGCCCGGCGTATCCGTCGGCACGATAATCATGCTGGCCCGCTGGTGCGGTGCCGCATCGGGATTCGTAACGGCCATCACTACCGCAAAAGCCGCCCCATCAGCCGACGAGGTAAACCACTTTCGCCCGTTGATCACGTACTCGTCGCCATCGCGCACGGCGGTGGTGGCCATACGCGTTGGATTCGACCCGGCAAATTCGGGTTCGGTCATGGAAAAACAGGAACGAATTTCGCCCGCCATCAGCGGTTTGAGGTAGCGTTCTTTCAATTCCGGCGACGCGAAGTTGTGCAGCAGTTCGGTGTTGCCGATGTCGGGAGCCTGACAGCCGAACACGTAATGCCCGAAGAACGGCGCGTAGGCCAGCACTTCGCTGATTTGTCCAAACTCGCAGAGCGTCAGACCATGACCCCCGTCGGCTTTGGAGAGGGCAAGCCCCCACAGCCCGGCGGCTTTGACCGCGTCTCGCTTCTGGTCGAGGATGGGAATTAGCGCACCAAGGTTTTGATGCGAAAAGCCCACTTCCAGCGGAATCAAATCGGTTTCAACAAAGTCCCGAACCCGCGCCAACAGTGGTCTGACGCGCTCGGTCGTAAAAATCGTATCCATGAAAGCAAGGTAAGGAATTTACGGGACAACTGGCTTTGGAAAAAAGAGTAGAAATTACGTTTTAACGAATAAATAGTACGTTTGCCAGGGTTAGCCAACACAACGATAATATAAAAAGTACAGCAGAAATAGTACAATACTATATTGAAAAGATACCAAAAAACACAGAAAGTACTGCAAAACTTTCATATATTCAGGAGTTAGCGGTAATATCAGAGCAACACCATAGCGACAACTATACAGTTCGACAATATCAGATTTGGCTACCAGAAAGACAGATTTGAACACAAATAACTTTAAGTTGTTTCAGACTTTTGCATTGACATAAAAATGAAATAATATGGACTTAAATAATAATACTATTTTAATTACAGGTGGCACAAGTGGCATCGGACTAGAATTCACCAAACAATTACTTGCTTTGGGAAACACTGTTATTATTACAGGCAGAAATCAAGAAAAACTTGATGAAACAAAAAAGCTATTACCCAAAATTTATACATTTCAAAGTGATGTAAGTGATCCAAAAGCAATAACTGAACTTTACAAAAAAGTAATCACTCAATTTCCAAATCTTAATATGCTTATAAATAATGCTGGTGAAATGAGGAAAATTAATTTAAACAATCTTAACATTGGATTAGAAGACATTACCAGAGAAATAGATATAAATTTATCGGGTCCAATTAGAATGGTACAACAATTTCTCCCGCATTTGAAAACACAAAAAACATCTGCCATAATCAATGTTACATCTGGTCTTGCACTTGTCCCATTTCCAATATCACCCATATACGGTGCAACAAAGTCAGGATTACGATCCTATACAAAATCCTTGCGTGTACAATTGAAAAATACAAGTATTAAAATATTTGAGTTGGTAGCTCCAGCAGTAAAAACACCATTGAATGACAAATTTACAGATGATGTTGACAATAAAACGTTTATGAATCCTGATAAATTGGTTTCGATTACTTTAAAAGGTATAGCAAAAAATCAGCTCGAAATATCACCAGGTTCTGTAAAAGCAATAAAGATTTTAAGCAGATTGGCACCAGCTTTTTTATTGAAACAGATAAGTAAACCAGTAGATAAATTATTAAAATCTTAAATGATAATCACGCAAAATATAAAAACCATAAATCAGTTCCATCAAATGATGGAATTACCCAAACCTATGCATCCGTTAATTAGTTTAGTTGATTATGAATCCATCAAAAGGGAACCATTTGAAAGTAAAGTAAACCTAAAACTTGATTTCTATTCAATTTCACTAAAAACAAATTTCAACGGAAAAGTAAAATACGGACAATTGGAATATGATTTCGATGAAGGGATTTTTTCATTTATTGCTCCCAAACAGGTATTTAGAGTAGAATTTGAAAAAGGGATTGAATTAAAACTTTCGGGATGGCTCTTGCTAATTCATCCAGATTTTCTTTGGGGAACTGCATTAGCAAAGAAGATAAAACAATATGAGTTTTTTAGCTACGATGCAAACGAAGCGTTATTTTTATCAGACAAAGAAGAAAAAAAAATTATAGAAATTATAAAAAACATAGAGCAAGAGTACCACTCTAATATCGATAATTTTAGCCAAAGCGTAATTATTGCAGAACTTGACTTATTACTTACTTATTCTGACAGATTTTACAATCGACAATTCATTACAAGAAAAAAAGACAATCACAGGATTTTAAATCAGCTGGACACTTTTCTAACAGGATATTTTAATAATGTCGATTTAGCAATTAAAGGAATTCCTACAGTAGAACTCATTGCTGGTAATCTAAATATTTCAGCAAATTATCTAAGCCATTTACTGAAAATGCTAACAGGACAAAGCACTAAACAATTTATTCACGACAAGTTAATAGATTTGGCCAAAGAAAAACTATCAACGACAGATTTGTCCGTAAACGAAATTGCATATAGCTTAGGATTTGAACATCCTCAATCATTTAGCAAATTGTTTAAGAGTAAGACGAATTTTTCTCCAATAGAATTTAGACAATCATTTAATTAAAAGGAAAATTAGATGAATAGCAAAAATACTACCGCTAACAGGCGTTTGGCAAAAACGCGGGTTTTGCGGTTTACTGAAGCTTTCTGCTTCGTATCAAGTTCAGTTCAATGTGGCAGACAATTTAGATCTTCGAAATCCGCTTCTTCGCCAAGCGCCAAAACGTTGTTGTAAGATATCTTCCTGAAGCGGAACGTAGAACCCCGATCGTGTAGCTACGCATTCTCGTATGAGAATCCAGACATCACGCATCCAACTCTCCGCTCCGTCCCTGTAAGCCCCCCGTATGCACGGCCACTACGGTAGCCCCGGCTGGGAAATACCCGGTTCGGGCAAGGTCGTAAATTCCGTACAGCATCTTACCGGTGTATACCTGCTCCAACAGAATGCCATTTTTTTGTTCAAAAGCGCGAATAAAACTCAGCAGTTCGAGCTTGGTTTTCGCGTAGCCACCGAAATGGTAATCAGTCAGTTGAACCCAGTTTAGGTTGGGCGTAGGCTCCGGGAGTTTGAGGGCCATAAATCCGAGTACAGTTGTTTCGGCCGGGGCAGACTGCGCCAATCCGGCTACTGTACCACCCGTGCCCACCGGGCAACAAACGTAATCGGGGGCAAAACCAAGTTGTGTTATTAATTCGGGTATAAGGTCGGCTGTACCCCGGATGGCCAGTTCGTTGGTGCCGCCTTCGGGCAGGATGTAGCAGAGCCTAAACAGCTGCATCAATTCAAGTTGAAATGCCGGGTCGTCTTTGCGCTGATAGTCCAGTCGGGTCACAAAATGCAGGTGCATCCCGCACGACTGGCAAAAACTCAGCGTAGCATTCAGCGGCTTATGGGCCAATTCGTCGCCCCGAACTATGCCAACGGTGTTGAAACCAAATACCTTCCCGGCAGCCGCTGTGGCGTAAAGATGGTTCGAGTAGGCACCGCCAAACGTCAGTAGCGTGGATAACCCCTGCTGACGGGCGGCCAGCAGGTTGTATTTCAGCTTGCGCCACTTGTTGCCCGATACCAGTGGATGCAGCAAGTCGTCGCGTTTCAGTCCTAAGCGGATAGTAACCGGTTCAGGAAACGGGTCCGTAAGCCACTGAATGGGAGAGTTTCCGGTCAATTGAGCCAGTTGCCGGGCAAGTTCGTCCATAATCCGTATTTTTGCGGTTTGACTGGTAAGCTTGCAAAGCTGAGAAAATGGTAGCGGAAACAGAAGACGAATTACCCGAAGACGACGAATTATACGAACACCACCGCATTGTGGTGGACAAAGGCCAGAGCCTGTTACGGATTGACCGCTTCCTGATGGACCGGTTGCAAAATGCCACGCGTACCAAAATCCAGGCCGCTATCGATGCCGAATCGGTTCGGGTGAATGGGAATCTGACGAAGGCCAGTTATAAAATAAAACCGTCGGATGTCATTACCATCTCGCTGCCGCACCCGCCCCGCGATACGGACATCAAACCCGAAAATATTCCGCTCACTATCGTCTACGAAGATGACGAGTTGCTGGTGTTGAACAAACCGGCGGGCATGGTGGTACACCCGGCTCACGGTAACTGGGATGGTACGCTGGTCAACGCGCTGGTCTATCATTTTCAGAACCTGCCCACTACCCGAAACGGGAACATCAGGCCGGGTCTGGTACACCGAATCGATAAAGACACGTCGGGGCTGATGGTGATTGCCAAAACCGAGTTCGCGATGACGCACCTGGCCCGGCAGTTTTTTGAACACACCATCGAACGAACCTACAACGCACTGGTTTGGGGCATTCCCAATCCACCCGATGGCACCATTACAGGATACATTGGCCGCAGTCTGAAAGATCGAAAAGTACAGACCATTTACGACGATGAAAGCAAAGGGAAATGGGCCGTTACCCATTTCAAAACGCTGGAAGAACTGCGTTACGTCACCCTGCTGCAATGCAACCTGGAAACGGGCCGGACGCACCAGATCCGGGCGCACCTGAAGCACCTTGGCCATCCCCTTTTCAATGATGCCATGTACGGGGGCGACCGTATTTTACGGGGTAATCCGGTGGGCAGCTACAAAGCCTTTGTGGGCAACGCCTTTACCCTGTTACCCCGACAGGCACTACACGCCAAATCGCTGGGTTTTACGCACCCCCGGACTAAGGAATGGATGCAGTTCGATTCCGATTTACCCGACGATTTTCAATCGGCCCTGCTGAAATGGCAAAAGTATATAATTGCCTAGTGCAAAAGAGTATATCGGAGCCACCCGCGTATTGAGTATCTTGCGAACGCTACTTATTCAACCTGTTATCTACCATTCTATCGCTGACAAACCTATGATTTCAATTCGCCCGGGTACCCTCGAAGATGTACCAGAAGCGTTTGCTTTAGTGAACGAACTAGCCGTTTATGAACTGGCTGCCGACCAGGTGACCAATTCCATTGAACAAATGGCACTCGACGGTTTCGGACCCAGCCCGTTGTTCGGGATGATTATGGCCGAAGACTCCGATAGTGAGAAGATTGTTGGTATGGCACTCTATTTCTTTCGCTATTCGACCTGGAAAGGAAAACGGCTGTATCTGGAAGATATCATCGTGACGGAGGCATTCCGGGGGTTTGGTGTTGGTAAACTGCTCCTGGATGCAACCATTGAAATGGCCCGTGAAACAAACTGTACGGGTATGATGTGGCAGGTGCTGGACTGGAACGAACCCGCCATCGGCTTCTACAAACAGTTTGGTACCCGCTTCGACGATGGCTGGACCAACTGCCATCTGGATTTCTGAAAGACAGTGTAAAGACAGTATTAGGAGTGAGGAGTGAGGAGCGAGGAGTTGCTGACGCAAGAGAGGGTCAACGCGTCAGCAACTCCTCGCTCCTCACTCCTAATACTAAAAAACTTATCTTTGCAGCTACGAGCATAAACAGTAAGCATGACGTATCGTCAACAGAAAGCCCTGCGTATAGCAGGCTGGGTGTTTTTAAGCCTTTTTTTGCTGGCTCTCGTCGGCGTAGGCTTCGCCTATATCAAGCGGGAGAGCCTGCTAAAAACGGCCCTCGAACGGGGCATTCGGAAAGCTAAACGCGATTATCAGCTCGACGTTCGTATTGGTTCAGCAAAATTCACTGGTTTAACTTCGCTGGCCTTCACGGATATTTCGGTTGTACCCGAAAAACGCGATAGCCTCGCCCGTATTCGTCGGGTTGAACTGGGCGTTCGGTTCTGGCCCCTGCTGGCAGGAAAAATCGGACTATCGGAGATGACGCTCGAAAACGGGCTGATTCAGGTCGTAAAACGGGATTCGATTAGCAACATAGACTTCCTGCTGCATCGCAAACGAGATTCGACGGCTACAGTATCAACCGTATCCGAGAAAACTCAGCGTACCAATCTGGCCGACATTGCCGAGGATCTGATTGATAATATCCTGTCTAAAATTCCCGACGACCTGAATGTCAGCAATCTGGAATTCAGGGCCATGGACAACAATGACACTCTCAGTTTACTCACCAGAACGGCCCTGATCGACAACGGAGACGTTACCTCCACCATTAAATTGAATGGCAATCAGGCAACCTGGCACCTGACGGGAACCGCCGACCCCGGCGACCGGGAGTACGATCTGGCATTGTACGCCGAGGGGCAGGGTGGTCGGCCGAAGCCGATTGAAATTCCGTACATCGAGAAGAAATACAACCTTAAAATACAGGCCGATACCCTGCGGGCCGAACTCCGGGATGTGGACCGCACGCGGGGCGAGTTTCGGCTGGAAGGAGCAGGGTCGGTCGCCAATTTACGCATCAACCACCCCGCCATTGCCCGTACGGATGTATTTGTGCCCCGAGCGGCCATTGATGCCAACCTGTTTGTCGGTGAAAACTACGTGGGCGTGGATAGCTCATCGACGCTGCACCTGGGTCAGGTCAGCGCACATCCATTCGTAAAATACACGCTTAAACCCGTCAAAATATACGAGGTTCAGCTGCATACCGGTGCCATAAATGCCCAGGCTCTCTTCAATTCATTCCCGCAGGGATTATTCGAGTCGCTGGAAGGCATGCAGGTTGCAGGCAAACTCAGGTATGACCTCGCTTTTCAGCTAGACACAGCCTTACCGGATTCCGTCAAATTTGAATCGGGCCTGACAGCCGATGGGTTCCGCATTCTGAAGATGGGGCAAACTGATTTCTCTGCCATCAACCGACCATTCGATTATACCCCCTACGAGAAAGGGAAACCCGTACGCACCATTCGGGTTGGCCCGGAAAACCCGGATTTTACGCCCCTGAACCAGATTGCTCCCGATCTGCGTAATGCGCTTCTAACGTCAGAAGATTATAATTTCTTTACCCACAACGGGTTCAACGAAAAGGCATTCCGGGTATCGATTGCTACCAACTTTAAAGAAAAATCCTTCAAAAGAGGGGCCAGTACGGTTTCCATGCAGCTGGTTAAAAACGTGTTTCTAAACCGAAATAAAACCCTGTCGCGGAAGGTAGAGGAGATTTTAATTGTCTGGCTGATCGAAAATGAACACATCGTTTCTAAAGAACGGATGTATGAAGTGTACCTCAACATCATTGAGTGGGGACGCAACGTATACGGCATTGGCGAAGCAGCCCGGTATTACTTTGCCAAAAGCCCGGCCAATCTGAATCTGGGCGAAAGTATCTTCCTCGCCTTTGTAGTTCCCCGACCCAAAGCAGCCTTGAACTGGTTTATTCCGGGCGGTACCCTTCAGGCCCGTGGCGTACGCGGGTATTTTAGACTCATTGGCCGCATCATGGCGAAGCGTGGCCTTACTGCGCCCGACTCCGGAGCCTATGGTTTCTACGATGTTCGGCTACGGGAAGGACTCCGCCGGGAAGTGGCGCCGACCGATTCGCTGTCGTTACCCGACAGTCTGATGACCGACCCGGCAGACATCGACCTGGATGAGGGAGAAACGGGTATCGGCAACTTCTTCCGTCGTTTGTTCAAAGGCCGGAAAGCAGACGAGAAGCCAACCGATACGGAACAGACTACAGTGCAGCCTGAGCGCCCGGACAGAGCCACTGGAGAACCTGCCCCTGCCGATACCGTAAAGACCCGCAAACAACTACGGCAGGAACGCCGGGAGCAGAAACGCCGGGAACGGGAAGCCCAGAAAGCGCTGGAAGATAGTAACCCCTAGCTTGCATCAATTACTAACCACTCATGAAATCACTAGTCAGAATTGTATTGCTTATCGTCCTTGTAGGCGGTGTTGCCCTATTTATTATTTCCCGTCAGAACAACACGTCTCTTTTGCCCGAAACGATTGACCTGACGGTAGACTGTTCAAACCTGGATAATATACTGGTCACCTCCACGGTCAACGTGGCCGTTCATAACTTATCGAACCGGTCTCATAAGGATATATCCGTAAAAATCGTGGCTTTCGATGAATCGGGAAAGGTGTTGAAGGAGAAATACACGACCTTTTCCCGGAAGCTGGACCCCAAAAGCATCTTCGACAAGCCCGTTACGTTACCCGCCGAAACCAAACGCTGCGACTGCAAAATTGTGAGTTCGCATCCGGTGGAATAGTGCTTATAGGGCCGGTTTCCTAAACCCACTACAAGTCATTTATCCGTGATGGTCACGGCTTTGTGAAGATACTGGTCACTCGTGAGTTGGTCGAGCAGGAAAGCCGCCACGTCGGCCCGGTTGATGCGGGGCATGTTGAAGACCGAAAAATCCATAGTTTCTGCCACCTTGTAATTACCCGTTGCCTTCCCATCGAGCAACCGGGTTGGGCGGGCAATCAGCCAGTCCAACTTACTCTCCCGAATGGCCTGTTCCTGAATCTCTTTCTCCGCCATGGGGCCACTCAGGAATGTTTTGATGAATAGTTTACTGAGTAGTGGGGCACTCGCGTAACTATCGCCCACCCCCAGAGAGGAAACCACCAGCAACCGACGGACACCAGCCAGTCTCATGGCCTCAATCAGGTTCTTCGTCCCTTCTGATACGGAGTGGTCCAGCTGACCAGGTCGGCCGCCGAGCGAACAAATCACGGCGTCCTGCCGACGAACGGCGGGCAACAGCGTTTCAGGGTTCAGTACATTGCCGGTCAAAACAGTTAGGTTTGGGTGCTGAATACCTAATTTGGCGGGATCACGGACAAAGGCAGTAACGGAATGACCCCGTTCCAGTGCCTGCTGAACGGCCTGCTTTCCGGTCCCACCCGTAGCCCCTACGACTAAAAGTTGCATATAATTGGTTGATTGTCTACAAATACAACCAGAAATCAGGCGTTCGGTTCGGGAGCCTGTTCCTCCAGCAAATCCGGCCTTCTTGTTCGCGTACGTTCAAGGGCCTGTTCGTGACGCCACGCATCAATCTTAGCCTCATGCCCCGATAGAAGAATAGCGGGTACCTCATGCCCTTCAAAATCAGCCGGGCGGGTGTAGACGGGGGGGGCCAGCAAGTTATCCTGAAACGAATCTGTGAGGGCGGATGTCTCATCATTCAGTACGCCGGGCAACAGCCGGATCAGGGAATCGGACAGGACACAGGCCGCCAGTTCGCCCCCGCTCAGTACGTAATCGCCAATGCTGATTTCGCGGGTAACGAACAGTTCCCGAACGCGCTCGTCAACCCCTTTGTAATGGCCGCACAGGATGATCAGATTTTGCCGCAGCGATAACGCATTCGCCGTTTGCTGATTCAGACGCACACCATCGGGCGTCATATAAATAACCTCATCGTAGGTGCGTTCGCTTTGCAGAGCCCGGATGCAGCGGGCAATCGGGTCAATCTGCATCACCATACCGGCTCCTCCACCAAAGGCGTAGTCATCTACGCGCCGGTGTTTGTCGGCAGTGTAGTCGCGCAGGTCATGTACTACCACCTCCACGTAGCCGCCCTGCTGCGCCCGTTGCAGAATAGAATGGGCAAAAAAGCTTTCCAGGAGCTTTGGCAGGCAAGTGATAATATCAATCCTCATCGGTATCGTCCGGGGTTTCATCACCATGAGCGGCATCCCGCTGGTCAGCATCCTCTTCCGTTTCGGGTTTATCCGTCTCCTTTCCTTCCTCCATATAGATGGCCAACAACCCATCGGGCAGGGCCACGTTGAGCTTCTGACTGGCCCGGTCCACCGTTCGAACGATGTCGCTGTTGATGGGAATCAGCACTTCTTTGCCGAGGTAATCCATCGCAATCAGGTCCTGGGCATTCATGGCATATACACCCCGCACAGTGCCGAGCTCGCCCGCTTCGGCATCAACGATCTGATACCCTACAATTTCATGAAAGTAAAAGCGGGTTGCGTCGGTAATAGGTTCCAGTTCATCCAGCGGCAGGAACGCTCCGCAATTGATAAGCCGCTCGGCCTGCTCCATGGAGTCGATATCCTCGAAGGCCACAATAGCCCGACTACCCTTTACGATAGCAATCGACTCTATAAAATACGGAATCAATTCACCCCGTACCTCCAGCAGTACTGAGGCCAGGTCGGCATACTCGGCGGGGGTATCAACATCCAGAAAAAGTACCAGTTCACCATTGACGCCGTGCGTTTTGGTAATGTGGCCCAGTTGGTAGCAATCGTCTTTTGTCATAAGTAACGCAACTAGAGAGTCGCAGTTGTTGGCGGCTTTCCACCGGGACACCGGTTAACCGCGTTGTTCACAAAAAGAGCCTGTCCAGAATCGAACAGGCTCTTTCTTACCGATTTTGTCGAAAAATTATTCCGCTTTGGGTTTTTCCTCAGCAGCTGCTTCCGTTGCCGGTGCTTCTTCAGCAGCAACGGGGGTTTCTGCCGGTGCGGCTTCTTCTACCGCTGGAGTCGTTTCTTCGGCTACAGGCGCTTCGGCGGCTGGTGCTGCTGGCTCAGGAGCCACTTCTTCAGCAACAGGCGACGCTTCGGCAGCTGGAGTTTCAGCCGCTACAGGAGCCGCTTCCACTACAGGAGTTGTTTCTTCCGCTACAGGAGCTTCGGGCGTTGCTTCCACTACGGGCGTTGCTTCTGCTACAGGCGCTTTGGCAACCGGAGCCGTTTCTTCCTCAACAACAGGAGCTTCCACTACCGCAGCTTCCACTGTGGGTTCTTCTACCTTGTTCTTTTTGGCAATTGCTTCCGCACGAGCCTCGCTCACCTTTTTCTCAGTCTCCAGACGAGTGGCACGAGCCTGCTCTTTGGTCTGCGATTTGGTTCCGGCAGCAGTGTCTTTACGACCCTGTTTGCCTTCCTGCCAGGTCAGGAATTTCTCATCGGCCTGCTCCTGCGAAATAGCGCCTTTGTTAACGCCCACCTGCAGGTGCTTGCGGTACATGATACCTTCGTGCGACAATACCGAACGCGCGGTATCCGTCGGCTGGGCACCAACCATGAGCCAGTAAACAGCCCGTTCCGACTTTAATACGACCGTCGAGGGGTCGGTGTTGGGGTTGTACGTACCGATTTTCTCGATAAACCGGCCATCGCGTGGGGAGGTTGACTCCGCGATCACGATGTCGTACATCGCCATTTTTTTGCGTCCACGACGCGCTAAACGAATTTTAACAGCCATTTGTGCTTGTAAGTTTTGATTGGAGGACGAACCCCCTGCGTAAAACGTGGCCGCAAAGGTACGAAAAAAAAATGCGGTTTACCGTTTTCGTACCTGAAAATGATTGGTCAATACCAGAAGATCACCCTGTCGGGCATATGGTAGTGCCTGAGCGACGTACCAGGAACAGCCGTCACGTTGATTTTTTATGTAACGAACCTAAGTACAGGACAAAAGTGGTACAAGGTGGCCAACAGGTTGGCCTTTAAGGATTCTATCGCGCAGTTCATCTAAACCGTGACGGAATAAACTAAACAACGCTTGGCATCGGCCTGTCAAGTTGCGGGTTGGTATTTTATGACCCGCTTTGATGAGCCACTCGCCCGTTTCAAGGGCCCAAATCAGACTCATTGACAAGATAAACAACAGCCGACGAAGGCGATGATGCTTGGTTAGGCCACACCCTTCTAAATCAAAGCCTCTGGATTTGAAGGCACCAAACAGGGTTTCTATCTGCC
>NZ_KB893578.1 GCF_000374085.1 Spirosoma spitsbergense DSM 19989 | reverse complement strand
TTGGTAAAGGTGGTCACGAGTCGCTTATCGAGCGACTGATTCAGTTGGTTTTCAATGGGTTGGAGATACTGACGGACTTTTTGGGTGATGAAGTCGGCAGCGGTTGCATTTGCGGTTGCATTTTTTGCTGCGGTATGGTTATTTTGTTCTTGTGCTTGGCACATAATAAGGCCTCCTTTCTGGCTTTGGCGTTGTGGTGATGCTCAAAGCTAAGAAAGGAGGCCCCTTGTTGTCAACCCCCTAAAATTCGGGATGACTCATGTTTGCGTTTTTATGGGGATACCAGCTCAATTAATACGTTTTCATCAGGGTGGGCAATTTTGCCATTTCGTACGGCACCGTCCCCGGGAAATCCGTCACTTGGAACCTTCAGCCTAAAAATAGTCTACATTTTGTACGTTTCCTCGACCTGTTCTGTAACTGTTATTTTCAACATAAACCGCTGGCCGGGTTAACGAAAGTTGCGGCAGTAGGGGGTGTCTATCTTCCAGTGACCGCCTACCCTATACAAGCGATATCTTGAATCATATACCATTCTTTTTCCATTATCCCGGTTGCCACCCGAAACCGTACTTCCTCCCTGGTCTTTATCAAAAATATGGACCTCTCCATCGGTTGTGGTGACTTTCATCGCTAAAAGAAGCGAATCCCCAACGTGTTGTAATTGGCCGATTTCATAGGATTTAAGATTTGAATAAAATGCTATCTGGACAGTTTGATTAATATCCATGTCAGGTCTAAGCTTGGCGAGCTTGATTTTACAAGAATCGGATAAATAGCTTGCGGCTCGTGGGTAATTTTTGTCAATCAAAGCACCATAGTAGTTTTTAAAGGTATGGCGGGCTGAGCTACAACCGATATGTAGTCCAGCAATCATTATCAGTAACAGTTTCGCCGTGAGTCTATTCATAAGGGTAAAAGTCAAAATTTACATTTCGCTGCTATACTAGAGTGTTTAGGGGTTAAGAAGCTTTGAACCGACAATATATAAAGTAAGTCCCGGATTTTCCGCGCGGTAGCTGCCATCCGGAACAGCGCAAGCCCCCTGGTGTACAGAACAGGCAGGTTGAGTCGTATCGAACGCGAAAAAGCAGCTGCAACAAAAGTGAATGGTGAAAAATAAGAAAGCTCAGAGTTGACTGATGGCCATTGGATTACCAGAAAAGCCTTAACTTTTCCCGCTTTAAGTTTTCCTTTGGTCCGTTTTTCGCCTACCTTTATATCCCGTAACGACCTAAACAGGGTTTAATCATGGCGTCTACGGGACTTAAATCCGCGAAATATATTTTTGTTACCGGCGGAGTAACTTCATCACTTGGCAAAGGCATTATTGCCTCTTCATTAGCCAAACTTCTTCAATCCAGAGGGTTAACGGTAACGATCCAGAAATTCGATCCGTACATCAATATCGACCCCGGAACCCTCAATCCGTACGAACATGGCGAATGCTACGTGACCGACGATGGGGCCGAGACGGACCTCGATCTTGGTCACTACGAGCGGTTCCTGAACCGGCCGACCTCACGGGCAAACAACATCACCACCGGGCGTATCTACAACAATGTTATCACCCGCGAACGCCGGGGCGATTTCCTGGGTAAAACGGTGCAGGTAGTGCCCCACATCACTGATGAAATCAAACGGAACATCCGACTACTGGGTGATACCGGTGAATACGACATCGTTATTACCGAAATTGGCGGTTGTGTGGGCGATATCGAGTCGCTGCCGTTTGTGGAAGCCGTTCGCCAGTTGAAATTTGAACTGGGTGAAAAAGATACGCTCGTTATTCATCTCACGCTGATTCCCTACCTACGGTCGGCGGGTGAGTTGAAAACCAAACCCACCCAGCACTCGGTCCGGATGTTGCTCGAAAATGGAGTTCAGCCCGACATCATCGTTTGTCGTACCGAACATCCCCTGCCGCAGGAAATTCGGAGGAAGATAGCCCTGTTCTGCAACGTACAGGTCAGTTCGGTGATCGAAGCGATTGATGCCGAAACGATTTACGATGTTCCCCTGCTCATGCAGAAGGAGCGGCTCGACCAGCGGGCGTTGTACATGCTGGACATCTACAATGACAAAGATGCCGATCTGGATATCTGGAAAAGTTTTCTGGGACGGCTGAAAAATCCGGGTGATATAGTTCGTATCGGGCTGGTGGGCAAGTACGTTGAGTTGCACGACGCCTACAAGTCGATTGCCGAATCCTTTATTCACGCGGGAGCCACCAATGAATGCAAAGTGGAACTGGAGTGGATTCAATCCGAAACACTAGTCGATGAGCACCACTGTGCCGAGGTACTGAGCCAGCTGGACGCGGTCCTGGTAGCACCCGGCTTTGGAGAGCGGGGAATTGATGGGAAGATCAATGCCGTGCGCTACACGCGGGAACAGGGTATTCCGTTCCTGGGTATTTGTCTGGGTATGCAGATGGCTGTCATCGAATACGCGCGCCACGTCATGGGCATTGAGGATGCCCATTCTACGGAAATGGAGCCGCACACACCCAACCCGGTCATCAACATGATGGAAGATCAGAAGACTATTACCGACAAAGGGGGGACTATGCGGCTGGGTGCCTACACCTGTAAACTCAAGCGGGATTCACTGGCCTATCAGGTTTACGGACATACTCAGATTAGCGAACGGCACCGGCACCGGTACGAATTTAACAACGAGTACGCCACAGCGTTTGAAAAAGCGGGTCTCCGGCCAACGGGCATTAATCCCGAAACGGGGCTGGTCGAAATTGTGGAGTTAGCCCGGGAAATTCATCCGTGGTACGTAGGCGTGCAGTTCCATCCTGAACTGAAAAGTACGGTACTGAACCCGCATCCGCTGTTTGTACATTTCGTAAAAGCGGCCCTTGCCTATAATCAGCAAAAACGACGGGAGCCTGCCGATAGAACCACCGTTCCTGTAGAAACAGCAGACGCGGTTGATTAAGCGGCCGGATTGCCGTACTTTTGTAAAAAAAAGTCAGCAAGTCGTAAGTCAGCAACGGGGCCGCCCGTGCGGTCGTAAGTATCTTTTCATCTTATCACCTACGACTTACGACCGCACGGGCGGCCCCGTTGCTGACTTACGACTAAAAACTAAATGGATCGTAATCAACTCATCGGCATTGTTCTAATCATGGCAATGTTGGTTGGCTACCAGCTTCTGGTACCAAAACCTGCGCCCGGCGTGGATTCGCCTGACCCGGCTCAGACCGCACAACAAGCCAAGACTACCCCACCAGCGGCTGTTACTATAAAAGCAGAACAACCCCTCGATTCTGCTGCTGCTAAAGCTAAGTTTGGTGATTTTGCCGCCGTCGCATCCGGGGAAACCCGCGACATCGTTGTCGAAAACAAAGACGTCAGCGTAACGTTCAGCACGCTGGGAGGCCAGGTGACGGAAGTAGTCCTGAAAAACTACAAAACGTACGACGGTAAGCCACTGGTCCTCATTGACCCAAAAAGCAGCCGGACCGGGCTGGATTTGCCCACTACTGGGGGGAAAGTCGATTTACGCAAACTGTATTATCAGACGACGGCCCAAAGCGGTACCGTAGCCGGACAGCCCCAGCAAATCACGTTCCGGGCCGAGATAGCCCCTGGTGAGTCGGTAGAGCAGGTGTACACCATGCCGGTTGAGGGATACGTGCTCGATTATGCGTTAAAGCTGAATGGGCTAAGCAGTACGGTTACCAACGATAACATCCGGTTCTACTGGGTGGATGAGATGCGGCAGTACGAAAACGACCTGAGCAACAACCGCCGGGCGGCCACCATCAACTTCCTCACTGCCGACGAAAGTTTTGAAAACCTGAAGGAAGGAGAAGCCAATGACGATATCAAAGCCGAAAAGCCCGTTCAGTGGTTTACCATCAAACACAAGTATTTTCTGTCTGGCTTCGTGGCGAAGAACGCGCCCTTACCCACGGCTGAGTTCAAAACGATCGTTAACCCCGCTGATAGTAGTGTGGTGAAGACGGCCACGGCGGATGTAACGCTGTCGATGGCCGATGTAAAAGCGGGTAAAGGCCAGTATAAGTTTTATTTTGGCCCCAACGATTTTCAGCGGCTGGGCAGCGTAGCCCCGGAATTCGACCGGAACGTGTACCTGGGTTATTCCGTACTGAAGCCCATCAACAAGTACTTTTTCGTACCGGTTTTCAACTTTCTGGAGAAATTCATTTCGAACTACGGCTTACTGATTATTGCGCTGGTCGTGTTCGTAAAGCTGATTTTAACACCGTTAACCTACAAATCATACGTCAGTATGGCTAAAATGCGGGTATTGCAGCCAGAACTGAACGAGATGAAGGAACGCGTGGGCGATGATATGACCAAGCAGCAGGCCGAGCAGATGAAGCTGTATCAGGAAGTAGGCGTTAGTCCGCTGAGTGGCTGTGTGCCGGTGGTGGCTACCATGCCCATTCTGTTTGCGCTGTTTATGCTGTTTCCGAACCTGATTGAGTTGCGACAGAAATCGTTTCTGTGGGCCAGTGACCTCTCTACCTACGATGCGTTCATCAAATTTCCGGCCATCCCCTTTATTGGTAGCCACCTGAGTTTATTTACCGTGTTGATGACGGCTTCATCCATTGCGTACGCCTATTATAATAACCAGACAACCCCCACACAGCCGGGGCCGGTGAACATGAAGGCGATGAGTTACGTATTCCCGCTGATGTTTATGTTTGTACTGAACTCGTATCCGGCCGGTCTGACATTTTACTATTTCGTCTCGAACGTAGTAACCATTGCGCAGCAGCAGCTCATCCGCCGATTTGTGGATGAAGATAAGATCAAGGCAGTGTTGGACGAAAACAGGCGGAAAAATGCGGCTGGTGAAGGGAAAAAGCCGGGTGGCTTCCAGGCACTGTTGCAAAAGCAACTGGCAACCGCCGAGGAAGCCCGGAAGAAAGCCGACGAAGCCCAGCGGAAAGCGAAATCGAAAAAATCATAGAGGCTACATACCACTGAGTAATAATACGCAGTAGTATAGGGAAATAATTTATTGCATTTTTTGTTAACAGAAAGCAACGCAATGGCGTTGCTTTCTTGTATTGGCAAACGAAACATGACAACTAAATCGTGTTGGTATAAAGGAGGGAGTATCTATCTGCTTTTGTGGTTGATGGCTCGGGTAGCTACGGCTCAAATTGCGCCCGATGCACAAAAGCGGTACAACGCGGCCGTTAAGCTGTTGCAGGCGGGTAATTACGAACGGGCGAAGACAGATCTGAATGCAATTATCCTCCAGCGCGGGCCATTGGCTCCCTACGCCAGCTATTACTACGCACTGGCCGCCTTTCGGCAGAAAAATATCAGTCAGGCCCGGCTGATGCTCCTGCAACTGATGGAGGTATTTACAGACTGGCGTAAGATGGATGAAGCCCGTTATCTGTTAGCCGCCAGCTACATGGAACTGGGTCAGTACGAAGAAGCCCTGAAGGTGAGTCAGTTGATTAGCGATTCGGGGCTATTGACCCAGCTGCCGAAACTCGAACAGAATTTCATTCCGCGTATTACCGATCTGGACCGGTTGAAGAAGCTGAATAAAGCCTACCCGAGCAATCGAACGATTGGCCTGGCGTTGATTGACCTGATCCAACGGAAGTCCAGCGATAAAGATGATCTGGAACTGTCGGACCAATTAACCAATCGGTTTGGGGTGCCCGGCTTAGCTACTGCAACAACGCAACCAACACCCAGCACCGCTGGGGCACCCAATCGCCCGTCGATGCCCGCCCGTACTAACCGTCCGAAAGGGTACTATAACGTAGCGGTCATGTTTCCGTTTCGACTGGATGGTTTCGAGAATGACAAACGCGGGCGATCAAACCGGTACGCCTACGATTTGTACACTGGTATTAAAATGGCTAAGGCCAAGTTGCAGGAGGAAGGTATTACGGTCAACCTGTTCGCCTATGATCTGGACAATGACCCCAACAAAGCGTTGGAAGTGGTCAACAGCCCGGCTTTTGCCCAGACGGACCTGATTATCGGGCCCTTGTACGTAGAGCCTAACCGGATTGCGTCGGCTTATGCCAATCAGAACGGCATTTTGCTTCTGAACCCAATGGCCACCAGTAGCGAGCTGGTGATGAACCAACCCATGTCGTACCTGGCTCAACCCTCCCTAAACCAACAGGCATGGAAAGCGGCCGCACAGGCCAACAATCTGGGTGGCAGTCGTAAAGTAGCCATTTATTTTGGTACATCCCGCAAGGATTCACTATTGGCGCAGGCTTATCTGGATGAAGTTCGGCAGCAACGCTATCAGGTTGTCGACTTTCGAAAAGTAACCGGTAACGCGCAGTCGATAGCCGACGCCATGGTTCTTACTGCCCCTGGCAGCAAAACGCTGCCAATCAGCACGACTACGCCTGCGGCTCCCATTAGTCTAGGGCATATTTTCTTTGCCAGCAGTAACGAAAACGACGGTGCCCGCCTACTGGATGCCCTGAGCCGCCGGAAAGTAAACGCCCCCCTCATTGCTACAGCCTCGTCTTTTGACTTCTACCGGAATTCAGCGAATACGTTTAACCGGCGGGATTTGTATCTGGTTTACCCCGACTTTATTGATGCTTCCCGTGAGCCGGTCGTCGAGTTTGAGGAGCAATACCTGGAAAAACGCCATACTATCCCCTCTGTTTTTGCCAGTGAGGGCTACGATATGATGCTTTTCTTCGGCCGTCAACTGGCCAGAAACGGCTTACAGCCCGGTAACCATGCTTCCCTGCGCTCTGATACCGACGATTATCTGCTATCTGGTTTTGATTACACTCAATCCAATGAAAACCAGGTTGTTCCCATCGTAAAGTACGAAGACGGGCGACTGGTAAAAATTAATTAGTGAATGGATGAATGAGTGAGTGAATGAGCGAATAGTGAGCAACACTAATCCACTAATCCAGCCATTCACTCATTCATCCATTCGCTCATTCACTCATTATGAATAAGAGCGAACAGTTATTTGACAAAGCGAAAACGCTGATTCCCGGTGGCGTAAACTCACCCGTTCGGGCGTTTCGGTCCGTGGGGGGTACGCCCCTTTTTATTAAATCAGCCAAAGGGCCTTACCTCTACGACGAGGATGGACGGCAGTATATCGAACTGATTAACTCCTGGGGTCCCATGATTTTGGGGCATGCCTTCGAACCCGTTGAGAAAGCTGTCAGGGATGCTATTCAGTATTCGTTTTCGTTCGGTGCTCCTACCCGTAAAGAGGTAGAAATGGCCGAATTAATTACGAACATGGTCCCTTCCGTCGAGCAGGTTCGGATGGTCAATTCTGGTACAGAGGCTACGATGGCCGCCATTCGGGTGGCCCGTGGATTTACGAATCGCGATAAGCTCATCAAATTTGAAGGGTGCTACCATGGCCACGGCGATTCTTTTCTGATTGCGGCTGGCAGCGGTGCTATGACGATGGGTATCCCGGATAGTCCCGGCGTGACCAAAGCGACAGCGGCCGATACGCTGACGGCTCCCTACAATGATCTGGCTGCCGTCGAGACGTTACTGGCCAATAACCACAATCAGGTGGCAGCCATCATTCTGGAGCCAGTGGTGGGGAACATGGGCTGCGTGTTGCCCGAACCGGGTTTTCTGGAAGGGATTCGTTCCCTGTGCGATCAGCACGGCGTAATTCTGATTTTCGACGAGGTGATGACGGGTTTCCGGCTGGCCAAAGGCGGAGCGCAGGAGCGATTTGGTATCAAACCTGACCTGACTACCCTGGGTAAAATTATTGGCGGAGGGATGCCGGTTGGTGCCTACGGTGGTCGCGCTGATATTATGCAGATGGTGGCTCCCGCCGGTCCGGTTTATCAGGCTGGTACGTTATCTGGTAATCCGATTGCCATGTCGGCAGGGCTGGCTATGCTGCACCACCTGAATGAGCATCCGGAAGTGTATACCCGGCTGGATGCCATTGGCGAGAAGCTGACAGCGGGTTTTAAAGCCGGTTTGCAGAAGGCGGGGTTGCCGTATACCATCAACCAGATCGGCTCCATGTTTACGCTGTTCATGACCGGGCGGCCGGTGTCGAATTTTTCGGATGCCAAATCATGCGACGTTGCTTTGTTTGGCCGCTATTTTCACGCCATGCTTGAGCGGGGCGTGTATCTGGCCCCCTCGCAGTTCGAAAGCCTGTTTGTGTCCGTTGCCCTGACCGACGACCTGATCGATCAGGTTATCCAGGCGAACGAAGAAAGCCTGCTGGTAATGAACAATGTAGAATGAATAATGGATAATGTTGTTCTACCAGAGTAGTGATACAGCCTCTATTGTTCATTCTACATTGTTTATTATCCATTAAAAGTATGCTCTTCTCCGTCATCATACCCGTCTACAATCGACCCGACGAACTGCGCGAATTACTGAGCAGTTTAACCCGGCAGACGTATACGAACTTTGAGGTGGTAGTCGTGGAGGATGGGTCGACGATAAAGGCCGACGAGGTTGTGGCTGGCTTTGCCGATCGACTGGACATCCGGTATTTTTTTAAGGAAAACTCAGGGCAGGGATTCACCCGAAACGTTGGTTTTGAGCAGGCGAGGGGCGATTACTTCGTTATTTTCGATTCGGACGCCCTGATTCCTCCGCACTACTTCGCCGTGGTGGAGCAGGCGCTGACGGGGAAGTCGGGCCGTGAGGATGGTCTGGCGATTCCGGTACTCGAGGCCTACGGTGGTCCTGATGCAGCCCACCCGGATTTTACCCCTATCCAGAAAGCCATTAGCTATTCGATGACGTCCACGTTCACCACCGGCGGGATTCGGGGAAAGGGCAACAACCTCGGCGGTACGTACCATCCCCGCAGTTTCAACATGGGGCTGTCGCGAAAGGTATGGGAAACGGTGGGCGGCTATAAACTGACCCGCATGGGGGAGGACATCGAGTTTGCCATCCGGGTTATCGAGCATGGGTTCAAAACCGGATTGATCCCCGATGCCTTCATTTATCACAAACGCCGGACAAATTTTGGTCAGTTTTTCCGGCAACTACGTTTTTTTGGCCGTGCCCGTATCAATATTGCCCGGTATTATCCCGGCGAGTTGAAACTGGTGCATACGTTCCCGGCCCTGTTCACGGTGTTCCTTTTGCTGATACCTGTTTGGGCCTTGATTAGCCCGTTGCTGTTTGGTCTGGCGTTGGGGATGATCGGGCTGTTCGCTATACTGATTCTGATTGATGCTACCCGGAAAGAGAAAAGCGTGAATGTTGGCCTGTTAAGTGTAGGAGCTGCCTTTGTGCAGTTGACTGGTTACGGAATCGGTTTTATGCGTGAAGGCTGGAAACGACTGCGTGAGCCAACCCAGTTTCGGGAAACAGGGGCCCATATCGACTATCCTTCCTGATGAGTGGAGAGGGGGCGGGAAGAGGATTTAATGTTAATAAATTGTTAACCAAATGAAGTGACCACGTGTTATTCCAGTAACCGATAGTCAACGTACCCGTATGACCAAGCTTGCCAAGCCACCCGGCCAACAGTTAGTAAAGCGCATGAGTACCCGAACAAAAGCCCTGATTGTAGGGCCACTGGGCTTACTGCTTTTTAGCGTGGGTCTGTGTGTTTTTGGTACAGCAGTAGCATCCTATCAGGTAGGGGCTCCGTTTAGGCAGTGGTTCCTGTGGGGCGTGTATGGTTTGATTCTATTAAATGGAGGCCTGCTTCTGTTTGGGCTGGCAGTTCGTTACCGGGTTCAACTGGATTACCGCCGGTTTGTCCGGCAGGAGCTTAAAAAGCGCGACAGGGAGTGGGCCCGGTTCCGTCCGAAACGAAAAATCCCGTCGGGTAAGGACGGGATTTAATGCGAACGCCAGTCTATAAGTGATTACGGGCTTACGCTGCTTTTTTCTCCGCAAACGAGGCCTTGATGGCTTCTACATCCACGTTTTTAATGGTTGGTTTCCGTAGCAATTGTTTGATTGCATTGACCTTGTTGTTTGCAATGGCCCGGTTCCGACGTGCCTTTCGCTTTAATTCTGTTACTGCCATGACTATATACGTGTTTACTATGTTTGTCTAATGGGGGCGCTGGAACGCCGGTCGCCAAAGCGATTAGTCCGCAAAAGTAGGGTTTTTTACCGACAAAGTAAACGGAAATGCTTGTTTTTCGGTCTACTGCGTAATTTTGCACCATGCAAAAACCAACCTTGCCCAAGGGTACCCGCGATTTTGGCCCGGAGCAGATGCGCAACCGGCTTTTTATATTCGATACCATTCGCCAGACGTTCCAGCGTTTTGGCTTTCAACCCCTGGAAACACCCTCCCTGGAAAACCTGTCTACGCTGACGGGTAAGTACGGGGATGAAGGTGATCAGCTTCTGTTTAAAATCCTGAACTCCGGTGATTTTGCCGCCGACCTGACCGAAACGGATTTACAGGCAGGGGCTAAAAAAATGACACCGAAAATTGCCGAAAAAGGGTTGCGCTACGACCTCACCGTTCCCTTTGCCCGGTACGTAGTCATGAACCGAAATGCCCTGACTATGCCCTTCCGGCGGTATCAGATGCAACCCGTCTGGCGGGCCGACCGGCCCCAGAAGGGGCGTTACCGGGAATTTTACCAGTGCGATGCCGACGTGGTTGGAACGGATTCGCTAGTATGTGAAGCCGAAATTGTTCTCATGATTCACGAAGTATTTCGCAATCTGGGGATAGACAACTTCACCCTAAAGATGAATAACCGCAAAATTCTGGCGGGTATTGCCGAGGTCATTGGTGTGCCGGGTGAGGAAGCAACGCTCAGCGTAGCGATTGACAAACTGGATAAAATCGGGAAAGAGAAGGTACTGGACGAGCTTCGGGGACGTGGGTTTTCGGAAACAGCCATCCATAACCTGGAGCCATTATTCGGCTTTCTCAATCAGGAAACAGGTTTGGTGCTGGAACAACTGCAAAACTGGCTTTCTGGATCGGAAACGGCCAGCCGGGGCATGGCCGAATTGACGGAAACGCTTCAGTTCGTGCGGCAGTACGGCCTGGCAGATAGTCGGGTAGAGATTGACCCAACCCTGGCGCGGGGACTTTCTTACTATACCGGGGCCATTTTTGAGGTAAAAGCCAATGACCACGACGGCGTACCGGTATCGATTGGCAGCGTCAGCGGGGGCGGGCGGTACGATAACCTGACGGGGGCATTCGGGATGCCGGGCCTGTCGGGGGTGGGGATTTCGTTTGGCGTCGACCGGATTTACGATGTTATGGCTGAACTGAATCTGTTCCCGGCTGGTACCGGTCAGGGCACCCGGGTGCTCATCGCGCCATTTGATGCGGAAGCCCGTACGGTAAGTTTATCCCTGCTGAGTCAGTTACGGGCTGCTCAGGTAGCGGCCGAACTGTACCCCGATCTGGTTAAAGTGAAGAAGATGCTCGATTATGCCAATGCGAAGGCCATTCCCTACGTCGTACTCATTGGGTCGGATGAGGTGCAGACGGGCCAATTATCCCTAAAAAACATGCTTACCGGAACGCAGCAGCAGCTATCGGCGGAGGAGATTGTCGCTTTGGTGAAAAGGGAGACTAGCGTATAAGCTATTACTGAAATGCATCCGTCAGCTGGTTCTTCTGCTAGCTGACGGGTGGGGCTTCTATTTCCAGATCAACAGTATCTGGCCAATTTCAATGGTCGTGGACGTTAGATTATTCCAGGCTATCAAATCCTTGACGTCTACTTTGTTCTGGAGTGCAATACGGTACAGTGTTTCTCCCGCGTGAACGGTATAGAAGGTAGCTTTCCGGGTAGAGGGCGTACCCGTCGGCCTGGTCGGTGGTGTAGGGCGGCCCGGCTTCCCCTGGGCTTTGGGCATAGTGGCGATGACCGCTGGTCTTTCCTGGCTATAGGCCACAATCAACTGCTGCCCAACCCGGAGCGGAATTTTCTCCGACAGGTTGTTCCACGTATAGAGCTGCCGGAGGGTGATGCCGTACAGATTGGCAATGGCGTAGTACGTCTGACCCGGCTTGACAATGTGCCATTTTCGCTTCTCTGCCATCTCGATCCGTATCGTATCCCGCTGCATCAGCGAATCAGGAGTCATTGACTTCCGGATAGGCTTCGTTTTTTCTGCCCCCCCCGAATCCACAGCTGGTTTATCGACTGCTTTTACCTTGTCTACGGCCACTGCTACTGCCGGTCTGTTGACCGGAGCCGTTACGCTATCCGCTGTCTTATCGGCTATTTTGGGGATTACCTGCTTTGGTTCAGGCCGGGCAGATACCGTGTCCCGAACCGATGGTTTGGTGACGATGGGTTGCGGTATGGGTATGGATTCTTCGGGGGGGAGTTGTACGTATTCTACGGGTTGGTTAAGCGGCCGTTGCGTTTGCAGCCAAACGATCCGTCCCCGTTGCAGCCGCTGGGCCGTCGTCATCCGGTTGAATTTGGTAAGTGAGGCCAGCCGAACCCCGTATATGTTGGCTATTTCCAGCAAAGTCTGATTCTTCTGCGCTACGTGAAAGGGGATTTTAGCTCGTTTGGCTTTTCGCTCGAGGTAATAGATCAGGCCGGGATGAACAATATCCTGATTGGCATTTAAATCGTTGTACTGCAGGAATTTGTCAATGGAAATGCCGCCGTAGTAGGCCAGCGTAATAAAGTTATCGCACTGTTGGGCCTGGATACCCTTTCGCTCGTTTATTTCGTAAAAAACGGCTTCTGACCGAAAGCCATCTTCCTGTTTGTTGATCTTGATCAGAATCGGAAACCCAATTGCCAACTGGCGCAGGTTCCTGAGGCCCGGCTCGGCCAGTGCCTGAACGGTTGTAAATTCGTCGGGGGTTACCCGAATCAGTACTGTGTACTTTCTATCCGTCGGGACAACCACCGTTTTGAGCCACTGATTGAAGGGTGTCAGGCGCTCGATGTCGACGCGCAGTCGATTGGCAATGTTTTGAAGGGATTGTCCTTCGCCGTACTGGTAGGTATACAGAATGTAGCTCACCGCCGGGCGGTAGGTTGGTTCTTCGTATTGGATCACTAATTTACGGGCCAGAATTTTCCAGAGCAGGGGTGGACTCTGCGGACCTGGCATGATATACCCAGGATCCGTCGGCTCGATAACTTCCTGACTGGTATTTCCTTTGAGGTAACGAATCAGGGCCAGTACGTAATTGTTTTTCAGGGTTTGTAAACGCGCTAAGTCCGCTACGGCTGCTTCGGCACTAAGGATGGGGTGGTAGCGTTCATCCACATTGGAATCCATTCGAAGCCGAAGGTCAGTCGCATACGAACGCGACAACCCCCAGTATCCCAGCGTATCTATATCGGAAAAAGGCAGGGCCACGAAGCGGAAATCATCGGGTAGGGTTGCTTTGGTAAACAGTGGTTTCAATAACGGGTTCAGTTGCCGGAGGGCACTGATGTCAGCCTGGATAATCCTTGGCTGCGCGTACAGACGCTGTACTTCCTGCTGAATCTGGATCCGGCCCTGCTGCGTCAGATGAACAGGCACGCCGGCAAAGGTCATTTCTTCCGGTACATCGGGTAGCGACTGTCCGGACAGACTACTGAATTGACTTAGCCACAGTAGTAAACCAAGAGTACTGCCAACCCAGCGTCCTATATCGTTCAGCATCAGTAATCTGTAGCGGGGGAGGGGGGAGAGATTTCTCAGGCCATCTATTCCTGCTTCACTGGAGCAGGAAGGAAGGTCTTTTTCAGGGTAGGTAAGGGAGCCGGAAACGGAAATCACGCGGTGCATGAGGGTTAAATTAGTTTTCTGCCACCTGCTCGATGGCGTATACGTCAGTAGCGTTTGTCCCATATCCTTGCCTTGTGGGGGTATACACGGATTGTATATACGTTTGATAGTCAGGTATGGCCGTTCTGACGCCGGTGCCGGTTATATACAGGCAGAAGGGCTAAACGCAGCAGAACCACGCTGGTATCAGCACTAACAAACGGGTTATTGAACGGATTGACAGGTAGAAGTGGGTAATCTCGAATGGAAACCGGCGTAAAAACGAAAAAACGTTTCATGCTTAAAAGAGTATGTGGTGTCATAACGCTACCCATATCAGCGTTGGCTGTTAACTGGATGAGTATACTTCATCAATGAAAAAGAATGGCCAAAACTACTGCATTAAACGGTTGGAAACAAATCAAATAGGTTGGAAATCAGTTAGTTACTGTTGGCTATAATGACTATAGCTCTACTTAGTAAATTTATTTGATGATTAATCACCTGTTCATATATAGTGTCTGAGTAGTTACTTTCCCGTAAAAGTACTGTTTTTGCGCAGATAAAATGCATTTTACCACTTTTATGCCTGATAAAGGGGATAGCATGAAAAGCGGATGGACAGATTCCGTTTAACGCAAAAGCCCCTGTCAGTCTTGACAGAGGCTTTTGCGTTAAACGGAACTCAATTGCTCAGGCAGGCATAAATAGGTGTTATTTTCCCTTTCCACCACCCAGTTTTCCTGCTTTATTGACCTGACCATCAGACGTTGGATTCTTTACGTACTTGTCCAGCCAGCCGTTCATTTCCCACAGCATGTGCAGTAATGACTCTTTAGCCGTGTACCCATGGCTCTCGTAGGGCAGGAATACCAGTCGGGTGGTGGCGCCAAAGCCTTTCAGCGCGTTATAATACCGTTCCGACTGGATGGGGAACGTACCGGTATTGTTGTCGGCTTCCCCATGAACCAGGAGCAGGGGTGTCTTCATTTTGTCGGCATTCATAAACGGCGACATTTTGTTATACACATCGGCGGCCTGCCAGTAGCTGCGCTGCTCGTTCTGGAAACCGAACGGGGTCAGGGTCCGGTTATAGGCACCGCTTCGGGCAATGCCCGCTTTAAACAGGTTGCTGTGGGTGAGCAGGTTAGCCGTCATGAAGGCGCCGTAGGAGTGGCCGCCAACGCCTACCCGGCTCGAATCGACCACGCCCAGCCGAATGCCTTCGTCAATGGCCGCTTTGGCACTCGACACCAGTTGCTCTACATAGGTATCGTTCGGTTCCTTGTCGCCCTCGCCCACAATGGGGATACTGGCGTTGTCCAGAATGGCGTACCCCATGGTCACAAAGGCGGCACCCCCCCAGTAGCTAACCCGGTTGAACTGGTAAGGCGAACCGTTTACCTGACTGGCTGCTTCCTTACTTTTGAACTCGGCCGGGTAGGCCCATAAAAACGTCGGGAGCGGTCCCTGGTCTTTGGTGTATCCAACGGGCGTATAGAGGGTAGCCGTCAGCTCGACCCCATCGGTTCGTTTGTAACGGAGCTGCTGCTTCTGAATACCTTTGAGTTGGGGGTAAGGATGCGGAAAAAACGTAACCTGAACAGGAGCGATGCGGGCCTTTACGTTACGTACGTAGTAATTCGGGTTCTCTTCGGGGGTTTCGCGGGTTGTCAGAATAACCTTCTTGACCGCGTCCAGCACGGCAACAGGCCGCTCGAAATACGGCGCTGCCGACCGCCAGAGTTCAGTGCTTTTCTTCGTTTTCAGGTTGAGCAGACTCACGAAGGGCCGATCTCCTTCGGGCGATGCTCCCTGCATGTTCAACAGCAGAATTTCATCGTTGGGGAGCAGATTCAGCACGTCGCGGCCGTACTGATTGTGTTTCGTGTCGGGCTGACCCGGGTACGAGTACCGGTCCTCGTACGACCGGTCGAAGAGAACCGATGTTTGCCAGGTCGTCGGATTGACGAGTTTAGTGATGGATTTGCGGCTCTGCCACCATTGTTCGGTTGCCAGGGCGGTTGTGCCATTACCCCAGGTAAAATTCTCGAAACGGAACTGGGCGGCATAAATTTCTTTGGGCGAAGCCGAGAAAGGGGCTTCCAGTTGAAAGACTTTATCCCGGATATCGGCATTTACCTTTGGATCACCCTTGTCCTGCGCCACCGTGTAGTATACGGTAGCGGGCATGTCGGCCCGCCATTCGAAATCGCGTGGGCCGGTGGGCGCTCCGTCCCGGCTGTAGGGGACGCTCTCCTGCAGAGGGCCATCGTTCAGTGTTTTTACCAGCGAGCCGGACAAGGCGAAAATGTCCGTTTTGAGCGGAAACCGATTGACGGGAACCAGGTACGAAAACGGCGTGTGCACGGTTTGTACCATAACGTACCGGCCATCGGGTGATGGTTCGGCCGAGCGAATGATACCCGGTTCGCCAATGGCCGTTACTGACCCATCCGTACCCATCCGGACAACCTGCGAGGTCGTGTAATACGCAAACTGTTTCTCGTCGGATGGGTTCTTTAATAAATCCTGATACGTGGGTGCCTGCCCCCGTTTCCCGCCTACATTCTCCTGGGTGGTGGGTCCGGCTGGTACCGCGCTGATAGCGGGTGCCGGACCACGGCCAGCCGCAATCGTTTTCACAACCAGGCTTTTGCTGTCCGATACCCAGTAATAGGGAGCACCCAGCGTAGCATTGAGCGCAACGGCCCCTACCTTCTGAGCCGCTGCGGTCGCTACATCCGCTATGTACAGGTCAATTCGGCTATCGGTCGAATGGGTAAACGCAATTTTGGTTCCGTCGGGCGACCATTGAACGAAGCTGATCAGCGGAGCGGCCGGAAGACCCGTCAGCGCTTTCTCGTCTTTGCCCATTACCTTTTTGAGTTTAAGACCCGTTATGTAACGGGCCCGGCTGGGGCCGTTATTGGCTGGGTTTAACCGGAGCCCGGCCAGTTTGAATTCGGGCTGGGCCAGTTCATCAATACCGGGCGCTGCCGCCTGTTCGAGAATGAGCATCATATCCCCCTTGTCCGACAGGCTGACGGTGGGTGTGAGGGGAGCGGTAACCAGATCCGCTAACGCTTTGGGGGGCGTTTGATAGGTTGGCGCATCCTGGGCGTGCCCGGCGAGCGAGCAGGTAAGCCAGGAAATAAGGAAAAGCCACTGGCTTCGGTGAAGGGTTCTTGAGTTAGTAGATTTGGTCATTGACGTATGTGTAATGACTAAAGATAGGTATCTGTAAACTGGTATTAAAAAAACTGACCCTATTTTATTGCGTAGTCTTGCTATAATATAAACTATTATTCTGTAATTTATACTTCTGGCTGGGTAGAAACGTAGTAACGCAGGTGGGTATCGCTTAATACCAGACCAGTACATCGTCCGTTTCTTTCCGGTGAATATCCGGTACGGTGGCATCGTCGGCGGGGTACCCGATGGGAATGAGTAAAAATGGCTTTTCGTTGGCTGGGCGGTTCAGGAGTTTAGTCAGGAAGTCCATCGGACTGGGTGTGTGGGTCAGGGCTACCAGACCCGCGTTGTGGACGGCCGTCAGCAGAAAGCCAGCCGCCAGCCCAACCGACTCCATTACGTAATAGTTCGGTCGCTTGCGGTCGCTGTCGGTTTCGTAAATACGCCGGAAAACGATAATCAGCCAGGGGGCTGTTTCCAGAAATGGTTTGCGCCAGTCGGTTCCCAGCGGGGCCAGGTCTTCTAGCCACTCGGCCGACATCCGACGGGTATAACTTCGGTATTCTTCGGCTTCGGCCGCTTCCCGGATCTGGCGTTTCAGATCAGGGTTCCCCACCACGCAGAACGTCCAGGGCTGCTTGTGCGCACCCGACGGAGCCGTGGAGGCCGCCATCACGAGTGCTTCGATAACTTCGCGCGGAACGGGCCGCTCCGAAAAATCACGGACGCTACGGCGGGTAGTCAAAAAGAGGTAATAAGCCCGGCTGCGTTCCAGCAGGGTCGCATCGTTCGGGACAAACGTTGGGCGGTACGGAATAAAGGCCATCGGGCGAAACTACGCATTCCTGACCAATTCCCCGACTGCCTTTTCGTTTCTATTGGCCCGTGTTTTTCCGGCCGCGCTTCTGACCAGCCGTTGCCGATGGCTTCGTCGCCTGTTTGGTTGTTGTAGTACTGTCAGACCCATCGGGCGATGCAGCCTTGTTTTTTTTCCTGCCCAGGCCTTTACTTCGCTGACTGGGTGGTACGTACATATACGAACGGGAGGCACCCTCATCCGCAATGCTCATGCTGGCGGCTTTGCTGGTGGCCGGTCTTTTGCCCGGAGTCAGGTAGCCCGTACCGGTTGAGGCCGTGGAGCCGCCACTTTGTCCGCCCGTTGTGGATTGTGCCCTGCTTTCCTGTGCCCAGCCAATGGATACCAGCAATCCTATTGTTAAAAACATCGTTTTCATATACGTCTTGTTTAGTATGAATTCGCCCGTAACCGTGTGTAACCGTTACGGGCGAATGATTCATTTCGGATTGATCCGATTAGTTCATCATCTTATCAATGGCATTGATTCGGTCCAGATGTTGCTGCAGCGTTGGCAGGGTCTTGGCGGCAAACGCCTTTATATCGGGATCAACGCTGTTATCCTCGGCTGCTTTCTTAAACGCGTCAACATCTTCCTTATGATCGTCGACCATCATGCTCACGTATTTCTTGTCGAACTCTTTACCCGATAGCTTGGCGAGCTCATTGACATCTTCCTGGGCCTCTTCCCCGAGTGTAGAAGGGAGAGTGATATTTTTAGCTGTGGCCAGCGTCTTCAGTTCATCATTCGCCTTTGAGTGGTCGGCTACCATCATGGAGCCAAACTCTTTCACGTCCTGACTCGTGCCCTTTTCCTGCGCCATACGGCCTAGTTCTACCTCCATCATGCCACCGTTGGCTGCTTTCATGGCAAACTCATTCGTGTCTTCGCTTTGGCCCCTGCCGGCATCCTCTTTGTTTTCGTTTGCTTCTTCGGCATTCTCCATGCTGTCCGACTCTTTCTTCTTGTTGTCACAGGCCTGAAAGCTTAGGGTGCTGACCGCCAGCAGGATCATTAGGCTAACTTTTTTCATAACATTAGTAATTAATTTGGTGAATTACTTACTAAAACGATACACAGCCGGTTAGGTTTGGAAAAGGGGAGATGTTTTTGACTGCCAAGACAAAATTCTGTGTTAACGGGACAAAATTCCTATATTTGCGCTATGACTGCTTTCAACCTGACATCCCTTGTTTCTCAGGCCTTAAAGGGCGTTTCGGCTACCCGTTTCTTTGAGGTTGCCGAGTTGACTGGCTACAAACGCGAGCAACTGGCCGAGGTGTTCGATACCTCGCTCAAAACCTTTCAGCGGTACGAGCGGGAGCAGAAAAAACTCAATCCGCAGGACAGTGAAAAAGTCCTTAAAATAATAACCCTCTTTCAGGCGGGCGAATCGGTTTTCGGGTCAGCGGCTGCCTTCCGGCGGTGGATGGATAAACCTGCCTACGGGCTGGGTAATCAGGTGCCCTTTGCCTTGCTGCATACATCCGGCGGCATTGACCTGGTAATGGATGAGGTAATACGCATCGAATACGGCGACCTGGCCTGACAACAAGGATAACGCAGCCCGAATGCTTGTTTATCGTATTACAAAGACTATGTACGCCAACCGCCTGGTGGCATCAGGCGGGGCTGCCCGCTGGAACAGGGCTGGTCAGTTTGTGCTGTACACGGCTGCTACCCGGGCATTAGCCTGCCTGGAAAACGTGGTTCACCGGAGCGGGGAGGGGCTTACCGCCGATTTCCGGGTGATGATTATCGACGTGCCGGATAGCCTTTCTATGGAGACCGTTTCCGTTGATACCTTGCCGACCGACTGGTATGATTTCCAGCGGTATGCTATCTGCCAGCAGATAGGAGGGGAGTGGCTTCAGCAAAGTCGGTCGGCCGTATTGAAGGTACCATCAGCCATTATCCCCCATGAAAGTAATTACCTGCTTAACCCGGCCCACCCCGATTTCAGCCGGATAGACCTGTTTCGTACCGAACGATTTACCTTCGATCCACGCATTAAATCATAGGAAAATCGGACGGGGAATGCGTCTTGTCAAGCGGTTAGATTTTACTTGAAATAGAATTGTATTTCAGGTAGATTATATCGTTAAGTAGCTACCTGATAATATGGTTTTATGCCTATGCATTTCCGGGTTTGTTTAGCCCGCTTGGGCGCGCCTTTACGGGTTTATTTCTGTTTTCTCCTGAAAATTTTGTATATTTGTATATAGTGAGGCTTATGCGAACTGTGTAGGCCAGAATAGTAATTTTCTGCGAAACTCCTTTATCAAATGGCGGACGAAAATCCCGACCTCGAAGCTCCCAGTAACATCATTCCTATCAACATTGAGGACGAAATGCGCGGTGCCTACATTGACTATTCAATGTCGGTTATCATCTCGCGTGCGTTGCCTGACGTTCGCGACGGCCTGAAGCCGGTTCACCGGCGGGTATTGTTTGGTATGGCTGAACTGGGGGTCAGTTACAACAAACCCCACAAAAAATCAGCCCGTATCGTGGGCGAAGTACTGGGTAAATACCACCCGCACGGCGACTCGTCGGTGTACGATACGATGGTTCGTATGGCCCAGGACTGGTCACTCCGTTACCCACTCGTGGATGGACAGGGAAACTTCGGCTCCATCGACGGTGATTCGCCGGCGGCCATGCGGTATACCGAAGCCCGGTTGAAGCGTATTGCGGAGGAACTGCTGAATGACATCTATAAGGAAACGGTTGATTTTCAGCCCAACTTCGATGATTCCCTCGAAGAGCCAACCGTTATGCCTGCCAAGCTGCCAAACCTGTTGCTGAATGGCTCATCGGGTATTGCGGTAGGTATGGCTACGAACATGGCCCCCCACAATCTGACCGAAGTTGTCAATGGGATCATTGCGTACCTGGACAACAACGATATTACGATTGAGGAGTTGATGCAGTACGTGAAAGCTCCTGATTTCCCGACGGGAGCTACCATCTACGGCATGGAGGGCGTAAAGTCCGCGTTTATGACCGGGCGTGGCCGGGTGGTGATGCGGGCCAATGCTACCATTGAAGAAAACAAGGGCAAAACCCAGATTATCGTATCGGATATTCCGTACATGGTCAATAAATCGGTGATGCTTGAAAAAACGGCTGATCTGATCAACGATAAGAAAATTGAAGGGATTATGGCGTTCCGGGATGAATCGGACCGGGACGGGTTGCGGGTGGTCTATGACCTGCGCCGGGATGCCATTCCGAACGTGGTGCTGAACAATCTCTACAAGCATACGTCGCTGCAATCGTCTTTCAGTATAAATAACGTGGCGCTCGTTAAGGGGCGGCCCATGATATTGAACCTGAAAGATATGATGAAGTACTACGTTGAACACCGGTTCGACGTGGTTACCCGCCGGACGCAGTACGAACTGCGCGAAGCCGAGAAACGGGCGCATATCCTGGAAGGGCTGCTAATTGCCCTGGATAACATCGACGCGGTCATTACCCTGATTCGCTCGTCGCGGGATGCGGAAATAGCCCGGACCGGCCTGATGACGCAATTCTCCCTGAGCGATTTGCAGGCCAAAGCCATCCTGGAAATGCGTCTGCAGCGTCTGACGGGTCTGGAGCGGGATAAGCTACAGGCGGAGTTTGATGAGCTGATGCTTGAAATTGCTGACTATAAAGAAATTCTGGCCAGTGAAGAACGCAAGCGGCAGGTCATCAAAGAAGAACTGACCGACATCCTGGCCCGCTATGGTGATGAACGCCGGACGCAGATCAACCCGGTAGGGGATGGCAACATCAGTGACCTCTCGCTGATTGCCGATGAGGATATGGTGATTACCATCTCGCACGAAGGGTATATCAAGCGGACACCCACTACTGAGTACCGGTCGCAGAGTCGGGGAGGAGTGGGGTCGAAAGCGGTGGTGACCAAGGAGGAGGACTTCACCGAGCACCTGTTTACGGCTACCATGCACAATACCCTCCTGGCATTTACCCAGAAAGGTCGGCTGTACTGGCTGCCCGTCTATGAACTACCCGAAGGATCCCGTACGTCCAAAGGACGGCCACTGGCTAATTTTATCAATATTGAATCGGATGATAAGGTCCGGGCGGTCATTAACGTGACCGATCTCAAGAACGAGGACTATATCAACAATAATTACATTGTGATGTGTACCCGTCAGGGCACCATCAAGAAGACCATGCTGGAGCAATTCTCCCGGCCCCGTCAGAACGGTATCATTGCCATTACGATTGATGAGAACGATCAACTGATTGGTGTATGCATGACGAATGGTGATAACGAAATCGTTATTGCATCCAGTGCGGGTAAAGCCGTTCGTTTCCACGAAAGCCGCGTCCGCCCAATGGGCCGCACGGCGGCCGGGGTTCGCGGTATATCGCTGGACGAATCAGATAAGACGGATCATGTTATTGGTATGGTCTGTATTCTCTCTTCGCAGGCTCAGCTGCTGGTTGTTTCCCGAAACGGTTACGGCAAACGATCCGATATTGATGGCTACCGGATCACCAACCGGGGCGCCAAAGGCGTTGGTACGCTCAAAGTCACGGAGAAAGTGGGCCGACTGGTTGCGGTACTCGACGTAGCCGATAACGATGATCTGATGATCATTAACAAGTCCGGTATTGCTATTCGGACTCCGGTCAATGCCATCAGTGTTATTGGCCGCAATACGCAGGGGGTGCGACTCATCAGCCTTCGCGATGGAGATGAAATATCGTCCGTAACCAAAATAAAACAGGAAGAAGGGGAAGAGGTAATTCCCCTCGATTCGGAACCGCTACTCGTTGAGTAATAAGTGAATAAATAGTCCAGTTTTGAGCCGTTCGTATTGACCAAAAATCAGTAGGGCGGCTCAAACAATTTGTAGATGGTCATGCTTATACGGACAGAATCCGTAATTTCGTTACTGAATTAAAAAAAACAACCCCGATTACACATGAAACAAATTTTTGTTATTCTCGTCGCGTGTTGCCTCTCAGTAGGGGCGTACGCACAGCAAACTGGTTCCGCAGCAGTGGACCAGGCTGCCCTTGACGCTTTTAAAAAGGAAAAAGAAAAAAGCGATAAAGATATTACCGAAGAAAAAGCAGGTAGCAAAGCCAGTACCTGGATGGACCGGGCTAAAACGTATCAGAATATTGCCATCAGTGGTAACATCAAGCTGGACTCTGCTGCAGCAACTACTGCCTATGAATCGTACAAAAAGGTTATTGAACTGGATAAAGATAAGAAAGGCAATCCGGGTAAATTAGCTAAGGAAGCAGAAGAAGCGTTGAAAAGCCAGAACCTGTACAATGCCTTCATGCAGCAGGGGGTAGCTAAATTCCAGTCGAAAAATTACGCAGATGCCATCAAGTCGCTAAGCGTAGCGGGTGATATCAACCCAAAGGATACACTGGCGCCACTGTATTCGGCGATTGCGGCCCAGCAGGTGAAAGATAATGTAACGGCCAAAGCGCAGCTGGAAAAATACATTGCCGGTGGGGGAAAGGACGTAGCTATTTATGGTTCACTGGCGATGCTTTACCGGGCAGATAACGACATGGACAAGGCTCTGGCAACGCTGGATAAAGGTATTGCCCTGGATCCTTCGAATAAAGATCTGGCCAATGAGAAGATCAATATCATGTTGACTTCCAACAAAATGGATGAGGCTATCGCCAGCATGAAGCAGATGGTAGAGAAAGATCCGAATAATGTTCAGAATCTGGTTAATCTCTCGATTGTCTATAACAATATTGCCCATAAAGAAGACGAAGAAATCAGGAAACTGGAAAGTTCTTCCAAGAAGGGGGATAACACGGCAAAACAACTGGCTGATTCCAAAAGCATTATTGATGCCTATAATAGTGAGATTGCCCGTCTGAATAAGCAGAGTAAGACGGCAGAAGTGAAACGTCAGCTGGCTGATGTGCAAAAGCGGTTGGCGGAGCAGAAAGTTGAGTTAGCTAAACTGGATGCGGCTGCTAAAGAAGCGGCAGCCAATGCGTCATCCGTTGCGGCCGGTGAGAAAAAACTGGCCGATCTGAAAAAGCAACAGGAAGACAATCTGGCACTTGAAAAACAGTATCTGGGAAAAGCACTGGCTGTTGATCCTAATAACTACGATGCCAATTACAACATGGGTGTGTACGTTTTTAACGAAGCGGTTAAAATGAAGCAGGGTGTCGATAAGATGTCGATGGCCGAATACACCAAGGTAGGTAAAGAAGCGGATGGCAAAGTATGTGGTAAATTCAAACAGGCGTTACCGTACTTTTTGAAAGCTAAAGCAGTAAAAGAAGAACCCGATTTGATGACCAACCTCGAAACGACGCAGCGTGTGTTGAAGGAGTTTGAAGAGAAGAAGGTGGCTTGTATCGAGCCTTAGTAACTGATAGAGAAGGGCTGGTATAATACCAGCCCTTCTTTTTTGTTGATCTACTTAACATAATATAAATTATACAACAAAGTGTATAACCCTGAAATAGCTTGACCATAGAATGTATTGTATCAAATAGAATGTATTGTATCAATTAGTACAAAGAATTAGTACAAAGTCAGAAGGAAACCGATGATAGGGCCTAACTGTACTAAATCTTGTTATCCTGGTCCTGCAGGATGACTCCGCTGAGGTTGGCATTAATTATTAATCTTACCCGTGATTATCAAATCAAGTCGGTGATCAGTGGCAACCAGATCCTGGTAATCAGCGAAAAGTTGATAGCGAAAATTAAGATTGATATTACTGGCTATAGCATGGGCGTAATTAGCCACTAATTGAAACGTTATCTCCGTTTGGCTGGTCTGATCAAGTGGTACACCATAGTTCTGAGGAACGTAGCCCTGTAGGGTTGGATCGGTTACGATCGTTTGCTGAATCGTTAACAAACCCAGTTGAAGGTTGAAATCACCCGTTAGTTCGTATCCTAAACCAAATGACTCTGAGTAACCGGTGGCAAACTGCGACACTCTTACGTAGTGTCTGTTATGCGTTTTAACGATACCGTTAAGTGGTTCCTATAAGAAGTAAGAGACGAATGGTAGCCAGCCAGCACAGGGACCGTACGGGTAATGGAAGTAATTGACATCGGTATTCCTTTGCCTGGCAATTAGGTGTACTGTAAGCGAAAATACGGTTATACGTACATTTTTTCGGGTTTAATTAATAATTATCCACGTGGAACACTAAAGTATTGCTTTACAGGAAGTTAGCCGAAATTGGGGATAAAAATGCAGTTTTAACGCATTAGAGAGCACTTTACTGAACAAAGTGGGAATAATTAGCAAATCATTTTTAGCTTCAAAATACCTGAATTTTTCCTTTACTTATACCGTTGGGGTGAATTCCCGGAAAGAGCCGTCTGTATAAAAAATTAGAATTCGTTCTACCTTTTTCTCCCCCGTTGCGCTGGCAGTAAACGGTTCACTGGATTGATTATCATCCGCTTGTACTACCATATTTTGGGGTGGAATTTCATTTCGTTGACTACGAATACCAGCAGCAACAGATTGGGGGGGATTCGCATAGGAAATGCCGGCCTGTACCGTGTTAAATTGATCAGGGCGGTTTTGCGCCGGTCGACCAACTCCCCTATTACTGTAATTTGACCCTGGTGGTGGCATCTGTCGGTCATTGCCTCCAGCTTGATTCTCTTCTTCCATAATCCATTCGTAGCCCAATTCGGGAAAGCGACGGATTATTTTCTGAATAATATCAAAACTGGGGCGGTTTCGACCCGAGAGAATGTGCGAGATACTGGATCGTTGAACGCCTATCTCATCTGCGAAATAAGATGGAGTCAAATTTTTCTCAATAAGTATCTGTTTAATTTTGTCATTTATAGTCATTGACCCCTTTGATTACAAGTTATAGAAACGATGCCTATTTTCAATGTAAACAGGCATGTATCGTTACAAATATATATGTAAAATGACATTAATCACAATTACCTGTTTTGTCATTTATAAATGATATTGTAAATCGTTGAACATAAAAAATGGCAATTGATTTATATCAATTGCCATTTTTTATGTTCAATAGGTATAATGTATATAGATGTTAATATACATTATTAACTATTTATGTTAAACAGATATGTTGTTTTCGCGTAGCGCGTCATTTAAGGATGTTTTAAGATCGGTTGAGGCTTTTCGTTGACCGATTATGATTGCACAGGGAACATGATATTCTCCCGCTGGAAACTTTTTAGCATAACTTCCCGGGATGACAACTGAATTAGCAGGAACGTAGCCTTTATATTCGACTGGTTCGTTTCCTGTCACATCAATAATTTTTGACGAGCCCGTGATTGTGACGCCTGCTCCTAATACAGCCCGTTTACCAATGTGTGCTCCCTCAACGACAATACAGCGTGAACCAATGAAAGCACCGTCCTCAATAATAACGGGTGCCGCCTGGGGTGGTTCCAGGACCCCCCCTATTCCAACTCCCCCACTCAGGTGAACGTCTTTCCCAATCTGGGCGCAGCTCCCAACCGTTGCCCAGGTGTCGACCATAGTACGCTCGTCTACATAGGCGCCAATGTTCACATAGGATGGCATGAGAATAACGCCCGGTGCCTGGAATGATCCATAACGTGCAACCGCTGGTGGAACAGCTCTAACTTTAGCCTCAGCAAAATTTGTCTTTAGAGGAATTTTGTCATTGAAGGTAAAAATGCCTACTTCTTCAGCTTGCATCTTCTGGCTGGAGAAGTATAAAAGAATAGCCTTTTTTACCCATTCATTCACTGTCCAGGAATCGGTTTCATTCGCTGGCGGAGTAGCCACCCGAAGCTCTCCCCTATCTAATAGATCAATTACTTTCCGTATAGTATTGAGAGATTCCCCATCGGTTAATAATGAGCGATTCTCCCAAATTGCCTCAATTTCCTGTACCATTTAAATAAAGTAAAAGTTAAAGTAAAGGTATATAAACCACTGAATATGAGCAATATAAAAATTACTACAAAATTTTATATTGTTATACATCAATAGTATAAATACTGACTGCTATGTTTTACCAAAGGTACAAAGAAGGCGATTATAGTTATCGTATAAGCATTGGAAAATTTGTAGCGAGCGGAGTAGTTACAGAGATGATTTCTGATAGCGACTCCCCTACCGAGGCAGATAGAATGATTAGGAGTAGCTGAATCATGTAACTTAAATATCAAAATGCTTGCCAATTTATCAATCTTATCCTTTAATTTAAAAAGATTGTACTTTTTTTCTAACAGGTGCCAAGGCGATAACTTGTCACCACCTGCTTACCCATTATTATTAGCGTGTATGGTCTAGGTCTTGACGGATGATAGGATAAAATGAGTTGGGATTAATTTATTCAGCGCTTTATTAACAGCTCCCTTTTACCTGTTTCGAGGAAGACATTGTTGGATTGCCTAGCGTATATGCCTAGAGGGTATGAATCCAGCTTTAGGACTCACTTATAACCCATATCGAGTATATGGAATGTAATAGTTTAACAAAGAGACTGGTGGTTCAATCCTTCCCTGCTAAAAACGAGCCAGTGAAAAGTAGAGAAGAAACTACCTTTCACTGGTCATCACAAGAAGAAATGAAACAGGAAAAATTTACCGAATCGTAAATAGTGACGATTATTAAGCAGCAGGACAGTGGATAAATGGTTTGTCAGACCAGTCGTGAACACGGTACTGTAAGTAAGACTGGAAGACCTCATTTGCAACACGAGATCGTGATGTGAGTGCAGAGCATTATCAAGTGGATAGTCGCTGATAACGCAAAATGTCCTGCAAGACCGTTTTAAACAGGTGGTTAAACGTAAAATAAATAAGCTAGCAGTCTGGTTATGCATATAGTGCCTAATCTGGTAGGCTAGCTAATTAAGCATAGAGTAAATAATAGGATCATATACTAAAAAGATATACTACATTATTTAGTTCAGGATTACAATTTAGTAAAGATAGAAATTAGTAAATAATCTTAGTATAACTATTAGCATTTACTAAGATTATTAGTAATTAATGCTAATAATACTACTCATATTTAGTAAAAGACTATTATAATACTAATTTTTGTCCGTTCTTACTACTAATTACTAAAATATGATCTGACTATTACTAAAACCTCCCCTATCGGTTATTATGTATCCGCTCATTTAATACGTATATTTGGACCCGAAAACAAACCAATTTTCTCTGTTCATGGATAAAATACGTGTTGCAATTAATGGCTTTGGCCGAATCGGACGGTTATCGTTCAGACGGCTTCTAGAAAAGGAAAATATTGAAATAGTCGCAATAAACGACCTTACGGACAATGCGACACTCGCTCACCTGCTGAAATACGACTCGGTACACGGTAAGTTTCCTGGTACTGTTACTTCCGACGGCGATAGCCTGACCGTAAATGATATGCGTATCAGTGCTTACGCCGAACGCGATCCGAAAAAACTACCCTGGAAAGAGTTAAGTATTGATGTTGTACTGGAATCGACGGGCCGTTTCGTTGATGAAGCCGGTGCGAGTATGCACCTGGAAGCCGGTGCAAAAAAGGTAGTAATATCTGCTCCTGCTAAAGGAAACATTCCTACGGTTGTTCTGGGCGTAAACGACGATACGCTAACGGGTGATGAAACAATCATCTCGAACGCATCCTGCACAACCAACTGCCTGGCGCCAATGGCTAAGGTGCTGGACGATGTATTCGGTATCGAAAAAGGATACATGACAACGATACACGCCTATACCGCCGACCAGAATCTACAGGATGCCCCCCATTCTGACTTACGTCGGGCAAGAGCTGCTGCCTTATCCATTGTCCCTACCTCAACCGGTGCTGCCAAAGCAGTTGGGCTGGTATTGCCACAACTAAAGGGAAAACTGGATGGTAACGCGCTGCGCGTGCCAACTCCAGACGGGTCGCTGACTGATTTGACGGTTATTCTGAAACGAGAGGTGACTGTGGAAGAAGTTAACGAGGCTATAAAGCAAGCATCAGAGACTACGTTGAAGGGCTATCTGGAATACACTACAGATGAAATTGTTTCTATTGATATTGTCGGTAATCCACACTCCTGTATCTTCGATTCTAAGCTGACAGCCGCCAATGGTACACTTGTTAAAGTAGTTGGCTGGTATGATAATGAGTATGGGTATTCAAGTCGTATAGCTGACTTAATTGTTAAACTATTCAATTAGGGCAACAATATAACAATGTAAATTTTAGCCCTAATGAGGTAGTTTACATTAATAAAGTTAATTAATTACAAATGGGTGTGGTAAGTTAAACCGCACCCATTTTACATTGTAAATAGTTAATTGTAAACCCCTTATCGAAGAACAATTGTTCGTATTTTGTCTTTATACCAATGTGAATTTGATTCAACGGGGAGTTATATAAGTCTGTTGTGTATTGTAAACTATCACTCAGCAATTTAACTTGTTCAAGGCTGTAAGAAAACAATTCGGGGTTATCCGTTTTCAAGTGGAGCGTCCCTCCTTCTACGAGCAAGTGTCTGTAAATCGATAAGAACCGTGGATGGGTCAACCGGTGCTTCTCCTGCTTGGGACGCGGTTGCGGATCGGGGAACGTAATCCATATCTCGTTCACTTCATTCTCCACAAAGAACTCCTGTAGAAAATTTATGTCCGTTCGCAGGAAGGCTACATTCGATAAACCGAGCACCTGAGCAGCTCGGGCGCCCCGCGCAATTCGATCCCCTTTTATATCGATACCAATAAAGTTTGTATTGGGAAATGCCTGGGCCAGGCCAACCGTATACTCCCCCTTTCCGCAGGCCAACTCTAAAACGATTGGGTTTTCGTTCCCAAAATACGCCGACCGCCATCGGCCACGAATCGTTTTATACAAGGGTTTACCGTTTTCAATAACATTCTGGCTTTCGGCATTTTGCAGAAAACGGTGGGTTTTTCTTCGTGTCACGTTTATAGATTAGTTAATTCGGCAATGGTATAGTTGCTCCCCGTTACGAGAATCAGATCGTCGGGCGAGGCCTCGGCAAGTGCCGCCGTCAGGGCAGCGTTGACATCGGGGAAGGCGGCTCCAATCAGGTTACTAAAGGCAGCTTCCCGTTGCAACATGTCAGCCGAAAGTGAGCGGGGTGTCTGAGCCTGACAGAAGTAATAAACAGCATATTGAGGCAGCGTATTCAGTATTCGGGAACGGTCTTTGTCAGCAACCAGGCCCAGTATAATACGCAACGTTCGGTAAGGAATCGTCTCAACGGTTTCCACTAAAGCCGCTAGCCCAGCTTCGTTGTGGGCTGTGTCGGCAATGACGATCGGACTGGTTTGCAGGGTCTGAAAGCGTCCCTTTAATCCCGTCAGCCTACTCACCGTAGCTAACCCGTTTCGCCGGGCTTCCGCAGAAACGGGCCATACAGCCTCAAGGACATTGATAATGGCCAGTACAGCCGGCAGATTTTTTAGCTGGTATAGGCCAGCCAAATCGAGCTGGTACACCTGCTCTTCCGTTTCCTCCGGTTGTTTTACCAACACCTCCCGTTTACCGGCGTGGATTCCTTTATCCTGAACCGTATAGCGTAAATCGGCGAAGTAAAGCGGTGCCTGCAATGCCTCCGCCGTTTTACTAAATACTAACGATGTGTCCGGGTTTGATTCACCCACAACGACCGGTACGCCTGCTTTGATAATACCCGCTTTTTCAGCCGCTATCTGCGGGAGCGTATCCCCGAGTATATCCGTATGGTCGTAGGCAATATTGGTAATAAGGGATGCTTCCGGTATAATAACGTTCGTCGAATCCAGTCGCCCCCCCAATCCTGTTTCAATAATAGCCAGGTCAACCTGCTGCCGGGCAAAGTAATCGAAGGCCATAGCAACGGTCACTTCAAAGAAAGACGGCTCGATGGATTCGATCAGGGTCTGGTACGTAGTAACAAAGTAGGCTACGGCTTCCTCCCCGATGGGTTGACCGTTGAGCCGGATTCGCTCGGTAAAGGATTTTAAGTGAGGAGACGTATAAAGACCAACCCGGTACCCCGCCGACTGATATACAGCCGCCAGCATGTGTGATGTACTTCCCTTCCCATTCGTACCAGCCACGTGAATGCTGCGAAACTGCTGCTGCGGATTCCCCATGGCTGCGCATAAAGCCAGGGTATTATCTAATCCGGGCTTAAGCGCCTTGGGACCAATCCGGTGAAAAACCGGGAGCCGACTATAGAGATAGTCGAGTGCTTCCGCATACTGCATTTACTTCGCCTTGATAATAAAGGTAATGGTACCGGTAGCCGTAGGGGGGGTAGCTCCCCCTTTAGGCCGCAGCCGTAACTGCCGCACGGCTTTTCGGTACAAATCACTGACGGCAGGACTCACCGTACTTTGCACCTGACGCACATTGATGATATCTCCACTCCCGTCTACGGTAAGCTGGAAAACAATCTTACCCGTCTCATCCGAGTTGTCATTCACGTTTGGGCTACCGGCCATCGACCAGCCCGATACGTCAAACGCCACGCCGGTAGCGCCCCCCCCTGGGGTACCATAAAATTCTTTCGCGTTTAGCTTACCATTGGGGTTGCCTTTATCCCCCACGCCACTGGCATCATCGCCGTTGTTATTACCACCCGTACCGGAAGCTTTTCCTACCGTTCCGTTAGAGCCACCCCCACCCGATGGGGAGGACCCTCCTGATTTTTTAAACAGGGCATCGTTATTGACCGTTTCCACTTTTTTGGCGGGTGTTGGGGGAGCAGGGCGTTCGACGGGGGCCGTGGCTTTGGGCGACTCTGCCCGTTTGGGTTCGGGCCGTACGGGCGCCGTGACCGGGCTTTCGTCAGCCTTACTGGTAATAATGGGCTTCTCCGTGGGCGTTTTGGCTGGTTTGGCATCGACCACGTTGGGAGAAGGTGTCACCCGCGCTTTTGCCACACGGGCGGTTGTTTTCACGCTGGGCGGTTCGACGCTTCGATTCGGGCGCTTTTCAGCGGCTTTTACATCCTCGGTATTGGGCGAGTCAGATGCCTTGTTATAGGTCTGTATACGGCCGCTCCCCCGCGCGTCCGTGCCGAAGTTGACTTCGATGAATTCAATCGGGGGTGGGTCGGGTACTGTCTGGGTTAGTTTCACCAGGAGCAGTAGGGCAATCAGGATACCGTTGATAATGACGGCTCCCGCCAGGGATTTTACCCGGATTTCTTCCTCGTTCTCAAAAGTTATACGGTTCATACGGGATACTATTGACTGAGTGAATAAGCGATTGACCAGGCCGACGGTGCAGTGAACAGATGATTTTTAGTCATTATAACGCTCAGGCACCCGGCTTCGTTTATGAATGGGACGGATTATGCCCTCCACCGGGACAAAGTAACTAAAAATCTTTGCCGATAAGAAAACAGGGCATCCCCTTTCAGACTTATGTTTGCATAACGAAATTACCCTGGCACCTTCACTTAGTAACACAGTCACTCCGTCCGTTTTATCCATGCCCGTTCTCCAGCCCATCGTCGACATAGCCGAATTGCTTTACCAGAAAGGTATTTCCGATGTGGTTGTTTCGCCCGGTTCCCGCTCCGCTCCGCTTACGTTGGCCGTTGCCCGGCACCCGCATCTGCGGGTTCGGGTCATGGCCGACGAACGCTCGGCGGGGTTTGTGGCCCTCGGGATGGCCCAGCAGAGCCGGAAACCAGTTGCCCTTATCTGTACATCGGGCAGTGCAGTCTATAATTTATCCCCGGCGGTTACAGAAGCTTTTTTTCAGCAGGTTCCCCTCCTGCTGCTAACGGCCGACCGGCCCCACGAATGGCTGCACCAGCAGGATGGGCAAACGATTGACCAGCAGGGGCTGTTTGGTTCACACGTCAAGCGCAGTTACGATCTGCCCGCCGATTATGCCCATGCGGATGCCCGCTGGTTCATCAATCGGTCCATCAATGAAGCGGTTGCCCTCTGCGCCCTGGCTCCGGCTGGCCCCGTTCACGTGAACGTACCCCTGCGGGAACCCTTTTACCCGGCCACTGATGAATCGTTTGCCTATGAGCCGGTTCGGGTGATCGATACGCTACGCCCACAGCTGTCCATTCCCGCCAGCACCTGGAACAGTTTGCTGGCCGAGTGGGATGAAAGTATCCGGACAGTGATTGCGGTTGGGCAGTTTCCCCGAGACCCTGCCCTGCTGGACGTACTCAATAAGTTAAGTGATGAATTTGGCATTCCGGTTGTTGGGGAGATCATTAGTAACCTCCCAACGAATGACCGGTTTATTACCCGTACCGATACGTTTCTGTCCGGTATCACAACGGAAGAGGCCGAAAGAATACGACCTGACCTGCTGATAACCATCGGCAATTCATTCCTGACCCGGAACCTCAAAACATTTTTCCGTGGTACAGCATCCGGGGGTATTGCCGGGATGCCCTACCACGCCCGTCGGCACTGGCATATTCAACCCACGGTAGACCGCATTCCCGACTCGTTCCAGAGTCTGACCACACTTATTCCCGCCGAACCAACTGGTTTCCTGCAACAATTATTTACCGATGTCGATTACCAGCGCTTTTTACAGGGCGATGAGGATGACGGGTCTGCTGACTTTTTAAACCAGTGGCAAAAGCTGGACCGGAAAGCCGCCCGGCAGGTAGAGTCGGTTCTGTTTCGGCCGGATGCTCCTTTAACCGATTGGCTGGGTACCCGGGCGGTACTGGATCACCTGCCCCAGGGATCGATTCTGCACCTGGCCAACAGCATGCCGGTGCGGTATGCCAATCTCTGTGGCATACCCGCCGAGCAGCAAATCAGTGTAGAAGCGAACCGGGGCGTGAGCGGGATTGATGGCTGTTTGAGTACGGTAGTGGGAGCCGCACTCATGACCGACCGGATCGTGACGCTGCTTATCGGGGACGTCGCTTTCTTCTACGACCGCAACGCGCTCTGGTCCGCTCCAGTCCCGCCCAACCTGCGTATCGTCCTGCTCAATAATGACGGTGGGCATATTTTCAGGATGATCGACGGGCCTAACCGACAGCCGGAATTGGAAACCTACTTTGAAACGCCCCACGGGTACACCGCTAAAAACACAGCAGCCGATGCCCATATCGACTACGGAGTCTGCAACTCGCTGGAAAGTCTATTATCCCTCCTACCCGACTTCTTTGCGCCCGGCCCTACGGCCAGGCTCCTTGAATTAACCACGGATAAACAGGTTAACCAGGACCAGTTTCTACTTTACAAAAAAGCCCTGCAAAAAGAAAACGAAACAAACTAAAACTATATTTATAGTTTGTTTACCCCCTAAAATTGACTGTTTTATCAATACGATCCCTTTACGAACATGAAACGAACACGCCTGATTTTTACACTAGCAACCCTACTGATGGTCATGGGTACTGTAGCTTCGGCCCAGACAAAAAACCCGACCACGTCCGCTTCGGTCGAAAACGAGAAATTTGTCTTTCTCAACAATGGCGCAACGGTGGGTATGATTATCAAGTCTGTCCTGAAAGCGGACCGGCAACGGCTCAAACTGACCGATCAGCAACTACCAAAAGCCAGGGTCGTCATTACCAATGCGGTAGTTGCTTACAACGACGGGGTTAAGCAACTGAAGAAGGCGGGGATGAATCAGAAAAAGCTGCGGACGCTGGCCGTGGGGGTAGAAACGGATAAAGTACACAACTACAAAGCCATTCTGACCCCGCAGCAGTACGCCATCCTGGCAGCTCAACAAATGAAGATGTACCCCGAAAGTAAATTATAGCGGTCTCCCCTACCGGCACTGCAGCTCCCGTTCCTTTTTAGCCTGTTCGTCACCCGCTGATTCGCCCCGTTGCCAGGCGTCACAGGCCCGGGCTTTGTTTCCCGCAGCGAGTTCAGCCAGACCAATGTAGTAATAGAGCTGATCCACGGAGGCATCCAGGGATTCGGCCTGCCGGAGTTCGGGCAGTGCTTTTTGGGGTTGTTTCTGTCCCAGCCAGTACAACCCAAGCGTTTGGTGCGCCCAGGCATTCTGATTGTCGCGCCGGAGCGATTCCTCTACCAGTGGCAGCGCTTCCGCCGGGCGGTTTAATTTGAGCAGTAAGTAGGCTTTGTTATTCAGGTAGTACGGTTGGCGGGGTTTTAGCGTTAACGCCTGTTGAACATAGTTCAGGGCTTCTTCAAATTTACCGGCACGGGCCAGCAGCAGGCTCTGGTTATTGAGGGCAGCATCCTGTTTCGGGTTTAGCTGTAAGGCCTGGCGTACATCCTGTCCGGCGGCATCGTACGCTTTCTGGCTAAAGTAAAACGCGCCCCGGTTGGTCAGTGCTTCCACATTGGTGGGGTCCAGTTGCAAAGCGCGGTCGTAAGCGACCTGCGCCTGGGCTGTTTTGTTCAGCCGGACGTAAGCATCCGCCAGGCGTGTCTGATAAAAGGTAGAATCATTATACTGTTTACCGATACGTTCCAGGTCGGCCACACTGCCAGCCGCATCGCCAGTCTCCAGCCGGACTTCGGCCCGATTAAAATAGGCCGTTCCGAAATCAGGGTCGGCATCGATTGCGCGGGTATAATCCGCCAACGCTCCCTCCCGGTCATCATTCCTGAATTTTGCCAGCCCCCGGTTATTATAGGCATCGGCAAAATCGGGCTTTTTAGCAATGGCTTCCGAGTAGTACCGGATGGCTTCGGTGTATTCCCGCTTCTGCAACTGTACATTTCCCTTCAGAAAAAACTGAGCCGCTTCATCCCCGGAGTTGGAACAGGAACTAATGATGAGTGATGACTGATAAATGATCAATACCCGGATGAACAAACAAATTATTCCTCTTCCTACCTTTACAGACCTGCCCGTACTAACCAGAAAATCATTCATCATTTATCATCTATCATTCACAACACATGCGTTTCGTTCAGGACATACCCCATCAGCAGTACCCCCAGTTCCGCATCGGCTTGTACGCCTGGAATGGCAAATATATCGTCAAAATCGAAGCGGGTCCCTATGAACAGACGTATAAGATCAGCGAAATGGACATACTGGTTCCGGATGCAGTGCCCAGTATGCTGGATACCGAGTTTCTGACGCGCGTAGCCGAAAGGTTCCGGGCGATGGATACCGACTGGCAGGCAACGGGTGAGCGCAATGAGGTGTTTTAAGGCCTATGTCATTGATAGTCAGTCCTATGCCATTGATGGTCATGTATTGTTAACGTTTTACCTATCAGCTGTTTACAAAAAATGACGATTGAATGACACTACCTGATTACTACGATTACCTACTTATACGAGTTGCTGAAGGCGATCAGGTGTCAGTTGCAGGTATTTACCGGGTCGGTCAGGGTCCTGAACAAACCACGCCGGATTTCCGGCTGCGTCGCGGCCTAATTTGGCGTTAGGCACGGGCGGACGATTCAAATCGATAAAAGCGATTTTCGGGATTTCCTTCATCACGGGTTCCTTTTTCAGGGGGCGGCCTGAGGGTAGGATACCGGCTTCAATCAATTCATGGATACTTTCCATAAACCGGTCGGCAATAAGGCTAATCTCTTTATCCGTATGGGCTTCGGTCATAAAACACGGAAAACCATCCCAGATGTGGATACCCTTGTCCCGCATCAGCGTGAACAGCAAATCGCCATACGGCACCTCTTCGGTAAATTTCACCTTCCAGAGTGATCCGAACTGCGCCACAAACAGGGGCAGGTGCTGCCGTTCTAACGACCTGTTAATACGATCTGCCAGTCGGGTGGCTTTATCAGTCAGGCTTTTTTGCAGAGCTGGCCCCTTCTCTTTCATGTACTGCAGGACGGTTTTGGCGGCTGCCAGTGCCAGGGGGTGCCGGACGAAGGTGCCCGCAAAAAAGGTAATATCCGCCTGTGGACAGGAGGTATCGCCGTATTCCCAGAAGCCCCCGTCGAGCGCATCCATGTACGTTGCTTTGCCCGCCAGTACGCCAATCGGCAGCCCTCCCCCAATGACTTTCCCGTACGTGGCCAGATCCGCTTTGATTCCGAACAGTGCCTGAGCGCCACCGGGGTGCATCCGAAAACCGGTAATTACCTCGTCAAAAATAAGTAAAGCTCCCCCGGCTTCGGTCAGGGTGCGTACCTGCTTTAGAAAATCGACTGGTCTGAATTCGGGACGACGGCTCTGTACCGGCTCTACCAGTACGGCAGCAATCTCCGCCGACCGTTCCCGGATAATCTGCAGGCTCTTGTCCGTGCCGTATTCCAGCACCAGTATATTCTGAACGGATTCGGGCATGATACCCAGGGCACCCGGATACGATTGCCGGGTGCTGGACCCGCGCACAATCACCTCATCGAAGGTGCCGTGGTACGACCCGGAAAAGACAACGACCAGCGACCGGCCGGTTACGGTACGGGCAATCCGAAGGGTACCCATTACGGCCTCTGAACCGGTATTGCAGAGTGCCGCCCGCTCAAAACCGGTAAATTCGCACACCAGCTTACACACCTCACCCGCCAGTTTGTGCTGGGGGCCCAGTTCGTATCCTCTTTCGATCTGGTCATGCAGGGCTTTGGTGATCATGTCGGGCTGGTAACCGAACATGGTCGAGCCAAACCCGTTCAGGACGTCGATGTATTCATTCCCGTCGATGTCCCACAGACGACTGCCTTTGGATTTATCGATAACAATCGGGTACACCACTTCTTTGGTGAGCGGCTTGAAACCCGTCACCACGCGGGGATCGGCCATCCAGGTCCGGTATTCCTGCGCGTAGTCCTTGCTGCCTTTTGTTTTTTGGGTATACCGGTCAGTAAAGTCGGCAATGAACTGTTTCTGCCTATCGCTCAGCACCGTAACCTGCCGTTCAATCCGGGCACCAGCCCCGAACGGTTTAGTCTCCGGTGCTTTCGGATCGGCACCGGAAGGTTGAGCGGGTACCGGTGCTTTGATAGTAGCGGGCATAACCGGCGCGGTAGCCACGGGAGGTTCCGGTTTACGGGCTGGCTCGGGCTGGGCTACCGGTGCCGCCTGATCAGCCGATGGTGTCGTTCCCTGCAGGTAAGCCATCTGCTGGGCAATTATCTGTAGTTGCTGGGCAAATAGATTCGTTACCGCATCATTACCAACCGAAACGGGGGGCAGTTGTGGCCTGGTACCCAGCGGCCCGAGCGCCGGAACGGGCGTTACCGGTGCCGGAACAGTTCCGGCTGAAGCGGGAAGCTGGGAGGCAACTACCGACGCCGGAACCACGATAGGCTGGTAGGCATCGGCCGGTAAATTATCGGCCAGGTAATCGACCAGCCGTTCCGGGGTACTGTATTCGCTGTTTAACTGCCGGAACGAAATGGGCAGGTCGAATTTCTTTCTCAGGGTATAAGAAACCTGCGTAAGAGCTAAGGAGTCAAGGCCAAGTTCGATAAAACTTATCGCAGGCGATACGTTATCCGATTCGATACCAGCCGTTGAGGTCAATACCGCTCGTACGGCATCCATTATACCCTTTTTTCTCATGGTCGTACTGGTAATAAGTGACATAGCGGTTTCCTCCGTTGGTTTATATTGGTTTGTTGGTATCGATACCACTGGTTTTTCGGGCAGTGGCTCGATCCAGCAGCATTTTCGGTTGAATGCGTAGGTGGGTAAATCTAGTTTGTTCAGTGGCTGTCCGGCGTTAAAAGCCGCCCAGTCCGGCTCAACACCGGACAGCCACAGTTGCCCCAGTGCATTCAGGATTGCCTGATACTCGGAGTTGGCTCCCTGCCGCGAATCCAGACTCACCACGACGGGAACAGACCGTCCTTTTAGTTGTTGGCGGGCCAGCGTGGCCGTCACCGTGCCGGGTCCTGCTTCGAGCAACAGGGGTCGTACAGTCGTAAACAGCGTTTCCAGCGCATCGGAAAACTGCACCGTTTCCCGCATGTGCGTAGCCCAGTAGTGCGGACTGGTAGCCTGCGCATCGGTCAGCCAGGTTCCGCTGACGGTCGATACGATTGGCTTTTGAGGCCGGTGCAGTGTAACCCGCTCTACCACAACCCTGAACGCAGTAAGAATAGGATCCATCATGGCCGAGTGGAAGGCGTGGCTGGTTTCCAGCACGCGATTGGGCAATTCCAGTCCATCGAGCTGCCGCGAAAATTCCGCAATATCCTCATCGGGCCCTGCTACCACGCACAGGGTATGGCTATTGACAGCGGCAATTGACAGCGTTGAGGGCAGTAGCCTCTGCACGTTCTCCCTGCCCAGCCGCACCGAAAGCATGCTCCCCCTCGGTAATTCGCTGATCAATTTCCCCCGGGTAGCCACCAGGGTCAGTGCGTCCGTGAGCGAGAATACCCCGGCCAGATGAGCGGCCACGTATTCGCCGATACTATGACCACAGTAAATGGTAGGCTGAATCCCCCAGCTTAGCCATAAACTAGCCAGCGCATACTCCGTAATAAATAGTGCGGGCTGGGTATACCGGGTGTTTTTCAGCCGTTCGACGGCGGCCGCGGTTTCGGTTGGCGTATCCACGGCCGCCGGATACAATACCTGCCGGATATCCCGGCCCAGCAGCGGCAGCAGAAAGTCGGCACAGGTATCTACTGCCTGTCGGTAAACGGCTTCGTGCCGGTACAACTCATGGCCCATGTTCAGGTACTGTGATCCCTGACCGGGAAACATAAAGACCACTTCACCAGGCTTTTCCAGCAGCGTACTGGTTCCGGCGGATGCGCCAGCCGGAGCCCCGTGGGGGGTCAACAGCCCCTTAATGAGTTCGTCTGTGGTGGAAGCAAGCAAAAACCGCCGGTGGCTAAACGCCGGGCGCGTCGTTTGCAGGGTAAACGCAACATCGCCAGGCGTTAGTGAGGGTTGCTGGCGAAGCCGTTCTTCCAGTTGAGCAGCGTATCGCTCGAGACTGTTGCCTGATTTGGCCGACCAGGTTACCAGCTGAACCGGGCGCGATGCGACCACTGGTTCCGGTTGGGGTGTAACAGATTGGGCTTCGTATTCTTCCAAAATAACGTGGACATTGGTCCCTCCCACCCCGAACGAACTTACGCCTGCCCGGCGCGGTCGGCCTTCCGATGGATTAGGCTGGCCCGATACCCAGTCGGTTAACGTCGTATTGACTTTAAACGGACTGTTGGCAAAGTCGATAGCCGGATTGGGGGTTTGAAAGCCCAGCGACGCCGGAATTTTTTTGTGGTGCAGGGCCAGCGTGGTTTTGATGAGACCCGCCACCCCGGCCGCAGCCGTCAGATGCCCCATGTTACTTTTTATGGAACCGATGGCGCAGAACTGGTTGTGCGGTTGCTCGCCGAATGCCATGGTCAGTCCTTCAATTTCTATCGGGTCGCCGAGGGGTGTGGCGGTACCATGGGTTTCGACATAGCTGATGGTAGCCGGGTTGACCCGGGCATCGTCGAGTGCCCGGCGGATGGCTCCGGCCTGCCCTTCGGCATTCGGAGCGGTAAAACTGCCTTTTCCGCCCCCGTCATTGTTAACACCCACCCCTTTGATGAGCGCAAAAATCGGGTCCCCATCGCGTTCGGCGGCCTCCCGCAATTTGAGCAGCACCACGCCAGCCCCGTCGCTGAACACCGTCCCGCCCGCGTTGGCATCGAAAGGCGTACAGTGTCCATCGCGGCTCAACATAGCCCCTTCTTCGTACAGGTGACCGCTGTTGATGGGGGCCGTAACACTGGCGCCCCCGGCAATGGCCACGTCGCACTGACCACTACGCAGACTCTGAACGGCCTGGGTAATGGCCAGCAACGAGGTGGAACAGGCCGAATACACACTGACAGCCGGACCAGTCAGGTTGAGCTGGTAGGCCGTTCGGGACGCGATAAAATCCTTCTCGTTCACGGTCATGGCCTGAAACGAGCCGATTTCGCTGACCGCCTGCCGGTTGGCCAGTACATTATTCAGGTAGTACGTATTATTCCCACAGCCCGCCCAGACACCCACATTCCCTATATATTGCTGGGGCAAATGCCCCGTTTTTTCGAGTAACTCCCAGGTTATCTCCAGGAATATCCGTTGCTGGGGATCCATCACCGAGGCCAGTTTTTCATTCAGTCCGAAAAAGTGGGCATCGAACTGATCGGCCTGATCAATAATGCCCCTGGCCTTTACGTAAGCCGGATCACCCGTTACATCGGTGGGCAACGTAGGATCCAGTTCATTATCCGCAAAGAACCGGGTGGTTTCCCGGCCTTCAGTCAGTACCGTCCACAACGCATCGATGGTATTGGCCCCCGGAAAACGCCCGGCCATACCGATGATGGCTACATCACCCGTTGTTGTATCCGACTTATCGGACCAGTCCCGCTTATCGGCCTGCGTTCGCCCCTTTTTGTGCCCATTCAGGAAGTCCGCCAGTCCAATTACCGTCGGAAACTGGTAGAGCTTGGTAATCGGGATGTCCAGTTGATGCGTTTGTTTCAGTGCGGCTACGGTTTTGACGGCCAGCAGTGAATTTCCCCCCAGCTCAAAGAAGTTGTCATTCGTACCCACCCGTTTCACGTTCAGCACGGCCTTCCAGACAGCCGCCAGCTTCTCTTCGGTTTTTGTACCCGGTGCCCGGTAGGTATCCGTCAGCAATTCCGAGGCATCAGGATGGGGTAGTGCTTTCCGGTCGACTTTCCCATTGCTGGTCAGCGGTATCCGATCGATGGTCATCAGCAGAGCCGGCACCATGTAATCGGGCAGGGTGGTCTGCAAAAAACGTCGGATGGCTTTCCGGTCGAATCCGTCCACCATCACCACATACCCAACCAGCCGTTTACTGCCTTCTTCATCCTCGCTGGCTACCACTACGGCGTGTTTTACGCCCGGATACTGAAGCAGGGCGTTCTCTACTTCGCCCAGTTCAATCCGGTAGCCCCTTAGTTTAACCTGTTCGTCGATACGGCCTAAATAGTCGAGTCCGCCGTCGGGCAACTGGCGGGCCAGATCCCCGCTTCGGTAGAGCCGGTCGCCGGGTTCCTGACTAAAGGGATTCGGGATAAACCGGCTGGCTGTCAGTTCCGGCTGATTCAGGTATCCCCTGGCCAGCCCGGCGCCCCCGACGTACAACTCGCCCGGCTCACCGACCGGTGCCAATCGCTGTTCGCTATCCAGCACGTAGGTGGTCAGCGTAGGAATGGGTTTGCCGATCAGGCTGGACGTCTGTTTGAGGTGTTCGGGCTGGAGGGTCAGGTAGGTGACGTGTACGGTCGTTTCGGTGATACCGTACATGTTGATGAGCTGGCAGGACGGGAAAGACTGGTGCCAGGGGGTTAGTTTGGCAGGATTCAGGGCTTCACCACCGAAAATAACGTAGCGAACCGGTAGGGTATCAACCGTACCGACAAGGGCATCCTGAAGCGTATAGAAGGCCGACGGCGTCTGGTTCAGCACGGTAACCCCCTCCCGAATCAGCAGCGCACCAAACTGAGCGGCATCTTTGGCGGTTTCTTTCGGCACGATAACCAGCCGCCCGCCGAACAGCAACGCGCCGTACATTTCCCAGACCGAAAAATCGAAGCAGAACGAGTGAAACATCGTCCACACATCACGGTCGGAAAAATCGAACAGGGGCGAATCGGTCATGAAGAGCCGAACCACATTTTCGTGTTCGATCAGTACCCCCTTTGGTCGACCGGTTGAGCCGGACGTATAAATAACGTACGCTGCATTTTTGGGTGTCAGGCTGGTCGGTACCGTTTCTTTCGACTCCCATTGCCCGGTTGACCAGTCTTCGTCAAGGCAAAGCGTATGGATTGATTCAATGGAGGCTGGTAAAACCGGACGCGACAGCGCATCGGTTAACAGGACGCTGCTTTTCAGATCATCCAGCATGTACGCAATCCGGTCGGCCGGATAGTCGGGGTCAATGGGCACGTAGGCGCCACCCGCTTTGAGGATACCCAGTATTCCGACGATCATCGCCAGTGACCGGTGCAGACAAATGGGAACGAGTGTTTCCTCAGCCACGCCCAGGTGCCGCAGGTAGTGAGCAAGCTGATTGGATTGCTCATCCAGTTCCCGGTACGTAAGATGGGAATCCCCGAAGACGACAGCCGTATGATCGGGGGTTTTTCGGGCCTGAGCGACGAATAAATCAACGAGTGTTTTATCCTTCGGGTAAGAAACGGGTATTGGTATCGGCGGTTGGTTATCCATCACTGCACTATCTTGGCACGTTATTATCAAACTTTCTATCCGGATAGACTCCGGTTATCCATCAACTACGGGCTACCTGAGCGGCCAGCCAATCGTCGGAGGTATAGGAATAGACTACTTTGTCCAGTACGATCCCCTCCTTCACGGCACTCCAGCGCAGCAGACCTTCCCGCTGATACCCTGCCTTTTCGAGCACTCTGATCGATGCGGTGTTGCGGGCAAACGGCATGGCCTCAACCCGGAGCAGCGAGAGGTCAGAAAAGGCAATGTTGGTAATAGCGGTCAGGGCCGCGGTGATGATTCCCCGGCCCCAGTGCTGTTCTCCCAGCCAGTACCATACTTCGGCCGAATAGCGGTCAATATCCTCTCCTGTTCGCAGACCGATATTTCCCACGGCCTCCCCCGCCACGTCGATGGCGAAGTTGGTTTCCAGCACTGGGTCAACGACGTACTGAATCCAGCGCTGGGCATCGGCCTGGGTGTACGGATGCGGAAATGTGTCGCGAAGATTCAGCCATATAGCCTGGTTATTGGCGTGTAGGGGGAGGTTTTCCTCATCGCCATATTGCCACGAACGCACCATACAGGATCCACAATCAATCGTCATTATTCGTCACTGGTTTTCAATAGAGGCAAACAGGCGGCTACAGTTCTTTATTTCTGACTTATTTATTGCGTTCAGGTAACCGTTACTATTAAAATAAGATTAAAAATATTCCATGTAGCCATTATCCAGAGCAACCAGCGGTCTTCTGACCGCGTTAAGAAGAGAACGAAACTGGGTGATAGTAAGTCATTATCAACCAAACTAACCTATTCGCAGGCTGTCCCTGTCTTAGAATCAGCCAGCGCAGTACAAACCTGCAGGTCTTACCGATTCCGTGAAGTACAGGAACAGGATGTCCGGTTATTCATAACTATTTATTATAGTCCATAAGCATAAGTTGGGCAATTCCAGCACGTAATACGGGGACGCGGGTTATATATTTGTATGAATAACAGGCGCCGGGGCTATCCGGCGTTTCGTTTTACTGAATTAGTTGATTAAATCTATAGACAATATACCTACCAATGGCTATTCAACTCACTGATACGATAAGTAAAGCCGCCCGGCGCGATATTCTGGACCTTGAACAGAAAATCAGTTCGTTTGGCCAGGGGGACATAGCGGACGAAGCGTTCCGTAAGTTCCGACTCACGCGGGGTGTATACGGCCAGCGGCAACCGGGCGTGCAAATGATTCGCATCAAACTCCCGCACGGACGTATTACGGCCGACCAGTTGATTCGTATCGCCGATTTGTCCGATACATTTGCCACGGGTAATCTGCACGCCACTACCCGGCAGGATATTCAACTCCATTACGTGAAACTGGCCGACTCCCCCCAGCTCTGGGCGGACCTGGAAGACGCCGGCATTACGCTGAAAGAAGCCTGTGGCAATACCGTTCGGAACGTGACGGGTTCGGCCCGGGCGGGTGTCGACCCGGAGGAGCCGTTTGACATCACGCCCTACGCCCACGCCATTTTCGATTATTTTCTGCGCAACCCGATTTGCCAGGATATGGGGCGGAAGTTCAAAATTTCGCTTTCCTCCAGCGAAAAAGATTCGGCGTACGGCTACATGCACGATGTGGGTCTGGTAGCCCGGATGCAGGATGGCCAGCGTGGGTTTAAAGTCATGTTGGGGGGCGGACTGGGTGCCCAGCCCTTTTCTGCCCAGACCGCTTTTGAGTTTCTGGAGGAAGACCGGGTCATTCCATTTATTGAAGGGGTTATCCGCGTTTTCGACCGCTACGGCGAACGGCAAAAGCGGCACAAAGCCCGCATGAAATACCTGCTCAACGATATTGGTCTGGAGGAACTGCTACTACGGGTGGCGGAGGAAACCACGGCTCTTCGGGTGAAATCGTATGCCGTTGACGAAACCGCGGGCAACAGTCTCTTTTCAGCGCCCCCCGCTCCCCGGCCCGATGCGCCAAAGGCTCAGCCGGTTGCGGGTCATGATGACTATAACCACTGGTTAAAAACCAACGTGTTTGAACAGAAACAGGCTGGCTGGTACGCTGTGCAGCTGCGCGTGCTGCTGGGCGATATGGATGCTGACACGGCCCGCGCCCTGGCGCACCTGGTAAAACAGTACGCAGCCGACGATATTCGGATAACGGTTAATCAGGGGTATCTGCTCCGGTTTATCAAACCCGGGGATTTACCAGCCTTATATGACGGCCTTAAAGCACTGGGACTGGCCCAACCCGGTTTCGATACCACCGCGGACATTACGACCTGCCCCGGCACCGACACCTGTAATCTGGGTATTACCAGCAGCTACGGCATTACCCGGGCACTGGAACGGATGATGCAGGATGAATTCCCGGACCTGGTTTTTAATGACGACATAAAAATCAAGATTTCGGGGTGCATGAACGGCTGCGGCCAGCACTCGGTAGCCAACATTGGCTATCATGGCTCCTCGCTGAAGAACGGGGCGTATGTGCTGCCGGCTCTCCAGGTGCTGCTGGGGGGCGGATTCAACGGCAAAGGCGAAGGGCTGATTGCCGATAAAGTGATCAAAGTACCCGCCAAACGGGGTCCCGACTCGTTACGCTTTCTCCTCCGCGATTTTGAAGCCAACGCGCTCGATGGCGAGTATTACAGTGATTACTACGCCCGCCAGGGGAAAAACTACTTCTATCAGTTACTAAAACCCCTAGCCGACCTGAAAACCCTCGTCGACAGTGACTATATCGACTGGGACCATACCGAACAGTACGTAACGGAAGTGGGCGTGGGCGAATGCGCCAGTGTGCTGATAGACCTGGTCGCTACGACCCTGACCGAAGCCAGCGAAAAGCTCGGCTGGGCGCGGGAAGCGCTGAGTGAAAGTCGCTGGGCCGATACGCTGTATCATACGTATAACGTGTATATAACCGGCGCCCGGGCGGCCCTGATGAGTCGCGATATTCCGACCAACACGCAGCACGGCATCGTTAGCGACTTCGACAAAACCCTTGTGGGCGAACCTGATTTTCACCAGACCGAAGGCGAATTTAAAGATCTGGTGTTCAGTATCAATAAAGAAGAACCCTCCGAAGCGTTTGCCCGTCGGTTCATTGCCCAGGCCGAAGCCTTCCTGCAGGCCATTCAGGTATACCGCGAGCAGCAGATTGAACGGGAAGGTCTGCCCGAACTACAGGAATTAACCCAGGCGCAGGACTCATAACTTAATTGTGAATGAGTGAATGAGCGAATGGGTGAATAGCTGGCGCAGACAATTTATGGCCGTCAACTATTCACTCATTCACTCATTCACTGATGTTACGCATGGTTGATCTATCTGTAGCAACCTCTTTCTAAATTTACTCAAAAACACCACAAAAAGCGCTCATGGAGTTTATATCCCCTATTTTTGACCTCTACTCGGACTATTTGCTGGTCAATCAGAACCAGCCAACAGCCACCCGACTATCGGCACTGGTGGATGGGAAACTCTCCCATGATGCCATTACCCGCAGTTTGCACCAGCAAGACTACGACTCACGTCACTTGTGGCAAGTGGTCAAGCCCTTCGTTCAC
>NZ_KB893577.1 GCF_000374085.1 Spirosoma spitsbergense DSM 19989 | reverse complement strand
AGTGCGAAGTTGCTTTTGCAAGAGTTTCCTGAATTGAAGCGTCGGTATTGGGGCGGTCATTTCTGGGGTGTTGGTTACGGTGCTTGGAGCGTGGGTAGTATTACTGACGAGTTGCTACAAGCGTACTTGGATCATCACAAGGAGCATCCCAATGGGGATGAGAATTTTATTCTGGAGTAGCCCACTTAAAGTGGTATACTTTCAGTCGGTTTCAACCGAACCAGACGAATTCCATTCGTTCTTAAACCTATGGACTTCCAGTCCATAGTCGTTTAGTTTAGCGAATGCAGCAGCAACAGCTATTAGAATATCGGCTTGGTATTCGTCTGGTAGGGTATTAGCAACTCTCAATGTTTGATTTATCCCTTCTTTATTATGAATCTGAACAAATGCCTCAGCTATGGCTGGTAAAGTTTGCATCTTATCGAAGTCACCCATACCGGTAGTAGCTCTCAACGTTTGGATAATACCTTCTTTGTCGTTTACATCAGCAAATGCTTTAGCTATGGCTGATAGTATTTTGTCTTTGCCAGTTAGAAAGTCGTTGTCGTTGGATAAGCTACTAGCTGCTCTCAATGTTTGGTTTATCCCATCTTTGTCTCTTATTTTAGCAAATGCGTTGGCGATAGCCGACAACGTAATGTCTTCTTTATATTCGATCATTAAGGCCTTTATCAGAGCCTTTCTTGTTTGGACAGTATCTTTGAGGTAGATGAACTCGTTAGCGATGACTATTAAGCATTCTGCGATTTTGTGAGGGTCATGGATTACCTCGATATCTGCTAGAGCTTGGTGTGGTTGTCCTATGTCTGCTATTGTTCTAATTGTCCAAACCTTACTCTCGTCACTGCCTGATTCTTTTAATTGGTTTAGCGTATTTTCCAGTTGCCATAGTTGCCCATTATCGGTTTGTAACCATCCATAACCTGCCAACACTATAACCAGCAAAGCGGTTAGGAAACCAAGCCGAACTTGCCAGCGTTGGGCTGATTGCTTGAGTAATTCCCGTTTGGTTGCTTCCTGGCTCTGATTTCCCCAAACAATAGTCGGGCGGTGCTTCCGGATGGAAAGCCATTCCCCAAGACCTAATAAAAAGCGTGAATCCTTACTGTTCTCCACCCAGGCCGATACCCGACGGTTTAGCAATTGGTTGGCCCGTTCCTGTGGGCCTAACACAGAACCCGCTATTTTCAGCAGCGCTGGAATGAGCCGTTCATGCGCCAGTTTACAGCCAGTTGTTTCCGCTATAACTAACCGGGCCTGTGGGCTACCCAAAAAATCAAGTGACTCGGCAATATCTTCCGCCGAGAGGGTTTCATCTTTTTCCTGAATGGCTCCAATCGGCAGCAGACCCGCCCGTGCGCCGGTATCCCGATTGGTTAGAGTTAGCAATACCTTCATGTCGGTCTGACCTTTAGGGCCTCGTCCCTCCAGTACCCGTCGCAGAAACCGTTCCATTAGGCCTTCTACGCCCCCTAATTCGCGGAAGGCAGCCCGGTCAAACCCTCTGGTGTCGGTTGTTTGCTGTCCTGCCACCAGCCAGGCCATAATCTGCACTGCTACCGGCGATACTTTCATGCTGGCACTTCCTTCCTGCGTTTCGGTATCGGCCAGTTCCTCTTCAATCATCGTTTCAACAAATTTCTGGTCGAACTGTAAGTTGGTTTCCTCGGCTATGACCTTAAACACATCCGTGGCCTGTTGGGGGGTGAATTTTTCCAGCGAAAACAATTCTTGAAAGCCGATGGAGCCACCCATTCTTTTTAGCAGGTCGGTCGATTGGTAGTAATAATCCCGGCGCCAGCATAGCAGAATCCGATGGCCGTGTTGCATTCGCTGGCCATACCAGTTGGCTAAGGCTTGAAAGAATGGGTCGGTGGCGACACTATGGCGACTCTGAAAGAAAACCTGCTCAAACTGATCGAACAGAAGAATCAGCGGTTTCCCTGTTCCAGCGGCAGCCTGGAAAAGCAGGGACAAGTCGGCAGATGGGGGCAGAACTTCCGTCGGCTTTAGCTCGGTAGCGAGGGCCTCTCGAATGGTTTCTACCGGGTTTCGATTCGTAAACTCGACGTAAACCGCCCGAAAATCAGATCTCGCGTTAAGTCGGGGCAGTACACCCGCCCGCAAAAACGACGTTTTACCGCAACCCGATTCGCCGTTTAGGATACCAAATCGAAAGCTATTGCCTGTCAAAACGGTCAGGCATTCCCTGAGAGGTGTACTGCGGCCAAGCTTGGCAAACGTTTCTGCATCAGTTCGTTCAAACGGCAACAACCCTTTTATGGCATTAGTACCTACAAATCGTTCCGTTACTTTTTTGGCGGAGGCCACTACAATTGATCCTACAAAAAGCAATACGCACCCTATTCCCCACACCCAGTTGTACCAAGTGGGCAAAGTCGCCAGATTGAATCCAGTTAATAAGGTATTTATCGAAGGAGGGCTACAGAGGGTAAGGAATAAGCTTAAAAGCGTGGTCAATACCCTGAACCAATTTTTATTACGCCAAGCTTCGCCAAAACTGGAAATAACATCTTCCGTTTTTTGACCTAAGTCCTGTGACGATTTCACTTGGCTTTCCATACAGGGAATGAATGATTTATGGGTAGAGCGAATTTGAACCTAATTTTAGGGAAATATGGACCAAATCCCTAATGGTTTGCCAGTCAGTTTGCTAAGACTAACTATGAATGAATTTAAGGTAGGATATTTGAGTAGCCAATTCAATTGAATTGAATTAGTCTCGTTTTAACCAGCGCGCCAAGAAGGTTCTCACCTAGTGACTTCGGCTTTTTCAACAACATTGTCGATTTTTCTTTCGCCTACGTGTTCCTCTTCCTCCATGACAGGGAAAGCTACGCCAACAATTACTTGAAGGCGTTTGTAGACAGTATGGCAGATAAGATAGTGACAGTATAGGAGTAGGAAAAGAAAGGGTAAAGCAGTCCGGTAACAACTACCTCAAAAGACTAGGTGCTGTTCACTCCGCATAACTATCCGTTTGTGCAGAGACCTGCCAATTCCCACCAATGATAACTCCCGACAGGACGTTAGACAAGATGCCGTCCCTAAATGACGGTAGATTCCACGGAAGAGAATCCAGACTCGATTCCTGGTGCTCTACTGCAGAACGTCCAGTAACAGCAACACAGCATCATTTGACAGCGCTTCGAAGTCGACTGCGCCACTCTGTATGTTCGTCAGGCTCAAGCCATCCCGCTGGTGCAACAGCCGGTTTTGCACTTCAAAAACACCACGCAGTACAAACACAAACACGCCGTTCCGGGGCTCTTTAAGGTGGTACCTATCCTCTGCCCGACCAGCGTATCGGCCAATGAAACTCTGGCCCGGTTGCGGGCTGACAGAACCCGTGTGGCTGATGGAAAATAGGGGCAGAAGTTTATTGGCAACAGTCAAGTCAAAGTGCGTCTGGTCGATACCGGGCGTAAAGGCGGGTAAAGAATTCGTGAACCAGATTTCCAGGTAATTGATGGATTCTGTTTCGTAGGGGTTGTTGATACCGTAATCCATACCGCTGCGCAACGAAAAAAGCTGCGCCTGTCCGGTCTCGAGGAAGCCATTGCCTCTCGTGCTTTCGTATTCCAGTCCTCCCAAAAGTGGTAGAATGAGTACATCCGTATGCTGTTCTACCTGCATCGTTATGCCATGCCCGGCTGCGAGGGTGTTGTCGTTCAGTACCCGCAACGTGCCAAAAGGATTACGGGCTTCGGCTACGTACGACCCGAAATTGAACACATGGTAACTGCGAAAAAAGTCAGTTTGTGAACACCCGCGCTGGTCGGACAGATAGAGTTGGGCCTGCGTGGATGTATCCATTTTAGTTTGTGGGTTTTGGCTGGAACCACAATGCCCGGGATGGCAAGCCGTTTGTTCATACCCGTAAAGTACGGCAGAACGGGTAATTTTCAATTCACTACCCTTCAGAATTGGGGTAAACAAGTCGAATGTGACTGTATATGAGGAAATTAGCGCGTAATTGGCCTTCACTACATTCATCAGTAGTAGGGTGTAGAAAGTACATTAATTCATTAATAAGTATGAATTTACCGTTAAATAATAGGGGTTGACCGTTTGCTCAGTATAACGGATAATCAGCCTTGCGCCCGCACTACTTTCGTAATGGCCGGGGCATTTCGCTCTCTGCTGTCAACCCGTTAACACATCATTACCCAATGAAAAAACAAACGAAAACAACTGCCCCGAAGGATGAGTCGTCGGGCGCACAGAGCCAGAGTGTTCTGATTGAGATGCGGGTACCTCAAGCCGAAGCCGAAGCCGAAGCTGTGATGGGAGCCGCCGTGCGGGCCGGTACGATGGCCTCTACGATGGGGTTCACTATCGACCCCGACTTTAGTCCGGTGCCGGTGAAGCCGTCGAACACGCAACGGATGGAAATGCTGGCCGCCAACGAAGACAACGAACACGTAGTGGTGAAAGCATCCCTGACGGATGCACAGCGCAAGGAAGCAATGGCTAATCCAAATGTGGTCGAGATCTGGTCGGACCCCATCATTGAACCCATCGCCTGCCCCATTGCCCCCTGCGATTGCGCGTCGGGTACACCAAAAGGTACCATCGCCGATGTTGCCAATTACTTAGGAGTCAATCAGATATGGAGTGCTGGCAAGCGGGGAGAAGGGATCGTAGTGGGCGTTGTAGACGGGGGGATTACAGCCGCAGGCCGTCCGTTAGCGGCTGGTGAAGCACCCGCCCATACCATCAATAACGTGATTGGTGGCTGGCCCACGGCTACCTGGGGCACGCGGGGAGCATCATGGGGATATCACGGTAATATGTGTTCGACCGACGTGCTGGGTATGGCTCCCAACTGCCGGATTTACGACCTCCGCATTGCCGATGCGTCTGCAACGGTGGGCGTTATTTCCAATGCGCTTCAGGCATTTCAGTGGGCCATTAACCAGCACCGGCTCAACGGTACACCGCACATACTGACGAATAGCTGGGGTATTTTCAATACCGCTGCCGCACCCGATTACGCCAGTAATCCCAACCACCCGTTCACGCGCAAAGTAGTCGAAGCAATCGACGAGGGTATTATTGTGCTGTTTGCAGCTGGTAACTGCGGGGATACCTGCCCCGACGGGCGTTGTGCTACCAGTGGCCCCGGCAACAGCATTTGGGGCGCAAATGGCCACCCGCGGGTAATGACGGTGGGAGCCGTCAACAAAAACGAACAGTTTGTGGGGTATAGCAGTCAGGGCCCTGCTTCCCTCGACCCGCACAAACCCGATTTTTGCAGTATTACTCACTTCACGGGCTATTTCACGTCCGACAGTGGGACGTCGGCCGCTACGCCTATTGCGGCTGGTGTGTGCGCCCTGCTCAAGCAGGCTAAACCATCGGCAACGCACAACAGCATTAAAGCGGCTCTGATTGCTACGGCCAAAGATATTGGCCCGGCTGGCTGGGATCAGCATTCGGGAGCGGGGATCATTGGGGGCAAACGGGCTTACGACCGGCTTACGAAATTGCTTATCAAAGAGGCTAAAATCGAGAAGATCGAAATCAAGGAAATCAAAGAAATTAAAATTGAAAAGAACGAGATTAAAGAAAGTAAAAACGAGAAACTCGAATTGTTCGAAAACAAACGCCTTAAAGACCTGCGCGACGTGATAAAGCGCGTTCCGGAAGGCCCGATACCCATCCCAGACCCCATTCGCAACCCGATTCTGCCGGGGCAATCGATGGAAACAGCCGGAGGGGCGGGCGGTGATCTGGCAAGCCGGGTCGCTCAACTCGAAGCGTACGTGCAAACGCTCGATACCTTTATTAGTACCGACATGCGCCCCGATCTAAGCCAGGGGGCTCTGTCTAATGAAGATGATTTGCAGTCTGGGCAAAACGTAGCTGACCAACTCACCAAAGAAGCCAACGATGCCATGATGAATAAGATGAACTACGACAACGCGGCCCGATGATTAGTCTACGGTTCGTAAGTGATGTTGTGCGGTGCGGTCCGACAAACCAGATTACCTGTAGGGTAAAACCGCACTGCGCAACATCAACCTGCGAACATCAACCATCAAACAAAAAAACATGCTTCTGATCCTCTGCCATTTGCACGATGTTGACGCGGCTTGGTTGTGCCAGCGGCTGCAACAGGCTGATCCTGACATGCCCGTACTGATCGTTAGTATGGACGAGCTATTGTTTGCCCGTGAGGTTACCCATACGCTTGGGCGAGTGGGCAATGATTTTTCGATTACCCTGCAAAATGGCCGGCGTATTGAAAAGAACGATGTTTCGGTCGTTATCAATCGGTTATATCACCTCGATCCGGTCGTTTGGAAACAGACCGACCCCCGGCAATATCAGTATGTTTCGCAGGAAATCAATGCCTTGTATTTAAGTCTGCTACACACCTTAGAAGCGGCCCGGCTGTATAATCCGCCCACGCCCGTTTCGCTGGGAGGGCGGCATCTTGTACTCGCCGAGTGGCAACTGCTGGCGGTGCGGGCCGGTTTACCTATTTCTCCAGACTGGCCCCCGCCCGAAGACACACAGTTTGTTGTTCCGGCTATACCCGATGTGCGTGTGCTGGTACTGGATGGTCAACTGCTGGGAAGTATACCACCGGGCATAACGGCCGAAGCCTGTCTTACCCTGGCCCGGCAGAGCGAGGCTAACCTGCTCGAACTGCATTTTTTGCAGCAGGATGCCGCCTATGTATTCGTTGGGGCAACGGTATTTCCCACGTTTCACCACTATGGCGATGAATTGATTCATCTCCTCATAAACCGAATGTCCAATGGTTCTGACCTGGGGTATACCGAGCGAATCGCCCATCCGGCGTTTGCTTGATGAACTCGACGTACTCGAACAGCCTTATGTGGCGGTTAGTCAGCGTCACTTTGCCGAAACCGATTTGAACCTGACGATAGATGCCGTTGGGAATCTGGGCGGCACCCTCACGTATCAGGGACAAACGTACCCGCTGGCCGAAATAAGCGGGGTTTACCTTCGGTTGGTGGATGATGAAGTGCTGCCCGAATTTCAGCGGCTACCCGTCGACGATCCCCTGCGGATGCACACCCGGCGGCTCATTCAGCACCTGAGTGTATGGAGCGAATGGGCGGGGTGTCGGTTGGTTAACAGTATGCCGGCAATGGCTTCCAACAACTCAAAACCGTATCAGGCGCAGTTTATTCAGCAACACGGCTTCTTAACCCCCGATACGCTGATTACGAACAATCCGGACCGGGTGATGGATTTTTGCGAACGCCACCATAATCGGGTTATCTATAAGTCGATTAGTGGTGTGCGGTCAATCGTTCAGGCCTGGAACCCCCGGACGGATGCCGAAAAACTAGCCCTCATCCGCCATTGTCCGGTGCAGTTTCAGGAGCAGGTGGATGGCTTCGATGTGCGGGTACACGTTATTGGCGAACTGGTTCTGGCCACGCGCATTACGGCGCAGGCTACCGACTACCGCTACGCTCTCCATCAAACCGGTGAATCGGCCACGCTGGCTCCGTACGAATTAGAGGCCGATGTTGCGGCCAGCTGCGTGAGCCTGTCAAAGGCATTAGGCTTGAATTTTTCGGGTATCGACCTGCGGATTAGCCCAACAGGGGAGGTGTATTGTTTTGAAGTTAACCCCTGCCCGGCCTACACTTACTACGAATCGTATACCAGCCAGCCCATTGCTGCCTGGCTGGCCGAATACCTCTCCGGGCACGATAATTACTACCGGCGCGTTTGGAATGTGTAGAAGAAAAATAACCAGCTAACCCAAATGCCACAGACTACGTTCTCCCTCACCAAACGCGAAGGCGACCGCACCCTGCGGGCCGAAACAAAGGCTGACCTGAGCAAAGCCGATCTATCTGCCTTGCTGGATGAACTCAAAGCGCACGGCTCCCCTGAATTCGGCGATTTTGCCACAATTTACGTCGCCCCGGAAGAGTACACACTACACGTCAGGGACCAGAGCATCCCGCTGAAGCCGCAGTTTTTCCCCACCCGGTACAGCCATATTATCAACGAATTGACAAGTAAACTGGCGTAGTCAGGTTCGGGTTGCTTTACCGGCGTGGCGTAAGCGCTGAAAAAGTGGGACGACGGGCTGGTTGCCTGTAGTATGGTGATAAAAAGTAGGTTAAGTTCTAGCAAAACAAACCTGCTCCACGCTACTTTCGTCTTATGGAAACATCCAAAAATACCCGCCGACAGTTCATCAAAAATACGTCTGCCCTCGCGTTGGCTATTTCCCTGCCTTCGTTGAACGCCAGTGCCTATACTAAAATGAACGATCCGTTTCCGTTTGGCACAGATCGGGGCAAGGTGTTGGATGCCTGCGCCGTGGGCGAGTGGTGGAATTGGAAAGGGAACGAACGAATCGCTGACTTTTTGCAGCAACGCCCCCGCGACCAGGTCATTGCTTACGCGGTATACACCCACGACCGGGGTGTGTTGAAGATAACCGCGCAACTCTTTCCACTTTACCCCAACGAACCCCATTCGGTACTACTGGAAATGAAGCAGGGAAATACCTGGAAGAGAATACAAAAACAGAACGTAGTATATCCAGGGTGGAGTGCTCACTTTCGAATCGACAAGTGGGATAATACCAAAGAAGTAGCGTATCGGGTACGGCTGGACAAACAGGCCGAATTCTCCGGAACCATCCGACCCGACCCGATTCATAAAGACGAAATTGTGATTGCGTCCATGTCTTGTAACTCCAATCAGGACGAGACCTTTGCGCAGCGTGCCGAGTACATCCGCAATATAAACCGGCACGATCCCGACATCCTGTTTTTTGCCGGTGATCAATCCTACGTTCATGAATACCATACGTATGGTATTCTGCTGTTTGGGGTTCAGTTTGCCGATGTCATGCGGAACCGGCCGGTCATTATGATCCCGGATGATCATGACGTGGGGCAGGGTAACTTCTGGGGAGAAGGAGGCATCGTGGCCGACTCCACCGCCGGGGATTCGGGTGGGTATTATTACCCGGCCGCTTACGTCAAAATGGTTGAACGCTGCCAGACCTGGCATTTGCCCGATGCCTATGACCCCACGGTTATCAATCAGGGCATTGGCGTTTATTACACGAACATCAACGTGGGTGGGGTAGATTTTGCCATTGTGGAAGACCGTAAATTTAAAAGCGGGCCGAAAGGGAAGGTGCCGCCGTTAGGGCCACGCCCCGACCACATCAACGACCCGGCCTATGACCGCAACGCCATTGACCTGCCCGGCCTCGACCTGCTGGGCGAACGACAGCTCAATTTCCTGCACCATTGGGGGCAAAACTGGGAAGGTACAACGATGAAAGCCGTCTTATCCCAAACGGCGTTTTGTGGAGCCGTTCATTTACATGGCATGATGAGCAATCGGTTACTGGCCGATCTGGACTGCAACGGCTGGCCACAGACGGGCCGTAACAAGGCACTTATGGAACTCCGCCGGTGCCTGGCTACGCATCTCTGTGGCGACCAGCATTTGGCCGTTGTTGTTCGGCACGGCATTGATACGTACCGCGATGGGCCGATTTCGTTTACCAGCCCGGCATTGGTCAATACCATCTACGGTCGGTGGTGGTGGCCGGAAGACGAGCGGGCGGGGGGAGGTAGTGCCATTGCCAGTCCCCTGCCCTGGACGGGCGACTACGAAGACGGGCTGGGTAATCGGATTACGATGCATGCCTATGCCAACCCCAAACCGGGTAACCTCAAGGCACTCAGGGAAAACCGTACCGGGCGGGGCGATGGGTATGGTCTTGTCCGGTTTAATAAGAAAAAGCGCACCATAACCTTCGAATGCTGGCCCCGGTTTGCCGATGTAACCAGGGGCGATTCTGAGCAGTTTACGGGCTGGCCTATGATATTTTCAATGGCCGATAATGATGGCCGGAAGGTATTCGGCTATCTGCCAACGCTCAACGTCAGCGAAAACGACCCGGTTGTTCAGGTTATTGATGAAAAAACGGGCGAAATCCTGTACACCGAACGTATTATAGGCCGTACGTTTCGTCCCCGTATCTTTGCCGAAGGCTCTTACACCCTCAACGTTGGCCGTAACAAGCCCGACGCTGTAGCAGGGACTGGTTTATTGCCGGACGAAACCGACCAAAAGAAAATTGAGTTTACCATCAGAAGCTGACTCGTTCGATAGAGAACACGCGCTTAGGCTTTTGCTGATTTGGTGGGTAACGCGTTTACCAAAGGGCGACACCGGAAAGAATCCGCCGTTTTTATAACCTGCCCATTTATTCGCTCGTTATAAGGCTGACGATTCACTACGTATTATTGACCATGCAATCATTCGACCTTATTGTTATTGGCACGGGCTCGGCCGGAAAAGCAGTGGCCCAAACCGTTCGGAAAGCGGGTAAAACCGTGGCAATTATTGATAAATTGCCGTTTGGGGGCACTTGCTCCCAGCGGGGCTGCGACCCCAAAAAAGTACTGGTGGGCGCTGCCGAACTGGTAGATCGGGTGGCGCAGATGCTTGGCAATGGCATCAAATCCAAAGCAGTTATCAGCTGGCCAGACCTGATGCAATTCAAGAAATCCTTTACGGACGATATACCGGAAGACACCGAAGCCCGATTTGCCAAACAAGGCATTACGGCTTTTCATGGAACGGCCACGTTCCTATCCAAAAACACCATCAGCGTAGGGGATGAAACGTTACAGGCCAACCACATCGTCATTGCTACCGGACAGCGACCACAACCGCTTGGTATTCCGGGCGAAGAACTGCTGACGGATAGCACCGGCTTCCTGGATTTGCCCCAATTGCCGAAAAAAATTGTCCTGATTGGTGGGGGTTATATTTCGATGGAATTTGCCCACATTGCCGCCCGGGCGGGGGCTAAAGTGACGATCATTCATCAGGGCAAACGACCACTCGAAAACTTCGATGCTGATTTGGTCAGTCTATTGGTGAAAGCACTAAAGGCCGTTGGAATCAAGTTCATTTTTAACGCTGAAGTAACGGCCGTAGAAGGCAGGGAGGGCGAACTGACAGTTCACTATGAGCAAAAAGATAAATCTCATTCGGTTTCGACACTGATGGCGGTTCACGGAGCCGGACGCGTAGCCAACGTGGCGGACCTGGAGTTGGAGAAAGCTAGTGTCATTGTCGATAAAAAAGGCGTTGTGGTCAATAAATACCTTCAGAGTGAGTCGAACCCGGCCATTTATGCCTGCGGGGATGTGTCGAGTAAGGGGTTGCCCCTCACGCCCTTAGCCTCGTATGAGGGTAGTATCGTGGCCGAAAATATTCTGAATGGAAATAAGCGAACGTTTGCCGATAATCCCACTCCATCGGCCGTGTTTACGGTGCCGACACTGGCTTCCGTTGGTCTGACGGAAAAGCAGGCCAGAAAGGAAAGGCTTTCGGTAACGGTAACGTTTCAGGAGACGTCCGATTGGTATACCAGCCGACGGATTGGCGAACCGTTCAGCGGATTCAAAACGCTCGTTGACAAAAAAAGCGGGCAGCTGGTGGGGGCACATCTGCTGGGAGCGGGCAGTGATGAACTCATCAACCTGTTCACGCTGGCGATGAAGTACGGCATCCCGGCTAAGGAGATAGGTGAAACGCTGTTTGCTTACCCCACTCGTGCGTCGGATATACGTTCAATGCTTCCCGTGTGACATAAACAAACTCTCAACCCACAAACCCAATTCTGATGTGTGAGCCGTCGCAGTAGGGTTTGTTGCTGCTGGCTCCGCACCGGCAAAAAGCAGTGACTTTATTTTTCTGGGTCTCATTCCCACTGGCATCCTTTACGCGCAGGTTACCATACACCAGCAAGGGACCGTTTGGTACCGGTTCCACAATGCTTTCGGCCTGTACGTCTTCGGATTTAATGCCGTCTTCATTCCGGTAATAACTCAATGCTTTTGACGGGCAGCGGTCTACCTGCTCAGCAATTCGGTCGGTAGAGGCTCCATCCATTTTAATCCAGGGTCGCTCTTTTGGGTTGAACACCTCGATTAACTGGGTCCAGCACACTTTGGAATGAATGCAGACGCTGGGTTTCCAGACAACAGTAATTTCACCGTTTGTGTAGGTTTTGGTCATGTCGGGTGTTTCGCTCATCGGGATTTCTGCGTTTACAATCAGCTAATAAGTTCAATACTACTAGTTGCTCCTAACCGGGCATCATCGACCAGTATGGTATCAAAATCAATGGGGTTCTGCAAGATCCGATGGATGGGACAGCGGTCGGCTATTTCGAGCAGGCGGGCGCGTTGTTCCTGGTCGAGATTGCCGTTCAGAATGAGTTGAATCGAGAACAAAGATCGCTTCGTGGTAAGGTCATGGGTGTAGTCGACGTGGACAACGGCCGAATCGAGCGGCCAGTTTTTCCGGTCGGCATACATGCGCAGGGTCATGACCGTACAGGCAGCCAGCGAACCCGCCAGTAACTCGCCCGGCTTCATTCCTTTGTCCCCACCCCCTAAATCGGCTGGTTCGTCGGCAACGATAACCTGCGTACCCGTCGTCAGGTGCGTTTCGTAGGGGGTACGCTCAATGCGGGCAGTAACGGTAGCCATAACGTAATCAGTTATCAATGAACAGTAAACCGGTATCAACCAACAACCAATTATTATCTTCAACTGCGAGAGAGGCTGATCGCTGGTCACTGTTTACTACTTCCCCCAGTCAGCCGGATTTTCCCGCCAGGAGGCCAGGGATTGCATGGCGCTGGCCGAAATATAGTCGAGCGCCTGGGCTTCGGTCAATAGGGACTCGTAATTACTCAGGCAGGCCAGCGGCACGTTTTTAGCCGCAAAATTTTCGTTGGCTACGGGGAACCCGTACGTAAAAATAGCCGCCATACCAATTACATCTGCACCAGCCGCCCGCAACGCATCCACCACTTTGAGCGAACTGCCGCCCGTTGAAATCAAATCTTCAATGACCACCACCTTCTGTGGGCCCAGAGGGCCACTCTGAGGCAGATGGCCTTCAATTTGTTTCCCCATACCGTGGACCTTTGGTTCAGGCCGGACGTAGCAGTAGGGGAGACCCAGTGCATCGGCTACCAGGGCACCCTGCGGAATACCCGCCGTAGCGACTCCGGCAATCACCTCGACGCCCGGAAACTGATACTGAATCAGTTCGGCCAGGGCGTTTTTGATGAAACTGCGTACTTCCGGATACGCCAGCGTGACGCGGTTATCGCAATAAATAGGCGATTTCCAGCCCGAACTCCAGGTGAAAGGCTCCTCTGGCCGGAGTTGCACCGCTTTTACGGCCAATAAATGCTGGGCTACTGCCTGTTGAATGGTTGTTGCGTCCACAGAAATTCAGGTTATGTTCTTACTCTTTTTCGGGGTTAAGCTGGACTTTTACGGTATCGATGCGGGTGCTGTCCATGGAAACGATCGTAAACGTAAAAGGGGACACTTCGACAATTTCCCCCACTTTTGGTACATCTTCGTGCATAGCCAGAATCAGTCCGCCGAGGGTGTCGTAGCGGGCTGAGGTTCGGCTTCCTTCGGGTATCTGCCAGCCGTATGTTCTGTTCAGGTCGTCAATTTCATGTCGGGCACTCAGCAACCAGGTGTTTTCGTCGATTTGTTGTTCGGTCCAGTCTTCGTTGGTATCATACTCATCCTGAATCTCCCCGAAAATCTGCTCGACCATATCTTCCATGCTGACTATACCAGCCGTTCCGCCAAACTCATCGACTACCAGGGCTAGGCTTTTACGTTCGGCCATAAACCGCAGAAACAGGTCCTGCGCGGGCATCGTTTGGGGAATGGTGATAATAGGCGTAATGATTTCTTCGACAGTGGCCGGTTTTCGAAACAGGGCCAGGGCGTGACAATAGCCAATCACATTGTCGATGGTATCGCGGTACACTAAAATTTTGGAGTGCCCACTGTCCTGAAAGGCCTGCCGTAGGTCCTCCACTGAATCCTCTACATCTATGGCTGTAATGTCGGTACGGGGAACCAGACAGTCACGCACCCGCACATCCCGAAACTCAATGGCATTGTTAAAAATTTGCGTGTCTACTTCGACATCTTTCTCCGTATCGGTTTTCTGATTTAGTTGCTGGAGGTAATGATTCAGGTCCGTTAGTCCGAAAACGGGCCGGATTTCCGGATTTTTTTTACCCAGTATGTACCGGATAAAGAACCGTGAGGTGCCTACCAGTAGCCGGACGATGGGTGCAATTGCTTTATAAATAACCCAGATCGGGATGGCCAGTGCTTCCAGAAAACGGTCGGGGTGAATCAGGGCCAGACTTTTCGGAATGTAATCGGCCAGCGGCAGAAAAACCAGCGTCAGAATAAGGGTCTCAATAGAAATTACGACGAATTCATTCGCAGCCCAGTTTGGCGGAAGCAGCGTGAGCAGCAGTGGATTCAGCACCATCACGCCCAGTACGGTATACAGCACCAGAAAGAGCGTGTTGCCCGTAAGCGTGGTGCCCACAAAGAGGATAGGATTTTTCAGGAATCCAGACACCAGTTTCTCCCCAAGCGGTCCCTGCTTGCTGTGAAGTTCAAAATAAAGCCGGTTGACAGACACGTAGGCCATCTCGACCGCCGAGAAAAAACCGGCCAGCACGAGGGCAAGCAAAGCACCAAACAAAAGGACGTAGGGTTCCAAACAGGTTTATGGTTCAAGGTTTAACGTTTCTGGTTTATAGCTGGTGGACCGGCACTGGCAACTATAAAACTCAACCTATAAACTATTTCTTTTTTTTCTTCTTTTCCACCATTTGCTTAACAGTGGGCGATACGGATTTTTTCTGTTCGATACGTTTACTACGAACGTACTGGAACGCCAGCAAAAAGCCAAGAAACAGCATCAGTAGCCAGTAACTATCACCAAAAGTGGTACGCTGGTACTCGGCTATCCAGATGACCAGAAAACCAGCGGCAGCCGCCAGAAGTATTATTTCACGGAGTTTCATAAATGAGTTGGTCAGTTGAGCAGTCAATCCGCTGAGGTGGGTGAGTCGATTAGTTAATTCCTGGTGGAACAATCAACAACTAATCGACTCGCTAACTCATCGACTGATTAACTGGCTAACTGCTTGACTTTCTTTCCTTCCCGATACCTCCGTACGCTGGCAATGATAAAGCCGATGATAACCACGAACGTGCCAATCCACAGGATGTTGATAAGCGGTTTTTCGAACGCTTTCATCACAATATAATCGCGCTGGGTCCGGTTCACGGCGAAGGTAAACTTGCCCGTTTGTGGGTTGATTTCGTTGAGCTGGATGCGTACGCCCAGTTCATCACTCATTTCGGCCGGGTGGGCCACCATACGATTTTTAATAACGAAAGCCGGATTGAGCACATGTTCGCCATTTTTGTCGAGCACCCGTACTACTGCCCGAACAGCCGCGTCATTCGGGCCAACCTCAATGCCGTCCACTTTGTCTGTTCGTACCACATTGTCCAGAATGGCCACGTAATCGTTGAGGAAGAACGTGTCTTTAACGGCAACGGAGAAGGTTTCGGTTTTCTCCCACTTGCTCTCCTCCATTGGGTCGGGAGCGGTGGCGATGTAGGTGTAAATATCCCGCCCGATGGTATGACGGCTATCCGGCGACAGGATAACGCCCATGCGTGGGTTTACCTGAATGCGGGGGTACAGGGTGAAAATCTGACCGCTTGGTTCCCGATATTCAACGGCGTAGTGGACGTTTTCGGGGTACAAAGCCAGCGTGTCACCTTTCTTATGGTATACTTTGCCATTCTGCTCAATATCGCGCTGGGCAATACCGTGGAAGTCGCCTTCAATGGGCATTACATCCTGACGCGGCACGTAGCCGGGCACATCGCGCACCTCAACCCACTGGCCCCGGTACGTAACCTGATACTGATCCATGCGCTCCTGCTGGTTAAGCCAGAGCAACACGTTCTCTTTGTTTTCCTTATTGCCGTTCTTGGTGAAGTCTTCCGAGTTGGAAATCATCAGGCCGCTGTTGTTCATGGAAATAATCCGCGAGTAGCCGGACGAGTACAGAATGCCAATCAGCATGAGCGCCAGACCAAGGTGCGCAATGGCGCCCCCCGACATGCGGTAATTCCCCTGAATAATTCCCAGCAAAATGGTGCCGTTGGTGGTTAGCGCAAAAACTGATGCGACCAGCAAGGCCATGTAAACCGGGTTTTTAACGGAACCAAACGTAATCAGACCCGCGCTGATGATAAGCGTCAGGATGGCGGGTGTAATCAGCGCGTCCCACTTTTTATTTTCCAGCTTACGCCACCACATGAACTGACCAATGCCGGTTAGCAGCGCAATAACCACGAAAAACCAAATCTGGAACTTCGAATAGTGAGCCGCCTGATCGGCGGGTAGAGCCATGTTGGAGACTTTGCCAAAGGCTTCCATAATCTTGTTGTAGACCGGTATTGAGGTGGTAGCGATAACCTGAAAAGCAGCCAGGCAAATAACCACTGCACCAATAAACAGCCAGAACTCTTTGGTATAAACCGAGGCTTCCTGTTCGTCGCTCGGAATCGTTTTCCACTTGACGGTGGCTAGTAATAGAGCCAGGGCCACAAACACCAGCAGATAAACCAGCAATTGCCCGGATAAGCCTAAATCCGTGAAGGAGTGTACCGATGCATTACCCAGAATACCGCTCCGCGTCAGGAACGTAGCGTATAGAATCAGGAGAAACGTGCTGATCGTTAGTATGATGGCCGATTTGAGGCCGGTCGAACTACGTTTGGCAATCAGCATTGTGTGCAGGGCTGCCACCATAACCAGCCAGGGAACATACACCGCATTTTCGACGGGGTCCCAGTTCCAGTACCCGCCAAAGTTGAGCGTTTCGTAGGCCCAGTAGCCACCCATCATAATACCGATTCCCAGAATCATGGCACCGAATAAGGTCCAGGGCAGGGCCGGGCGAATCCATTCGAGGGGCTGATTGCGCCAGAGACCGGCAATGCAGTAGGCAAAGGGCACCAGCGTCAGAGCAAATCCCAGAAACAGGGTGGGGGGGTGGATAACCATCCAGTAATTCTGTAGCAGTGGATTCAGCCCGTTTCCGTCTTTAGGAATGAAATTTGGGTCAGAGGCAAAGATGGGTGCTTCGGGCATTGCATCCCGTAACAGCATGAAGGGCGAAGAACCGAGTTTGAAGGTTTCGCCAAACACAACGCCCAGAATCATGGAAGCCAGGAACGCCTGCACCAGAGCAAAAACGGTCATAACGGGGGCTTCCCATTTCGAGCCGCTGCTCCGCATTAAAATGGCCCCTAACACCGCATTCCAGAATAACCAGAGCAGAAACGAGCCTTCCTGACTTTCCCAGAAACAGGCAATCATGTACTGTACCGGCAACGCCAGTGATGAGTGACTCCATGCGTAGTGGTATTCGAAATAGTGGTTGAAAATGATATAGAACAGGCACGACGCTACCCCAACTACGGCCGCCCCGTGCAGGTAAAAGGACCAGCGGGCCAGCGTCCGCCAATCGTCTTTCGCTTCGGAAACCGATGCACTCTTCGCTGTTTGGGGTGGGAGTTTTCGTTTGGCCGTTTTACCATTAAACGTTGACTCTCCGGCATAGGCCAGTTCCCGCTCTTCAACAGATTCGGCCTGAACTTTTTTCCCACTGCTCAAAGCCGAAAGGAAGTACGCAACCGTAGCGACGAGTGCCGTAACGAACGACAGAATGACAAAAAAATGGCCGAGTTGACCTACTGTTTCGTGTATCATTGATCAATGATTTTATCGTACTCTGAGTGGTGGCCAATGTAAAACCACGCAATAACACCTTCTTCTGGTTCTATGGCTACTGCTCTATAATGTTCTCCAACCCGAACCGACCAAAACTGTTGCCTTCGACCTACTTTCTTGAAATGCAGTGAGGGGTGAAACGGATCAACTTTTAATAATTCGTAATTCTTGTCAGCTAATTCTTGAACGGACTTAGGCAATTCATAATAACGCTTCCAAAAACGGGTAAAGGTCTGATGCTTCATAAGGGTTTTGTCAACCCTTGTTTGTACTCGTTGGTCAATTCAGCAATCAAATTGTCAAAAAGACCGGAATTCAAATCTTTTTCCAAACGCTCGTCCCACTCTCTGCTCTCTTGCTCGGCAAGAATGGCAGATAATTTGGCCCGTTCTTCGCTGGTTAATTTTTTGATAGCAATTTCAATTTCCTGTAAGCTCATAGCTGTGCCGTTTTTGCCGTGTGTTCGGTCGTTTCCAGCTTGCCGTCCTGGTACTTGGATGGGCACTTGAGCAGAATTTTGTTGCACTGGAAATGATCCCCTTCCATGGCACCGATCACCACAATTTGCTCCGAACGCTCGAAATCCTGCGGCTTGGGACTATTGTACACTACTTTCTGCGCCCGGTTGTCGTTGTCGACCAGCGTAAATTCGAAGTGGTTTGGGTCAATGGCTGGATTGTACAGCATGTCGGTGATTTTGCCCTGCGCGTCTTTGTTCACCTTGCCAACGACGTGAATCATTTTGTCGTCGCCATTACGGGCCATCTGCTGTGCTTTCGTAAAGGTCGTGTACACACTGGCATCACCCGCCGTACTGGCAATGACACCAATGGCGACGGCGATAACGATTATGCCGATTATATGAGAGAGTTTCATGTTGATCGAGTTATATAATTAAGGAACGACAGCTAGTTGAGGTCACTTGTTTTCTGTCTTACGTCTTTTTTCTGGTTTTGTACTTCCTTTTCCAGTTTGCCAATCTGACGGTCCAGCCGAATCAGATAAACAACGATACCCGCAAAAACCGTTGCAATAACGGCTACTACCACCCATATCTTGCCATCGGCCCGGAGCCGGTCGGCCATTTCAACGCCATTGGTTACTGGTTGTTGCGCCATCACTTGTTGACTTAGCAGAAGGAGAGCCAGCAGGGACGATTTAAAAAAGAGGGTTCGTTGCATTGGAAACATGAATAGCTAAAAAAGTAACGTAAAGATAGCGGGAATCATTCCGGGGAATTCATGGACTTTAATCATCCATAGCGACTTTTACCCGACGCAGTCTAACCCGTAACTGTGTAATCCAGACACCGATGAGCGTAAGGCCAATAACGGCCGGATACAGCACCATGCGTAAGCTGTTGTCCATATCGTACTTGCCAAATGCCGGGTTGCCCCCGTTGCCGGGATGCAGGGAGTCGGTCATGCGAGGAAGAATGAATATAAGCGGAATGAAGACTGCAAAGACGAAAATATTATAAACCGCTGATATACGGGCGCGTCGCTGCTCATCGTCAAATGAGCCGCGCAGAATAAGATAAGCCATGTACATAAGCATCCCCACGGCTACACTGTTCAGTTTAGGGTCGTTGGGCCACGGGTCTCCCCAGGTAAAATTAGCCCAGATAGCTCCCGTCAGGCATCCCAGTATACCAAACAGAATAGCCGTATTGGCAAACTCAACGGCTATCAGATCGTCGTCCATTCGGCCCTTACGCAGGTAGCGAACGGAGTAGATAACTGACGTAACCAGCAAAATGATCATGGCAAACCAGAGCGGCACGTGAAACGACACGTTGCGGATACTCTCGTTCAGAATCGGCTGGCGCGGTACGGGGCCAAGTAAGCCCCAGAAAATAACATACGTCATAATGACGACTGCGAGGGCTTTCCACCAAATCTTGTTCATTGTTTATCGTTTGTTGTTCATTGTTTATCGTTTGTTGTTTGTTGTTTGACGTTTGTAGCTGTAGGAGCAGGCTGGAATTGCCGCTAAATGAACATCAAACATCAAACTAAGTGTTTCAACTCCGCCATAAAAACGGAAATAATAACCAGGACAGTACCAGTACAATAGCATCAATGGCTAATACGGTTCCAACTTCTTTCCAGCTAATACTCCGGTCGAGACCGTCGAGCGCATTCTTCGATATTTTTAGTAACTCCAGCAGCAGCGGCAGCATGGTTGGGAAACTTAGTACGGCCATCAGCGTCGATGGATTTTCGGCTTTGCTGGCAATCCCGGAAACCAGAGTCAGCGAAGCCGAAAAGCCAATGGCACCCAGTACTAATGCTACCAGATACAAAGGCACATCCTTGACCGGATTACCCAGTACAAACGCATAAACGCTGAAACCCAACAAAGCCAGGACCAGCATCAGAACGGTGTTATACAGGATTTTCGACAGGATAATCTGTTGCGGGCTGGCCAGAGTATAGTAGTACAACTGCCGCCCGGCACGCTCCTGAACGAAGCTTTTGGCAATGGCATTGATGGCGGTAAACAACAGGATAATCCAGAAAAGGGCATTCCAGACGATGGGTGTCAACTGGCCACGCCGGGCGTTGAAACTCAGGTAACAGACGAATACCGCACTCACTATGTATAGCAGCATACCGTTGAGGGCGTAGCGCTGCCGCCACTCCAGCAGGAATTCCTTCCGCATCAATGCGCCCATCTGCCGTATCGATTCTGTCATACTCTTTTCCTGATGCTGCAAATTTACGGTGCGCTGCCGACGCGAAAAAGAAATAGTTTTGTGTTCTAATGCGCTTCATGGATTATCATTCTGTTTTTATTCTCTGCGGATTCTCATTTCTGGCGGGTTTTATCGATGCCATTATTGGCGGGGGTGGGTTGATTCAAACACCGGCCATTCTGTTCACCCTGCCGCAATATCCTGTCCCGACGCTCATCGGAACGACTAAAATTCCTTCGCTGGGCGGCAGTCTGATGGGGGCGTTTCAGTACAGCCGACGTGTGGTGGTAGTGGGGAAGTTCATTGCCCCAATGATGGCTATCGCCTTTGTTGCCTCCTGGGCAGGTGCCTGGACGCTGACACGAGTACCGAATAGTTTTATGAAGCCATTCGCACTGGTTATTCTGATCGCGGTATTTATCTATACGCTCACCCAAAAGGGATTCGGGCAGGTGTCGCAACGGCTTGTCACGGCGGAGCAGCAACGCGTACGGATGTGGCTGATGGGGGGCTTGATTGGGTTCTACGATGGCTTTTTTGGGCCGGGAACCGGAAGTTTTCTGGTGCTGGGTTTTATCACCCTGATTGGCTTCGATTTTCTGAAGGCAAGCGCCTACGCCAAACTGGTCAATGCGGCTACGAATCTATCCTGCACGCTGTTTTTTGCCAACAAAGGCTACATTCTGTACGCGTTTGCTTTCCCTATGGCAGTGGCCAATCTGTCGGGGGCGTTTCTGGGAGCACGGCTGGCTATCCTGAAAGGCAATCGCTTTATCCGGGTATTCTTTCTAGTCGTCATTGCCGCCACTATTCTGCGGTTTGCCTGGGATTTGCTGAAATAACGGGGAAGGGATCAATAGTTTCCTTCTGTAATTACCGACCAGGAGTGGCCCTGCCTGGAATGCCCGGCAGGGTGTGACTAGTATCAGCGTCCGGTAACTAAGAAGTTATTAGCCACAGGTTTAAATATCCGTGACCGGTGATCATTGCCTGAATGGACCAGACCAGGGGCGTTGGTATTTTTACAAATCGTTCTTGCATAGAAAAACTTTCCGTTGTAATCTTGCGTTAATTAAATTGAATCTAAATAAAAACAGCCGCTTCAAACCGGCACCAGGGCCATGAGCAAACGTAGCGTAGCTGACCTGAAAATTGGAGAACGAGCCACCATTCAGTCGTTCAACAATCAGTTGATGTCGTTAAAATTGCTCGAAATGGGCTGCTTGCCCGGTGCTGAAGTATGCCTTCACAGCAAAGCCCCGCTCGGCGACCCTATTTGCCTGAAGGTAGGCGGATACTGTCTGGCCATGCGTAAATCCGAAGCGTCCACCATGCTTGTCGAATAGTTTGCTGGTTTGTGGTAATGATTCGTTCGCCACAAACCGCGATCACAAATCATACATAGTTGAGTGCCCCCATCATTGCCCTTATCGGCAACCCGAACGCCGGTAAATCGTCGCTGTTCAATCAACTGACCGGCCTGCGTCAGAAAACGGGTAACTTTCCCGGTGTCACGGTAGATAAGAAATCCGGTACGTGGCCTCTGGATGCCCAGACTTCTGCTACTGTCGTTGATCTCCCTGGTGTCTATTCCATTTACCCCAAGTCGCTGGATGAGCAGGTCGTAACCGATATTCTGGCTAACCCCGCCCATCCCGATTACCCCAATGTTGCCATTGTTGTTGTCGATGCATCCAATCTGCATCGGAACCTGCTCCTGTTTACACAGGTCGCCGATTTGGGCGTGCCTGCGGTGCTGGCGCTTAACATGCTCGATGTCGCCCAGAAACAGGGGAAAGATGTCAATGCCGTACGACTGGCTATGCGTTTGGGCATCCCCATTGTTCGGATCAACGCCCGCACCGGCGAAGGACTGGATAAGCTCAAACAGGCCGTACAGGGCCAAATGAAGGAGCCGGTGTTACCGCCCAGCCTGTTCTTCGACCCTGCCGACGGGGCTGCCGAACTGATTGCGGAAACAAGAAAAGACTACACCCTCAATAGTAACTACCTCGCCTTACAGTACCTGATTCAGCACGACGGTTTCTCCTTTCTGAATCAATCCCAGCGGGTCGGGCTTGATACCCTCATTGACCGGTACGGGTTTAGCGAACAGACGTTTCAGGCCGACGAAACCATTACCCGTTACAAACGTATTGCTCCCATTGTATCGGAGGCCGTTACGGAACAAAATGCTGCCGATACGCCAACCTGGAGCCAGCAACTGGATCGTTTTCTACTCCATCCGGTTTGGGGCTACACTATTTTTGCCTTTGTTCTGCTGCTGATTTTTCAGGCCATTTTTGCCTGGGCACAACCGTTCATGGATGGCATCGATACGGGCGTAGCCTGGCTCAATGGGCAACTGAAGACAAACCTGCCTGCCGGACCTCTTACTGATTTGCTTACCGATGGGGTAATGGCTGGTATTGGGGGCGTGCTGGTCTTTGTACCGCAGATCGCTTTTTTGTTTTTGCTGATAGCGCTACTCGAAGAATCGGGTTACATGGCTCGGGTGATGGTTATTATGGACCGGATCATGCGGAAGTTTGGCCTGAACGGACGGAGTGTCGTACCCCTTATTTCGGGCGTAGCCTGTGCGGTACCGGCCATTATGGCTACCCGAAGCATTGGCACCCGGCGCGACCGGCTCATCACGATTCTGGTAACGCCCCTTATGAGCTGTGCTGCCCGGTTACCGATTTACACTATTCTGATTGCGCTGGTTGTGCCAGACCGTCGTATTCTCGGACTATTCAACTTACAGGGGCTGGCCCTGATGAGTTTGTACCTGCTGGGTTTGGTCAGTGCCATAGCGTCTGCTGCTATCCTGAAACTCTTCCTCCGTACCAAGGAGACCAGCTTTTTTATTATGGAGTTGCCCACCTTTAAACTACCCCGCTGGAACCACGTTGCCCTGACGGTGTGGGAGAGTGTGCGTTCGTTTGTTTGGGAAGCGGGGCGGGTTATCCTGGCAATCTCTATCGTACTTTGGGTACTGGCAAGCTACGGACCCGGCAACTCGATGGAACAGGCCGAGACTCGTGCGCGTGAACAAAGCGCCACCCTGACGGGCGATGCGTTACAGAACCGTATCGCTTCCGAACGACTGGAAGCCTCCTACGCCGGTCAGTTTGGCCATTTTATCGAACCCGCTATTCGGCCACTGGGTTACGACTGGAAAATTGGTATTGCCCTGCTGAGTTCTTTCGCGGCCCGCGAAGTGTTCGTCGGGACGATGTCGACCATCTACAGCATTGGTGGGGGCGACGGGGAAGATGACGGCGGTATAACCATCCGTGAGCGACTCCGGCAGGAGCGGAACCCGGCAACTGGCGGACCGATGTACACCCCGGCGCTGGCCTGGTCATTGCTGGTGTTCTACGTATTCGCTATGATGTGCATGAGCACTCTGGCCGCTACGCAGCGCGAAACAAAAAGCTGGAAATGGCCCGCTGTTCAGTTGGGGTATATGATGGCTCTGGCCTACCTCGCAGCTTTTGCTACCTATCAACTGATGAAATAAAAAGAGAACAACGGAGAAAAGACGCTGGATTGAAGACAATTTCTACAACAGAAATTCTTTCGTCCAGCGTCTTTTCTCGTTGTTCACCACAGCAAACCCTGCGATACCAGCGGATAAATATGGTAGATAATATACACCAGCAAAGCGGCTGCCAGGCTACCTAAAGCGGTTGTATAATCGAAGTTAGACCGGCCTCTGCGCGAAGGGTTTTCAGGCTGCCAGTCTCGATGCGTTCCGTATTTCATGGTGTGTCAATATGGGTGTTTGTTCCGATACAAATTTCGGGAACGGCCTGTTGCAAAAACAGGGGAGAAACCCCGGTTTTCTTTGCCACGTAGAAATACGTTATCCGACCAAAATCAACACGTCAAAACCGGGAAATTACACCCGGCTTCAATCCCACCGAAGCGCTTCGATGACGTCTGAGGCAATCATGCCGGTTTGACCGCGTTGTTCGGCTACCCGATCACCCGCCAGTCCGTGTGCGTACACACCCAGCACGGCCGCTTCAATGGGGTCATAGCCCTGGGCCAGCAGGGCCGTCAGTATACCGGTTAGTACATCCCCCGTTCCGCCCGTGCTCAGACCCGGATTGCCCGTTGAGTTGAAATGAATATCGCCACCGGGCGTAGCAACGGCCGTATGGGCTCCTTTCAGTACAACGACAATTTTATAGGTCTGGGCAAACTGCCGCAGCATATCCAGCTTCTGGTAATCGTTATCCCACTTGTTTGTTAACCGCTCAAACTCTTTGGGGTGCGGAGTCAGTATGCTGTCGGGGGGCAGTTTCTTCAGCAACTCGCGGTTTTCGGCCAGTAAGTTCAGCGCGTCAGCGTCGATAACCATGGGTTTTTTCAACCCGTTCAGTAGTGTCTTCAGCATCTCCAGTGTTTCGGGTGCTTTGCCAATGCCGGGGCCAATACCCACAGTAGCGTAACTGGCCAGGTCAGGACTTTCTGCTTTTCCCGTACTGGTTTCCGGGTTGCCGGTTAGCACATGCTGATGGCTGTCGGGAAGGCACATGGCTTCTGGTACCGCTGTTTGCAGGATAGTGTATCCACACTGGGGAACCTGCACCGTCAGTAACCCCACCCCCGACCGTAGGCAGGCTTTCGCGGCCAGCACAGCGGCTCCTATTTTCCCGTAGCTACCCACCAATAGCAACGCATGGCCAAACGTTCCTTTGTTGGAGTAACGGTTTCTTTTTTTTAGTAACAGCCGGGCATCCTGCGCCTGCGTAAAATAATAAGGGGTAGGAGCCTTGTCGATAAATCGTTTGTGCAGGCGAATATCAACAAACTGCCAGTCACCTACGTAGCGGCTATTATCGGGGAGCATGAAGGCCAGTTTGGGCAACTGAAAGGTGACTGTGTAATCGGGTTCGATAATGACATCGTTCGGGGCATTGGGCTTGTCTGTATATAACCCACTGGCAATATCAACCGAAATAACCGTAGCCGGTGAGCGGTTGATCTGCTCGATCACCTGTTGAACAATGCCATCGGCCGGGCGCGACAGACCCGAGCCCAGAATGGCATCGATAACCACCTCGTTGTGGCGAAGAGCCGGGATATCCTGGCCTGATTCGATATACCGGATCGTTTCGGTGATGAGTTTGAGCCGCCGGTGGTTGTGCATGAAGTCATCGGATTCGCGGGGGGCGTAGCGGACAACGCATACCTCGATGGCGTATTCCCGCTCCAGCAACAGTCGGGCAATGGCCAGTCCATCCCCCCCATTGTTGCCCAATCCGCAAAAAACTTTGATGGGGGTTGTAACGGGAAAATGCTCTGCCAGCCAGTCTACAAACGTAAGGGCTGCCCGCTCCATTAAATTGATGGGCGCGATGGGTTCTTTTTCGATGGTTGCCTGATCAAGGGCACGTATCTGATCAACGTTAAGTATTTTCATTGGCCTGGTGTCAGGTTAAACGAGGTAATTTTACAAAAGTATTTTCTTGCGCCGAGAAATTTACTATCTTTGCGGCTCATTTCGCAAATAGTTATCTGGCGATTTATATACGGTCATGAGCGAGTTAATAAAATTAGTAGAGGCAGACAACGCGCAGCGTCGCACAGAGTTGCCCACATTCCGGGCGGGTGATACGGTGAACGTTCACGTTAAAATCCGCGAAGGAAACAAAGAGCGTATCCAGGTCTTCACGGGCACGGTTATTCAGCGTCGGAATCCAAGCAGCGGTGGTGAAACCTTTACTGTTCGTAAGATATCGAACGGCATTGGTGTCGAGCGTATCTTCCCGCTGCTGTCGCCCAACGTCGACAAAGTTGAGATAGTTCGTATGGGCAAAGTCCGTCGGGCCCGTCTGTTTTATCTACGTGGCCGTCAGGGTAAAGCTGCTCGTGTTAAAGAGCGGAAGCCAAAGGCGAAGGTAGTAGCAGCAGCGTAGTTTCCTGCCTGTCAGAAAAAGATCAAAGCTGCCCAAAAGGGTGGCTTTTTTTGTTAGTCGGCAGGGAACGTAATCCCGCCCGGCCGGTTTCAACGGATAAAACGTACGTTTCAATGCGTACCAGACAGTATGGAATTTTTCAAGTATCAGGGTACAGGAAACGATTTTGTCATGATCGATGATCGGGTCCGGCCTGGCCGGAACAAGTCATTTCCTGCCGGTAATCAGGAATTAATCAGGCAAATCTGTCATCGACGGTTTGGTATAGGAGCCGATGGGCTCATTCTGCTCCAGAACGATGATGACTATGATTTTCGGATGGTGTATTTCAATGCCGACGGTGCAGAAGGCAGCATGTGTGGTAATGGCGGGCGGTGTATCGTCCGGTTTGCCCATGACCTGGGGTTGTTCACCGACAAAACCCGATTCCGGGCTGTTGATGGCGAACACCTGGCCGAAGTACACGGGGACGAAATATTTCTGAAAATGAGCGACGTATCGGGTATCGAAGACCGAAGCGGCATGTCCTTTCTGCATACCGGCTCTCCGCACGTTGTTCGCTTTGTTACTGATCTGGACGATACCGATGCGGTGAACGTGGTTGCCGACGGGCGGAAAGTAAGGCACGACGACCGTTTTTCGCCGGGGGGGACAAACGTTAACTTTGTGCAGATACTTGACGGGAATACGCTGTATGTCAGGACTTACGAGCGGGGTGTGGAAGATGAAACCTACTCCTGCGGCACTGGCGTAACGGCGGTTGCGCTGGTGGCCTATCAGCAGGAGGGTATTCATAGTCCGACCGTTATCAAAACCCTGGGTGGTAATCTACGGGTGTCGTTTAATCCATTGCCCAATGGTGCTTTTGATAACATCTACCTGATTGGACCGGCCCGACAGGTTTTTGCCGGTGAAATGCTTTAGACACATACTTACACTGAACAATGCGTATGGACAGTCCGTTAGTAATTGAGTTTATTGCAAGGTTATGATTGTTTACAAAAAGAAAGACTGGTTCTCGGCTATCTGGCACTTTCATACCGGCCCTACGGCAAGGAGGCTGGTACGTCGATTAATCATCGTATTCATCTACGTACTGGTAATCACGGTCGTTGAACTGAACTACGTGGACCTTCGGCTGAAAGATACGCCCGCATCCTTTTGGGGAGCTATGGGTATTCTGTTAAGCTTACTCCTGATCTTTCGCACCAATACCGCCTACGACCGCTTTTATGAAGGGCGTCGTACCTGGGGCGTTCTGGTGAATAACTGCCGAAACTTAGCCATTTATTTCAACGCCGTTTTTCCGGCGGACGATACCGAGAATCGACTCTTTTTTGCCCGAACGATTGCAAATTTTCCTTTTGCCCTCCGCAATCATCTGCGCGATGTGAAGACGCTGGATGATCTGGAAGAAACGGAGGAAATGCCTGAAAATCAATCTCTGGAAGAGTTTGATCACAAGCCTGCCGGGGTATCGAGCCAGCTCAGAATACGTACCGAAACCCTCTATCGAAAAGGCTACCTGTCTAACTCGCAGCACATCAACGTGAATGGGTATCTGACAACCCTGATGGACGTTTGTGGTATCTGCGAACGCATCAAAAGTACACCAATTCCGTTTTCGTACCAGTTGTTTATCCGACTGTTTATTTTGCTGTATGTGGCTGTGTTGCCCTTCACCGTCATTGACTTTTACGGCTATCTGACCATTCCGGCCGTGGTACTGACATCGTATATTCTGGTTGGGCTGGAAATGATTGGCGAAGAGATTGAAGACCCGTTCGGGCTTGAACGAAACGATCTGCCACTCAGTCAGTTATCGCAGTTGATCCGGGTTAACGTTCACGATATTTTGCAGATCCCCCTGCCACACGTCGAAAAGCAGGCAGCCAAACCGGGTTTTACGGTTGTGAGTTAGTCCACCGCTTCCACTAAGCCACCGTGCAGGTGGTAAATACTCTTGTTCTGTAACGCTGGCTGGCGCAGGAAATCCTTGGCCGCTACCCGGCTTCGAACGCCGTTAGTGCAGATCACAATCAGGGACTGGTAAGGGAGTAGTTCGGCTTTTCGGGCGCGGATGTCGGGCAGGGGTATGTTTAGCCCGCCAATATTGAACTCGTCAAATTCCCACTCATCACGCACATCTACCACGGCGGTGTTGGGCTGTTGGCGCAGGGCTTCAACGTCTGGAAGGGAGATGTCGGTATAGGTCATTATATCAATAACAGGCCTGTGGGGCTAATGGTTGGTCATTACTTCTTACTGGCAGCCTTCCCGAACGGACCGTACTGCACGGTCCATTCTTCGCCGTAAATGGACGCGTACGTAACCGTCAGACGGAATTGTTTGCGTTTCTCCAGAAACAGCCGCGTAGCTTCTTTACCCTTTACGTCTATCAGTCGTTTTTTTTCTCCCTGAGGAATTACATCCTCCACATCCAGCTCACTGTAATCCAGGGAAAAAGTACTGTCTTTCACTGCGTTGGTAGTGAGAGCATAGGTAACATATTCGTTCATGCTCTGGTACGGTTTGCCCGCCTGCTCAATGGTTACGTCTTTGATAATGGCCGGACCGATGCCTACGTTACGGATGTCTAACCAGTAAAAGTCGCCATCGTTGAAATAGGCGTTGCTAATGACCAGTTTTGGCCATACAGACGTACTTTGCTGTTGTCGGGACAGCATGGTCTGGTAGACTGATAAAAAAAGGGCACAGACGCTGACGATGGTGGCCGTAATGGAAATAATAGTGTTGCTGTCGAGTCGTTGTCGTTGTTTTGCCATGGTCTTACCGGAGAACAGTGTCTGACTCTACCACCCCGAAGAGTGAACGATGCGGAGGGAAAGTGCTTTAGGTGCCAATATAAGGCTTATTGATAAGCGAAGTATTGGTGGGAAGCTGTCAATCTGTCAGCAATGGACAGGCTGGAACAGGATTTGAAGGCTCACTGTCAATACCAAAATCTATTATCACTTTAACCTTATGGAAGCCGTACAAAACGAAAAGGGAGAAAAGGGTCAGATTTCGATTCATACCGAGAATATTTTTCCCATCATTAAGAAATTCCTTTACTCCGACCACGAAATATTCCTGCGCGAGTTAGTGTCCAATGCGGTTGATGCTACGCAGAAACTACGTCAGCTTTCCTCATTCGGCGAATTTGGGGGCGAACTGGGCGAACTGAAAGTAACCGTGTCTCTGGACGAGGAAGCCAAAACCATTACCGTTTCTGACAATGGTATCGGCATGACTGCCGACGAGGTGAAGAAGTATATCAACCAGATTGCTTTCTCCGGCGCATCCGATTTTCTGGAAAAATACAAAGATAAAACCGACGATAAAGGCCAGATAATCGGTCATTTTGGCCTGGGTTTCTACTCGGCCTTTATGGTGGCCGAACGGGTCGATATTGTTACGAAGTCGTTCCGGGAAGGGGCCGAAAGTGTGCGCTGGACCTGCGATGGCTCTACCGAGTTTGAACTGACTCCTACCGAAAAGGCTGAACGGGGCACGGACATTATCCTGCACATTGCCCCCGATTCCGAGGAGTTCCTGAACAAGGACCGTATTCAGCGTATCCTGGATAAGTACGCCCGCTTCCTGCCGACGCCGGTTGAGTTCGACGGGAAGGTGGTAAACAACACCACGCCCATCTGGACGAAGTCGCCATCTGAACTGACCGACGAAGACTACAAGACGTTTTACCGCGAACTGTACCCGATGAGTGAGGAACCGCTGTTCTGGATTCACCTCAACGTCGATTATCCATTCAACCTGACGGGGATTCTGTACTTCCCCCGTATCAAAAACGAACTGCGGTTTCAGCGCGAGAAAATTCAGCTATACAGCCGTCAGGTGTTCATCACCGACGAGGTGAAGGACGTAGTGCCCGATTTCCTGATGATGCTACACGGCGTTATCGACTCGCCCGATATTCCGCTCAACGTGTCCCGGAGTTTCCTGCAGGCTGACTCGAACGTCAAGAAAATCAACGGCTACATCACCCGCAAAGTAGCCGATAAACTCAACGACCTGTTCAACGCCGACCGCAAAGCGTTTGAAGAGAAATTCGATGATATCGGTCTGTTCATCAAGTACGGTATCCTGAGCGACGACAAGTTCTGGGAGAAGGCTAAAAACTTCGTGTTGCTCAAAAATACGGAAGGGGTTTACACGACCATCGACGAGTACCGCGAGAAAGTTCAGGCTAACCAGACCGACAAAAACGAAACGCTGGTAGTGCTGTATACCAGCGACCGTAAACAACAGGATGCCTACGTGGAATCGGCCATCCGGCGCGGTTACGACGTGTTGCTGATGGACAATGTCATCGATGCCCACTTTATCAATGCGCTGGAGCAGAAACTCGAGAAAGTGCATTTCCAGCGCGTCGATGCCGATACCCTCGATAAGATTATCGACAAGGGGCTGAATAACGAAAGCGTTCTGTCGGAAGATGACAAAACCAAACTGAAGGAAGTATTCAATCAAGTGTTGGACAACAAAATGCTGAATGTCAGCATCGAAGCCCAGCCTACCGACGAACTGCCCGTTACCATCACGCAGCCAGAGTTTATGCGCCGGATGAAGGACATGTCGGCCCTGTCGGGTGAACAGTCCATGTACGGCAACTTCCCGATGATGCACAATGTAGTCGTAAACGGAAACCACCCGCTGATTGGCCGTATCCTGGCTGAAGCAGACGGTGATAACCAGAAAGCGATGGTGAAACAGGTGTATGATCTGGCTTTGCTATCCCAGAATATGCTGACAGGAGCCGATCTAACCGCCTTCGTGCGCCGGACGGTAGCGCAGTTGTAAGCGTAGCCATTTAACAGTCATTCCCGGTCATTGGTAGTCATTCAACAGCCACTTGCTGAATGAACACCAGTGACCGGGAATGTTTTTTGCCTGAAACTACCCGTAACGTACCTGTATTGTATCCATACAGGGTGCAATCGTTCAGGTAGTACGTTCACGAAACTCCTCTTTTTACGGCCTCCCGTTGTTACTGCGGGGTATCTGGCTGAGGGGGTTGCCTGCCTGTTTTGGAGTACGGCTGAACCAGATTTTTCGTTTGGCCGCCAGTTGACTCATGATAAACAACAATATCAGGCCGATAACAATGGCCGTGACCAGCGGCAGCAAAATACTACAGATAGATAGCACGATAGACGCGATGTTTTCGCCGGAGGCTACCACGGGGTTGGCCAGCCCGCCCGTAGTGGCGGAGGAACCGAGCCGAAGCAAACTAGTGCCCGCCTGAACGATTCCCGCCGAACTCCCGCCCAGTATCAAACCCAGGCCCCAGTGCAACACCGGGTTGTCGATGTGTAGGAAAGACGTACTGAGTATGGTGCCGGCAATGATGGAGGTTGGCGTAGCAATGGTATCCAGTACATTATCGAGCCAGGGAACGTAATAGGCTCCCACTTCCAGCATGGTAGCCACTAAAAGCCCAAATAGGGCAGGCCAGGTGCCCAGCCACTCAAAACCGGCCATCGTACCGATAAAGCCGAATTTTGTGGCAGCACTGGCAATGAGCAACGGCACAAAGATGCGAAAGCCACAACAGGCAGCTAACCCAACGCCGATGCAGGCGCTCATAATCCAATCGAGAGACATACGAGTTCTTGGTTTATCGTTTGCGAGGTTTACGACGGGGCGCTGGTGCGGTTGCGTCTGTTCCGTCAGTAAATCTCAAACTGTAAACCGAACATCTTAGTTAAAAAATTGTGCATTAAAGTTCATCAGGAAGGCTTCGTCGGTGGCGCGGGTCAGGGCGGTGTACAGCCAGCGCACAAACTCATCGTTCACCTGACCATCGGGCAAAAAGCCCTGATCGACAAACACGGCACTCCACTGTCCGCCCTGCGCCTTGTGGCAGGTGAGAGCATAGGCAAACTTGACCTGCAAGGCGTTCAGGTACGGGTCGCGCCTGATGGCTTCGGATCGTTCTTTCTTGCTCTTGATGTAGAAATAATCTTTCATCACGCTTTCGTACAGGGCTTTGTACTGATCGGAAGCCAGCGACGGAACGGACGTGTGCAGGGTGTCGAGCATAATTTTGGCGTCGAAATCGGGCTGGTCCTCGTAGTCTACCAGGCGCAGCGTGACGGTGGCAAACCGGAAGCCGTGCATGTCTTCTTTATTGCGGATTTTCTGCACCTCCGCAAATTCGCCATTGGCCAGAAAACCCGCCGGCGATTCTTCATCCAGGATGGTGTAATTATTCCGGGCAATCATCAGCATATCGCCCGCGTCGAGTTCTTCTTCGCACTGGTCAATCATCCGCCGGACAAATTGATTGTACTGAACCGCCGTTTTATTGGACCGGCAGATGATGGCCGTGTTCTCCCGGCCGTATTTGTCATACGCATACCGGATGCCATCTTCCAGTTTGGTCAGCGGCATTTTGAAGATGTCATTGAACGACCGGACATTGAGCTGAATGGCCGGCGTGTCGGCTGAGGAAACCGTTGGCTTATCGCTCAACAGCGCATCAAATCCAACAGCTTTAGGCGTGGGTGAGCCGTCGTTGTCCAGCAGCATCCGCAGGCCGGTGGCGTTGTACAGAATACCGGATTCTTCATCCTGCCGCATCACCTCGGTCAACTCCTGCTCGTACACCGTCATGTCGAACGCACTGGCCAGGAATCCCCGGTCCAGTGCGGGGCTCAACTCCCGGCCAACGGGGGGCAACTGAGCCGTATCGCCCACGAGCAGCAGTTTGTTGCCCGGATTCTCGAAAACGAAATCAATCAGGTCAGTCAGAAGCCCTTTGCCGCCAAAATCCGCTTCGTCCGAAATCATGGAAGCCTCATCCACAATGAAGAGCGTATCTTCGTGGTAGTTTTTCTGCCGTTGAAACGCCAGCGTTCCCGACCCTGGGTCCGCTACCTGCCGATATATTTTTCGGTGGATTGTCTGGGCAGATTTTTTGGCGTAGCTGGTCATCACTTTTGCCGCCCGACCCGTGGGTGCCAGTAGTACAGACTTATACCCAAATCGGGGTAATACCTTAATCAGGGTACCAACGAGTGTGGTTTTGCCGGTACCGGCGTAACCCCGCAGCAGGAAGCAGTCCCGGTAGTGTTCAAAGTCTTCGTGGGTGATGAACGTACCAATCTGTTCAAAGAATTGTGACTGGCCGGGGGTGGGTTTAAAGGGGAAACGTTTAGCCAGCAATTGAGCGGCTGTTTGGGTTTCGTTCATGCTTCTAAGGTACAAAAAAGGGCAGAAAGGAAAAAGTGAAAAGTAGCCCTTTGCGAAGTGGGAGCCACTACGTTTCAGGTTTTTTTTACCCTTTCCGTTCTTTCCCTTTCACCCTTTCTTCTTTTTTAGTATTTTCACCCACAACTAAATCCTTCCAGCAATGAATATTCGTCACATACTCCAGGGCAAAACGATCAATGCGCTGTTTTCCGTTTCCTCCGACAAAACCGTACTGGATGCACTCCGGCTCATGGCCGAAAAAAATATTGGGGCTGTACTGGTTATCGACGAAGGGGTGCTCACGGGGATTTTCTCTGAGCGGGACTATGCCCGAAAAGTGATCCTGAAAGACCGCCACTCCGACGGTACGCTCATTGCTGACGTGATGACGGCTAATGTAATTACCATTGGGCCTGATCAAAGCATCGAGGAATGTATGCAGATCATGTCGGACAAACATATACGGCACCTGCCCGTTATGGACCAGGGAGAGTTGATCGGTATTATCTCGATCAATGACGTAGTATCGGCTATTATTGTCGACCAGAAAACCCGGATCGATTCCCTCGAAAGCTACATTTCAGGAAGTCCGTATTGATCGGGGCCGCCCGTGCGGTATGGTATAGGATGTAGGATGTACGTTCAGGGTGAATATACACAATACATCATTTATCATTCATCATTAAAACTTACCTTTGCGTCCCCAAATTAGTATTGACCATGACGCAGGTAATGGATGTAGACAAGCCCCGCGAGGAGGTGCTGAAATTATATGGCAACCGGCTTCGGCTCCGGGTGTGCGGATTGTACCGGGAAGAGGACCGTTTGCTGATGGTCAAACACCGGGGTATCGGGCCGACCGATACGTTCTGGTGCCCGCCGGGTGGTGGCCCGCAATTCAATGAAACGGCTCCCAGTGCATTGGTCCGGGAATTTGTGGAAGAAACTGGCCTGGACGTGGAAATTGGTGATATGCTATTCGTGAATGAGTTCATACAGCCTCCCCTTCATGCTATGGAACTGTTCTTCCACGTCCGGGTAACGGGCGGCTCGTTAAGGCAGGGTTTCGACCCTGAAATGAGTGCCGACGGGCAGATTATAGACGAGGTGCGGTTGATGAGTTTTGACGAAATAAAAGCGTATCCACCCACCGACGTTCACGCCCTGTTTCAGTACTGCCAGTCGATGGATGATGTTTTTCGGCTCCGTGGCTATTTACAATAAAGATATACTACCAAGGGCTCCCTCTTTTTACCGCTCTCTTTAACCGATAAATGTAACTCTTTACTTTCTAGTCTGCCCATTTGTGCCAACCACTGTGACCCTTGCTCCCAAGACAACCATACGTACGTCCTCGTTCGATCCAGGAAAAATCGGAAAATCGGTTTTATGCCTGGAAGTAGGACAGGACCGGTTTCAGCTACTGGTGCGGGACACAGGTGGACAGGCTTCGTGCCTTGAAGACTACCGATTTTCATCACTATCGACCGACCAGTCCTTACTGGGCGTTCTGCCCGATGTGTTTCGCAACCACGAGATACTATTGGCAGGACCCTGGCAGGAAATTCGGATTGGTATTAATTCGGCCTCATTCACGCTGATACCCGAACCGCTTTTTCGCAAAGAATATGCGGCTAGTTATCTGGCCTTGATGCGAGGAAGTCTTCTGCCTCCCCATGAGTTCGCCCAGGTATACGCGCACAAAGCAGACGACTTTTTGTCCGTTTTCAACCTGGAGCACCCCTTGTTTAATTATTTTTCGGAAATGTATCCGCTCCAGCCGCTCGTTTTCGTTCACCAGACCAGTGCCCTCATCCAGGCTACGGCCGATCTGGATCGCCGGTCGCTAACGGCTGGTAGTATTTACCTCTATTTTGAAGATGAATTCGTAACAATACTGTATTGGAAGGAACATCAATTGCGCTACTGCAACCGGTTTGGTTATAAAAATGTGCAGGATTTAGCGTATTATATTCTTTATGTGCTTGATGAACAAAGCCTGGCTGCCGGTGCCGTTCCCATTTCTCTATTTGGTGAGATTACTCCTTTTTCGGAAGCCTATTCGGAATTGAGTCGTTTCCTGCCCAGCCTGTCATTCGGTACGGTGCCTGCTGGTTTAACGCTGGCACCTGAATTCAGCGACCTGCCCGATCACCGGTATTTGAGTTTGTACGGATTAGGTTTATTAAACGAATGAGCGGGATAAAATCTGTTCAGGCTGCTCATTCGTTCACTCACTAACACCTGATGAAAAGAATTGCCTTGTTTCCCGGCTCGTTTGATCCCTTTACAAAAGGTCATGAAGATATTGTACTGCGGGGCCTGCGGTTGTTTGATGAAGTCGTGATTGGTATTGGGCGAAATACCCGTAAAGAGCGCTATTTCCCGCTGGAGCAGATGACGCAGTTAATTGAACGTGCTTTTCGCCATCAATCGGCCGTGCGTATCATTACCTATGAAGATTTAACGGCTAATGTAGCGCGGGAAATCAACGCGAAGTTTATTCTTCGGGGGCTGCGTAACACCACTGATTTTGAATACGAGAATGGCATCTCGCAGGTTAACCGGTACATCTATGAAGATTTGGATACCGTGTTTTTGATTACCTCCCCGCAACTGGCTCCTATCAGTTCAAGCATTATTCGTGACCTGCACCGCTACGGTCAGCAGGTAGACGAGTTCCTGCCGTATAAATTACAGGAACCCGTGAGTCGTGAGGAGTAAAAGCAACAGGGCAGTCAAAACGGCTGGACAGCGTCTAACTTTTAACGCCCATCGTCTGTAGTTGATCAATAACGTACCGAATTGAGCTAAAGGAATTGGTCAGGGCCAGCTTCGTGTCACGCCGGTTAAACCAGGCTAGTTTCTCGATATCTTCATCAAACTGCGGAGCCATCCGGCTATCGTCCAGTACGCCCATCTGATACCATTTGGTCCGTTTTAAAATCCGGTTACCGTTAAGGGTATAGGTATGCCAGGTGGTGCAGATTCGCTGATTGACGGATACTTTAACGCCGGTCTCCTCCCGAACTTCGCGGGCGGCTCCCATTCGGGAGGATTCGCCGGGATCTAATTTCCCTTTTGGCAAATCCCAGACGCCCCGCCGGAACATCAGTAGCATTTTGTCGCCCTTAAGCACTACACCACCAGCCGCTTTAATTACCTTGAATGGCTTTTTGATGGCTTCTTCGCAGGCTTCTTTGTCCAGACAGCCCAGGGTTACGGAAAGCATATAACTGGCATCGGCTTTCTGAAGCAGCGCCAGTAATTTGCTGACGGTAGTAGGGGTGGCGTTCAGAACCAGCAGGTGACCGTGCAGCACATCGTCCCTGAGCAACTCTAAACGGGCATCCACAACTTCGTCATACTCCGTCACTGGCGGGCCATTTTCCGAGGCTGGATCCGTTAATTGAGCAGCGGCTTTCGGACCTACAAGCCGGATGGGGCGGTCATTTATAAAAACAATCATTAGAACAATAAGCAGTTCAAACCGTAAAAGTAATGAAACTGCTACTCTGTCGCACATAAGAATCGGTTGGAAAGCAGTTCAGTTTCTATATTTTTGCAACAGGCCAACTTTATCCCTTTGTGGAACTACTCATTATTTTACTGCTGACGATTGTGAATGGGGTGTTCTCAATGTCAGAAATTGCGCTAGTCTCCTCCCGCAAGTCGAAGTTAGAAACAGCTGCCCGGAACGGTGATCGTCGGGCACAGGTAGCCCTCGACCTGTCGAATTCACCTAATCGGTTTCTGTCAACGGTGCAGATCGGCATTACGCTGATCGGTATTTTGCTGGGTATTTTTTCGGGCGATAAACTCACCACCGATGTGCAGGCGTTTGTTGCCCGGATTGATATTGTCCAGCCATACGCTCATTCCATTGCGGTGGTACTGGTGTTGCTGCTGCTCACGTATATGTCGCTTGTTTTTGGTGAACTGGTGCCAAAACGGATTGGGCTATCAAATCCGGAAGGTATCTCCAAAACGATGGCTGCGCCAATGATTTTCCTCTCTAAAGTAACGTCGCCGTTCATTGCGTTGCTTACCCTTTCTAGTGACTTGCTGCTTAAGTTGTTGAATATCAAGCCAAATGCCAGTTCGGTAACGGAGGAGGAAATTAAAAGTCTGATTCAGGAGGGCACCTCGGGGGGGGCCATCGAAGAGATTGAACAGGAGATTGTTCAGAACGTGTTCCAACTCGGCGACCGTAAGATTACCTCGCTGATGACCAACCGCCAGGAAATTATCTACCTCGATCTGGAAGATGAAACGGCCGAAAATAAGGCGAAGATACTGGACTATAAGCATTCCGTTTATCCGCTTTGCAACGGCGGGGTAGATGAAGTTGTTGGCCTGATTTATACGAAAGACTTTCTGGGGCGCGATTTTGACGTGGAGTTAACGCGCCTTCAGGACATGAAGCGCGATGTCCTGTTTATCCCCGAAAACAACCGCGCCTATCAGGTACTGGAGCGGTTTAGGGAACGCCGGCAGTATGTCGGCATGATTGTAGACGAGTACGGCGGGGTGCTCGGTATCATTACCATCAACGATATTCTGGATGTGCTGGTAGGAGACATCAACGACGATACCCATTCCGATTACGAGATTCGGGAGCGCGAAGACGGTAGTTTTCTGATTGATGCCCAGTTGCCCTTTGAGGATTTTCTATCTTATTTTTCGATCACGATCAACGCCCAGACCAAACGTGAGCTAACGGGTTTCGATACGTTGGGCGGCTTTGCCCTCCATATTCTGAAAGATATTCCCCAAACCGGCGAAACTTTCATTTGGCACGCCTACCAGTTCGAAATTATCGACATGGACAAAAGCAGGATCGATAAGATAATGGTGACGAAATTAACGGAGGAATGATCCTGTCATCAAACACCAATCCCCGTTTGCTGGTTATGGTTGCGTACTAAACGCAACGACGCCATGCGATACCTCATGCCCGATTCCAGTAAAATGACCGGCGGTGATGCCAGCAAACGCCCAGTCGAAACGGTTCCTACCGGTATGGAAACCGATCCGCATGCTGATGAAGAGGTAATCAACCAGCACACGGACACGGAATATCCTGAACCTGTCCGGAAGCCCGGCGAATCCGCTAAAATTGCCCCCGATGATCTGGCCGATTCCATTGCCTATGCGCTGGATGGCAGCGGGCCCGGTCCTACCAATGCAAAACCCAATGTAGCAGGCCACTCCGTCATTACGGAAGGTACAACGGGCAGTGGGCTGGAAGAGGAGGAAAGGATTGCCTGAACAGACCCGGGAAGTAAACTCTTACACCACTTCTTTGTACTGCATTCGGTACAGATTGGCGTAAAAACCCTCGTGCTGTAGCAGTTCCTCGTGGCTGCCCTGCTCCACAATGCGTCCTTTATCGACCACAATGATGTTGTTGGCTTTCTGGATGGTCGATAACCGGTGAGCAATCACGATAGCGGTGCGCCCTTTCATCAGCTTACCGATGGCATCCTGAATCATCTCCTCCGTTTCGGTATCGACGGATGAAGTAGCTTCGTCGAGCACGATAATTTTTGGATTCTGCACCATCGCCCGCACGAAGGATATCAACTGTCGCTGTCCCACCGACAGGGTAGAGCCGCGCTCCATGACGTTGTATTCGTAGCCACCCGGCAGGCGTTCGATGAATTCGTGAACCCCCACCAGTTTAGCCGCTTCCACGATTTGCTCCCGCGTGATTCGTTTATCACCCAGCGTGATGTTATTTTCAATGGAGTCAGAGAACAGAAACACATCCTGCAACACAACGCCGATATTCCGGCGCAGATGACCCAGTTCATAGTCGTGAACGTCGACATCATCAATCCAGATATCACCTTTGTTGATGTCGTAGAAACGGCTCAGCAGGTTGATGATGGATGACTTGCCCGCACCGGTAGCGCCCACAAACGCGATGGTTTCGCCCGCATTGGCCTGGAACGAAATGTCGCGCAATACCCAGTCTTCATCATTGTAAGCAAACCAGACATCCTTAAATTCCACCTTCCCCTGAATCGTTTCGGGGGCGAAATGGCCATCGTTGCGGGTGTAATCGTCACTATCCAGCAATTTCAGAATCCGGTCGGTACTGACAATGCCCATTTGCAGGGTATTGAACCGGTCGGCCAGCATCCGGATGGGACGGAAAAAAAGGTTGATAAACATCACGAAAGCGGTGACCGTACCAAACGTAACGTCCGAATGAATAATCTGGGTCGACCCGTACCAGACAACCATCCCCACTGCCACCGCCGAAATAATATCGGCCACGGGGTAGTAAATAGAGTAATAGAGGATAGACCGGATGTTGGCCGCCCGATGCTCGTCATTGATGACCCTAAACTTCTCGGCCTCAATTTTTTCGCTGCCGAAAATCTGAACGATGTTCATCCCCGTAATATGCTCCTGCACGAATGAATTCAGGTTGGCAACGGCCGTACGCACATTATTGAACGACTTCTTGATTTTCTCTTTGAAAACGTAGGTGCTGAACAGCATGAGTGGGATGGTCGACAGGCTGATGGCCGCCAGGCGCCAGTCGGTATAGAACATAACCCCGATAATCAGAACCAGTTGCAGGATATCGCCCGCAATGGCGGCCATTCCCTGACTGAACACATCGGCCAGCGTTTCAACGTCCGATATAGCGCGGGTAACCAGTCGGCCAATGGGGGTATTGTCGAAAAACTTAAGCCGGAGAAATAGTATTTTCTGGTATAACTGCACCCGAATGTCGCGGATAACGAATTGTCCCAGCCAGCCCGACAGGTAAGTGTTCAAAAACTGAACAACGGCCTGAACGATCAATACGCCAATCATCAGCACCAGCATCAGGGTTAGCTGCTGGTAATTACCCATCGCAATGATATTGTCGATGGTATAGCGAATCAGCAGCGGTGCCAGAGGGGCTAAACAGGCGGAAACCAGGATGGTACCAACCAGCAGGTAGAAACGGGTTTGATAGGGCTGAACAAACGTATAAAGACGTCGCAAAATAGCCCAGTCAAAAATTTGTCCGGTGGCCGGCACTCCAGCACTGGCAGTAGGTGTTCCAACGGTGGCCGGTACTCCGGTGGCCGCCGGTTCGGTTTTTTTCTGATCTTGGCTCACAGGTAAACGGAAAGGGCAAGTGTTGGATTTGTAACAGTGTTTTTACCCTGAACGGTTCAGCTAACCGGTATTTGCGCTTCGAATGACACCGTATTTATCAGTAAAATTCAGGGGTAGTCGCTTTCTTGAAAAGTACCTGCTTAACCATTGATTCTATGAAACGACGGACCTTTGCCCGGCTTGCGGCTACCTTACCCATTAGTTTCCACGCAGTCGGCGGAGCGATAGACCAAAACAAGGCCTTACCTGTTAGGGCGAATGCAACTGGAACAGAAGACCGTGCATACTGGTTGCAAACACTATTGAAAGTAGCCGATCCGGTTCTGTCCGCACTGGCAAAAAATCAGTTGAAAGCGACCATGCCGGTAGAATCGGCACCGGGGCAGCAGGCAGGCCGACTGGTTGTGTCGCATCTGGAAGCACTCGGGCGCACTATGGCAGGCCTAGCGCCCTGGCTGGAATTAAACGCTGATGATGATGTGCAGGAAAGCAGTTCACGCCAGCGATACCTTGACCTGTCCCGACAGGCCATTGCCAACGGTGTTAACCCGAAAGCACCCGATTACTTAAATTTCACCAATGGTGGTCAGCCGCTGGTCGATGCGGCTTTTCTGGCGCACGGTCTTGTTCGCTCCCCCAAGCTATGGCATGCGCTAAGCACTGTCGAACAAGCCAATGTTATCAACGCATTGCAGGCCAGCCGGGTGATTAAACCCGGTTATAACAACTGGCTTTTATTCAGTGCAATGGTGGAAGCCGCTTTGTTGAAATATGCCGGTTATGGCGATGAACTACGGATGGATTACGCCATTCGTCAGCATCAGGCCTGGTACAAAGGCGATGGGACCTACGGTGATGGTCCCGATTTCCACTGGGATTATTACAACAGCTACGTGATTCAGCCCATGCTGCTCGATGTCGTAAAGACGCTGTCGAATGCCGGAAAAGCAGACAAAGGCCTGTATGAAACGCTATTGGCTCGTGCCCAGCGGTACGCCATGATACAGGAAAGGCTTATTTGTGCGGATGGGTCCTTTGCCGCTTTCGGTCGATCGCTGGCGTACCGTTGCGGGGCCTTTCAGTTACTGGCCCAGCTTGCCCTGCAACAGGAATTACCCCCGGAACTGCCGGCCGGACAGGTACGCTCGGCCCTGACTGCCGTTATTCATCGGACTATGGATGCGCCCGGTACGTTCGATGCCAAGGGATGGCTTCAGATTGGCCTTTGCGGGCATCAGCCTTCCATTGGCGAAACGTATATCTCAACGGGTAGTTTGTACCTGTGCTCGGTTGCTTTTTTGCCACTGGGCCTGTCTGCTTCTGAACCGTTCTGGTCGGCTCCCGAGATGCCCTGGACCGCCAAAACAATCTGGTCGGGACAGGACGTGAAAACAGATCGTGCCCTGAAGGGATAGGTGTGATATCAAACAGGACATTCATCCGAAACCATCTGCTGCTTATTTCAGCCGGGAATCGAAGGGGTGAGGCTCTACACTGATTAACTTCAGCGTCGCGTGTTCGGGGTGGAGTGGATTGAGCAGGTAATTAAACTCGGTGGGTGAGTGCACAGATGGAACGCGCATGATCCAGCATTTACGTTCGGCAATCCATTGGTCGGTTATATCCGCCAATTCATCCAGATAAGGCCATTTTTGCCAGTTTACAGGTAATATTGCCGGGTCTATAGCGATACTAGAGGCTTCATCAGGTAGGCTTACAAACACCAGCGATCTGCCGTGTGGGAGACTGGGTGAGTGCGCTAATACTTCCAGTTTGGCTAATGAAACTTGTTCTGTTAAGTAAACGATAGGCGTTCCCTGTCGATTCCAGCGACCTGAAGTAAACACCTCCCCCGACCCATTAAGATCGGTGGCATAGCGATCATCCGTAATTCGATAGAGTATCATGAATCAAATCTAGTTTCCAATGATGTTCGACCTTTTCTTTCCTTCTTTTGTAGTACCTGTACTTTTTAGGAAAGAAATACGAATCAGGAAAAGACTCCATGAAGAATTCGGTTCAGCTCATCCATTACTTGCTGCCGCCCAATCATCAAATCCAGCATATCGGCAGGGCGTTGATTTCCTATAGCTGGTATCCTGGTTTGTAGCCAGTTCTCAAAATTAGCTTTATTTCTAAACACATCTATACCCTTTGCATACAGTTCCGATAATGAAATAGCTTTCTCCGTTTCGTCTTTTGTTAGAATGGCTTTTGCCCGAATCCGCCGTTGGTACGTGCTCTCGGAGATAGACAGAATATGACTCATTTCTTTATTGGTAAAACCGAAGTTGTTTTGCAGGAAAGCGACCGACTCTATCGGTAAACCTTCCTTAAAGATTTCAATCAGGTCAAATTCGTGCCGAACCGGACGCTTTACGAATCGATCCCCTCCCAATCCTTCCATAATTTTTCGAACAGATACCTGCATAGTAATTTGCTGGTTTTAATACTGTCAATTGACACCAGCCAGACAAAGATAATAATTCCTTGCAACCCTGTTGGCCTGACAATTACCTTTGCAACGTAGAGAGCGAATGTATGGTTATCCATCATTTTTCATTCGTTCATTCACTAATTCGCTCATTCAAAATTGATTATGGAATACCGTATTGAAAAAGACACCATGGGCCAGGTTCAGGTACCGGCCAATGTGTATTGGGGAGCCCAGACTCAACGCTCCATCGAAAACTTCAAAATTGCGCAGGACATCAATAAAATGCCCCGCGAGATTATCCGGGCGTTTGCATACCTCAAAAAAGCGGCTGCGCTGACCAACCTCGATGCGGGCGTGTTAACCCAGGAAAAAAGCGACCTCATTGGGCAGGCCTGCGACGAAATTCTGGCCGGTACACTTGATGACCAGTTTCCGCTGGTGGTCTGGCAAACAGGGTCGGGAACGCAGTCGAACATGAACGTCAATGAAGTGGTGGCCTACTGGGGTCACGTACTCCAGGGTGGTCAGCTGACTGACGAGAAGAAGTTTCTTCACCCCAACGACGATGTGAATAAATCGCAGTCGAGCAACGATACGTTCCCGACGGCTATGCACATTGCAGCCTATAAAATCCTGCTGGACGTAACCATTCCGGGTATCACCAAATTGCGTGACACCCTGGCTGCCAAGTCGAAGCAGTTCATGCACATTGTTAAAATTGGCCGGACGCACTTCATGGATGCCACACCCCTGACGGTAGGGCAGGAGTTTTCTGGTTACGTTTCGCAACTGGATCACGGGCTGCGGGCCATCAATAATTCGCTGGCTCACCTGAGCGAGCTGGCCCTGGGTGGTACCGCCGTGGGTACAGGTATTAACACGCCCCCCAATTATTCGGAGAACGTTGCGAAGCATATTGCCACCGTAACGGGTCTGCCGTTCGTAACGGCTGAAAATAAGTTTGAAGCCCTGGCTGCGCACGATGCCATTGTAGAAGCCCACGGTGCGCTGAAAACCGTTGCCGCCAGCCTGATGAAAATCGGGAACGATATCCGGATGCTGTCGTCGGGACCACGGGCGGGTATCGGTGAACTGCATATTCCGGATAACGAGCCGGGTTCATCCATCATGCCGGGCAAGGTAAACCCAACCCAGTGCGAAGCCATGACGATGGTGGCCGCGCAGGTAATGGGCAACGACGTAGCCATTAACATTGGCGGTATGAGCGGCCATTTTGAATTGAACGTGTTCAAGCCGGTCATGATTTTTAACTTCCTGCACTCGGCCCGGCTCATTGGCGATGTGTGCGTATCGTTCAACGACAAGTGTGCGGAGGGTATCGAACCCATCGAAGCCAATATCAAAAAGCACGTCGATTCGTCGCTGATGCTGGTAACGGCGCTGAATACAAAAATCGGTTACTACAAAGCTGCCGAAATTGCCCAGACCGCTCATAAAAATGGTTCGACCCTGAAAGAAACTGCCCTCAAACTCGGCTACCTGACGGAGGAAGAGTTTGACGAGTGGGTAAAACCGGAAGATATGGTGGGTATCTAACATAATTGCTCTGACTGATTGGCTATTCTTCCAACCAGTCAGAGCAATTACATTTCTTAAACCTAGCTATGTTTGAGCGGGTATTTAAGATCGTTGATCGCGTACTTGATAAAGTCGGGCATGTCGAATTTGGCTCCTTTGCCAATGGAAGGTGTCCAGGCTGGAGCCTCACGTAACACTGAATGGCCGTCGTCTAGTAGCATCCCCACCAGCGTTTCAACAATAATCCGACTGCCTACTTCGCCAAGCTGGATGGGGGGGGCTTTCTCGCTACTGCCATCCTCGTTGCCACCTTTCTCGTTCCACTCGTGCTGGGCTTCGGCCAGAACATAATACCAGAGCGGAGCTTTGTTTTTGAACTCGCTGTCCAGCGAAACGAGCGTGGGTGACTTTTCGTAATCCGCCTTGTTTGTCGCTTTTCCAACCCGAAGTTTTTCGTCCTTAATAGGGATGAGGCCCATAAGCTGGGCCACGTCTTGACCCGAAGGAAGGCTCATAGACATTCCCCGGAGTAAATTACGCAACGCCAGATTGGGTATTTCCCGTTTCCGGGCAGTTGCCTGCAGCTTCGCAATATCGTCAAGGGGTGGGGTAGCTTTCACATCAGAGAACTCCGGCAAAAATGCCAATGGATTGACCAGGGATGTATCGATCTTGTAAGAGGGTTGCGTACGCTCCTTCCCAAATCGTTTGTCCTTATCTTCAGTGAGATCGAAAAATAAATTCCAGTCGATACCCCATTCGGCCGGAAATTCATCGAAACCATTGAGTCCCCGGTCTTTCAAGCCAGCAAAAATAAACTGACGGCCGTCGATACCCCGATCTTTCTCATTAGGATCCGTAGTATCCGGATCGTTGCCACCGGTCAGTTTGGTATTTAGCCGGTAAATTGGGCGAACCATGGAGTGGCCGAATCGATACGCGGCTGCTGCAAATTCAATAGGCATAAACGCATCATGCTTGGGTTTATAAAAGCGCAGTTTGGGGGGGTGATCAAAGATTGACCCTTCAACAAAGTGAGGTAACACGCTTTCAATGACATCTTTTCGGGCGATTTTATACAGAAAGTCGTGCAGAATGACGTACTGATAATGCCAGCGTACATGACGTTGCACTTCACCAAAATCCATATCTGGGTTGTCGGTAGCAAACCGATTGTGGAATTTCAGGAACACGCCGTGCAATTGACTGATAATGACGTTTTCGTCGTTCCGTTTGTCGCCAATCAGTGCCCGGTGATAGGTTTTACCGTTTGGATCGGTCCAGGTATGACGGGGTAAATCATCGCCAATGTGTTTGCCTCCTTTGCCTTCGGTCAGCTTACGGCCAAGCTGAAATAGCCGGACGTTGCCATGCCGGTCTCTTCCCTGGTACATATAGGGCTGGTCGTTCGGGCCACCACCATATACTGAATCGAGATCAAGCTGGGGAGTACGAAAGTCGACAAGGGCATTTACATCGTTTCGTTTTTGCAGGCTACTGGCTGGGTCAAACGTAATATCGTGGTCGATAAACTGGCCCAAGTAGGTGTAACCGGCATCGATACCACTGTTCTCTTCGTCATCCTGTAGGCGCTTTTTCGGGTCTTCAGGCGGTGCGAAAGGTAATTTGCGATGTGTTTCATCTACCTCCGGTGGCGATACCATGCCCGGTGTTTCAATGGCTCCCTCAACTAATACCCGACCGGTACCAGCCAGTTTTTTCAGCGCATCCTCACTCCAGGCTGCGGGTGGCAGGCTACGGAACATACGTCCAAATCGTCCTTCTGCCTGTGAAGAACGCCGGTCAAAATCATCGCCACGGACTCCGCCATGTGAAGGGTCAGTTTTATGTGGAATAGTATTCATAAGTTTCTTTTGGAGATAATTAAGAACAAAAGTCTAAGAAATTTTTTTCACCTAAAAGGGGGAAAATACCCATTTTTAAGGAGAGAATACTATCCAAAAAAAGCTTGCTAATCGATTATCTTAAGCACTGATTCGCTTTTAGTTAGATTAAAATAGAATTAAAAATTAGATCCGATCAGGACGGATACGCTAAGTTAAAGTCCGCTCATTAAGCAAGAAATATATTAGAGTTGGTGTAAGTTGATTATGAGAGGGTTAGATTCCAAAGGCCCGCACAGACGCCTAACAGTCTGTCTAACACCGCAGTTACTTTCAGCCGATTTCTGTTTACCAAAATACGATAGCGTTTCATCCCGCCCAAACTATGTTCAATCACCACCCGCTCACCATTGACGGCTTTGTTATGCGCCTTCTGAACCACACTCAGCTCATTGCTCAGCCCCTTTTTGACCCGCTTCCGTTTGTGAGCTAGCACCGCCCGCTCACTGCGGTACTCATCAGCAAAACCCTGAAAACCTAAAT
>NZ_KB893576.1 GCF_000374085.1 Spirosoma spitsbergense DSM 19989 | reverse complement strand
TAAGTTAGAGTAAGGATCAAATTTTATCAGGCGTTATGGCAATTGATGAGTATGTAGCCTATCTAATGAGCAACGTGTCTCGAAGTAGTTGCGTCAAAGCGGGACAAATCTTACAAGTGTCTCATGATGAGGTCAATCGATTTCTAATTAACGCCGAATATACAGGCCGTGATTTGTTTGAATCGGTTCGGGATAGTCTTGACTTACAGGGTGGTATTCTCTCAACCGACGATAGTGTACTTGATAAACCCTATACCCAGGCAGGTACCACCGAGTTAGTAGGCAAGTTCTGGTCCGGCAAGCATCACCGAGCCGTTCAGGGTATTGATTTGCTGGTACTGATTTATACCCACAAGGGTCATAGCGTGCCGGTTAACTTCAGACTCTACCGAAAAGAAGAGGGTAAAACTAAGAATGACTACTTTCAGCAGATGATGCGGGAGCTCTGGCAGTGGGGATTGCGTCCGGCTTGGGTGACGGCTGATAGCTGGTTCTGTAGTTTGGACAACCTCAAATTCCTGCGCAATTTAGAAATAGGGGTCATGATGGGTCTGGAGAAGAACCGGCTGGTGTCCAGTCAACCAGGTGAGTATGAGCAAGTCGGACGGGCTGATATACCAGCCAGCGGCTTGTTCACTCACCTGAAAGGGTTCGATTTTATAGCGGTGTTTCGGAGAGTTGGCAAAGACGGCAACGCGCGACACTATCTACTGTATCACCCAGATGGGGCTTATGCACAGGCCCATCTGTACACGGTTGCTTGTTTTGAGCAGGTGCATCTGGCTCATTGGCAGGTAGAGGACTTATTTCGTAGCATCAAACAGGTCTGTCAGGCCGAGCGGTTTTATGTTCGGCTGACCTCGGCCATTACGACTCATCTATACAGTGTTTTACGGGCCTTCCAAAAGTTAGCGGCCATGAGTCGGGATGGGCTCATTGGGTCGGTTTACGGCCTACGAGACGAACTCTATCGAGAGACTCAACGAAACTGGATACATGAATTTGCGTAACTCCTATAGTATTGACTTTATACAAATTTACACTTTTTTTGCCCATTACCTCCGATAGCGAACAACGCTTTGCGGCACATTTGCCCAACCGCCATTATAGAATCACAAAACGGTTACCCATGAAAAAACAACGCCAAATCCCCCTCCTTTTCTGGCTGATTTACCTGACTGCCGGAAGCTTACAGGTCACTACGGCCCAAGTGATTACATCCCCGCAGATTGACGCGCTGGTTCAACGCACACTGACGACGTTCGAGGTGCCGGGGATTGCCGTGGCGGTTGTAAAGGACGGTAAGGTAGTACACGCGAAAGGGTACGGGGTTCGCTCGCTGAAAACGAAGGAGAAGATAAACGAAAACACCGCGTTTGGTATTGCATCCAACAGTAAAGCCTTCACGTCAGCCGCCATCGGGATGTTGATGGATGAAGGAAAACTGACCTGGGACGATAAGGTGATCGACTACATTCCGGAATTTCGGATGTATAATGGGTACGTGACCGAAGAATTTACGATTCGGGATTTGCTCACGCACCGCAGCGGTCTGGGCCTGGGTGCGGGCGACCTGATGTTCTGGCCCGATTCCAGTAATTTCACCATCAACGACATCATCCATAACCTGCGCTACCTAAAATCGGTATCGGGTTTCCGGACCAAGTACGACTATGATAACCTGCTGTACATGGTGGCGGGCGAAGTAGTAGAGCGGGTCAGCGGCAAGCCCTGGGAAGTATTCGTAGAAGAGCGCATCATGAAGCCGCTGGGCATGAATCGCAGTGCGGGTTCCTACGTTGGATTGGCCGACAAGGTCAACGTGATTGACGCGCACGCGCCGGTCAATGGGACGGTGCAGGTCATCGACCGCGATATGTTCCGGTTTGGGTATTCGGCAGGAGGAATTAATTCCAGCGTGGCCGACATGAGCAAATGGGTCATCACCCAGTTGAACAACGGCAAATACGGCGACGGGAAGCAGCTGCTCAGCGAAAGTGTCCATAATGAAATGTGGGCACCGCAAACCATCATCCCCGTTGGTCCCACGCCAGTCCCGCCCTACAACACGCACTTTGCCGCTTACGGACTAGGCTGGTTTCTGTCGGACGTAAAAGGCTATAAACAGGTGACCCACACGGGCGGGCTGGCCGGTATGGTAACCCAGGTGACGTTGTTCCCCGAACTGAAACTGGGCATTATCGTCTTCACCAATCAGCAGTCGGGCGCGGCCTTCAGTGCCATTACCAACACCATAAAAGACAGTTACCTGGGTATTCCGGCATCGGATTGGGTCGCCAAATACGACGAGCGGGTGAAGAAAGGGCTGAATGAAGCGGATAAACTCACGAAGGATATCTGGGCCGATATCACCAGCGAGCAAAAGAACAACACGGCAAAAATTGACTTCTCAACCTACGCAGGTACCTACCGCGACCGCTGGTTTGGCGATGTAGTGCTGAGTCAGAAAGATGGCCATTTTACGTTCCAGTCGGTGCGGTCGCCCAAACTAACGGGCGAGTTGTTCTATTACAAGGGCATCACCGGTTCGGCGCCCCAATTTGTGGTAAAATGGAACAACCGGAGCTTCGATGCCGATGCCTACGTTACGTTTCAGGTCGATGATACGATGAAACCGGTTGCCATAAAAATGAAGCCCATCTCGCCCCTCACCGATTTCAGTTTCAATTTTCAGAACCTTGATTTTCAGCGTGTTAAGGAGAAATAGGCCGTAAATAACTACAATCAATTATCAGTGCTTTGATGCGGTGGAGATGGGTTGGTTTGGTACGTGGCACCGGTCAGATTTTCGATTATCGTTCCCGTTCCTCCCGAGGCTGATATGAAGCTGACAACTAGTACATTGTACCTGATTCTCTTCGTAACCGGGTCTTTCGTAGGAATGAAAAGCAACTGGGGGCCTCTGTCCCTTACTTTCTCGATGTCCTGAATCATGGTCTTCATGTCCTTCGCGTAAAAGACCTGGTTGTTCACGTACGTATCAGGACCGATGGCTACGGATGATTTGCCAATGGGCGTCAGGAAAACGTCGCTACTGTCGGGCGTAAATTTCCTAAACTGGTTCACGTTCCGGGAAGCTCGTTTGAATCGCCACCCGTGTAATGTTACCGCGTCGTCTTTTACGTAAAATTCGAACACAAAGTTTATGTCTTTATCAAGTTTCTTTTGGGGATCCTGTAGGTTAAAAAGAACATCGACACCTATCTGCAGGGTATCCAGGTAGATAAGTGGTATTTTTTGGCTAACGGCCGCACCTGATTTAAATGCAATCGTACCAATCACACCTGGTGTGGTCTGTTTAATTTGACCATACGCCGTAAACGATAATACAAGCAGGCCTAGAAAAAGGAACTTCATGGAGGCAAATAGATTCTTCATGGAATGGAATTGGGGTAGAATTCATTCAATAATTTTCATAGTTCTGATGCGGTGGGGACGGTCCGATTCAATTACCAAGCCCCGGATTGGCATCAGGAGAAGGAGAAATAAGGTCTCAAATATTACTCACAATTAATCAAATCCCTGATGAGGAGGAGACGGATTAGTACTATAGGTTGGGTCTGTATCAACTATGCTGACCGGTAAAAACTGAATAAATATTTTGTAATAGATTCTGCCCCCCGGGGTATCCTGCGTTGGCTTGAAGTGTAGAGTCGCATTTCTACCTGCGATGAAATCAACCATATTTTTTTCATCATTCTTACCAAGTACTTGGTTACCTACGTACGAATTTGGCCCAACGGTCAGTGTTGTTTGTTCAAAAGGAGTCAATTTCACATCAGGTTCGCCATTATACTGTCCGGGACCCGCCCCTGTGCTTTTAAGTATCCAACCATATAGTGTTATATCCGTATCACCAAAGAAGTGTTCAAAAACGAAATTTTTATTTCTATTATCCTTAAATACACCAGAAGATACCGTCAATGAACTTAGATAAATCGTGGGAATTGTGTTACTTCCTGCTGTACCACTTAAGTTTGAGGTTATCGTCGTAGAATCTTTACTTCCAGTATTGGTCTGGCTCGACTGACAGGAAGTCAGCAAAAAAGGCAGGCAAACTAGTGCGCAAATAAACACATGTGCGGTAGTATGGAGTTTTTTCATGGACAGGATTAGAGTAGACCGGATTAGGTTACCAAAAGGTAAGCGTTTATTTTTACAGAACAAATTACCTCCCTAATAATCAAACACTTATTCCTGCATTCATACGTAATCTCATAACGGCAACTACCCGAAAAAAGCCGGTACTTATCCACCATTCACCAAAACGACTTGCCTTACGGTATCCCCTATACGCTTTCTATAAAATTGGTGTTTACCATAAGAGCGGTGGCCATCCGTTTTTTCCTTCCATAGCAGTCATTTATCCAACCCATAAATTATTACAAACACAATGGTACAGTCACTGCTTGATTGGTCGGAAGTATGGGCATTACTAATACCGCTGGTTGCTTATTCCTTCCATCGCCAACAGCCTGCTTACTTCAAGCCGGTCGTCGTCTACCTGTGCGGGGCATTGTTGCTTAATCTGGCGATTGATTTTATCGGGGATTTTAAAGCGTATTTACCCAACTGGCTACAAAGTAATCTTATCCTATATGCAGTTCACTCTTTATTCAGACTGGTGTGTTTTGTGTATTTCTTTGCCCGGCTGCACCAATCCCATTTTCGCTTATTCAGGCGTTTTTTACCCTGGCTGTACCTACTGCTGATCACGGTGAATTACCTTTTTCTGGAAGACTATCTGGATAAGAATCAATTGAGCGGTAATCTGTTTACAATTGAAGCGTATTGCCTGCTCATCTATTGTCTGCTCTTTTACCTGTCACAGCTCCGGACGGATGTGGAAAGTCTGCAGGACGATCAGGAATTCTGGATCGTAACCGGGCTAAGTATCTATGTGGTGGTAAACTTTTTTATATTCCTGTTCTACGTGCCCATGCTTCGGGAAAATTCCATGCTGGCTGAACACATGTGGAGCGTCCATAATGTAGCCTACATCATTCTGTGTCTGTTCATAACCAAAGCCCTGTATGTACCTGTTCGACCTGTCTATTGAGTACCGGGTAATTATCGGCATTTCAGCCATGGTACTGCTGTTTGCCGGCTTCCTGATTTCGTTCGTGACCTCCCAGCGAAAGAAGATTCAGTATAACCAGGAACTGCAACTGTTGCATGAACAGCAAAGGCAACTGCTACTGGAACAGAATAACCTGCTGGAGCAACGGGTTCAGGCACGGACAACGGAGCTGAACCAGCAAAAGGAGGCTCTGCAAACGTCGCTAAGCCATTTGAAGGCCACTCAGATACGCCTGGTTCAACAGGAAAAACTGGCTAGCCTGGGGGAGTTGACGGCCGGTATTGCCCACGAAATTCAGAACCCGCTTAACTTCGTCAATAACTTCTCAGAAGTATGCGGTGAACTGATCGAGGAATTGAAAGACGAGATTAGGGGGGGCCACACCGACGATGCGCTGGGCCTATCGGATGAACTCACAAAAAACATAGAGAAGATTGCCAAGCACGGCATCCGGGCCAGCCGGATTGTAAAAGCCATGCTCGAACATTCGCATAGCCAGTCCGGCGAGCGCCAGCCCACCTCAATCAACGCCCTGGCCGACGAATACCTGAAACTGGCCTATCATGGCCTGCGGGCCAAGAACCCTGCCTTCCAGTGCGAACTGATCACTACATTCGATCCACAGATGGGGTCGGTCAAGGTCGTTTCTCAGGAAATAGGTCGGGTTTTGCTCAACCTGTTCAATAACGCCTTCTACGCCGTAACCGAGCGGGCAGGGAAAGAGCCGGGGCACTTCCTGCCAGTCGTTACGGTCAGCACCGCCCGGCAGGAAAACCAGGTGATCATCCGGGTAAAGGATAACGGTACAGGAATACCCACAGCGGTGCAGGCCAAACTATTTCAGCCATTCTTCACCACCAAACCTACCGGCGAAGGTACCGGACTGGGCCTGTCACTCAGCTACGACATTGTAACAAAGGGCCACGGAGGCACCATGGAAATGGCCAGCACGGAGGGCGAAGGGGCGGAGTTTATCGTAACCCTCCCCCGCTGACCCCATCGCGACCACACATATCAAGCCGACCGGGGCAAAACATTTTGCAACGGGTACCGGAGAAACAGGCGACTACTGAAACACAGGAGCATCAGAAAACAGCTTGTCAAAACTGTTTGGTACGCTCTCGCTGATATTTTGCATCTGTATCATATCCAGATAGTTGACGGGAAACCCACGCATGAGGTAGTTTATGGCGGAGTTTTGAGGAATGAACGCAGCCATTGGAATAATCTGGCATACGTCCGACAGCCGCAGGGGAATTTCCGTCGTTGACCACCAGGTCATGGCAGGGCTTAACACATACTGCCGGGTCAGGTATTTGCCCTGATACAGGGTGGTTTGCTTGACGTGGTCTTTATCGAACTGGCGCTTGCCGCCCTTATTACGCCAGAACGCGGCTTCGGAAATAGATTTACTGCTTTCGGCCATTTCCTTCTCCTGAGCCTTCGTGTCGGCTTTCACCTGCTTCATCTGCTGTTGGCCGTACAGGATAGCCGCTTCGGTCTGTTTGAGTTGGGCGCGCTCTTCGGGGTTGGTGGCGGGGCTGGCCAGAGCGGCCCGTACCTGCTGGAGTTGTTCAGCCATCAGCACCTCCTGCGCTGGAAGCAGCTCATCGTTCATCCGGGCCAGGTAGCTGCCATAGTAGTCTTTGGGCAGGGTAGCCGAGTTTACTCCGTCGGCGTTCTGCACTACGGTAGTGGTGTAAGCACTATTCCGGCGCGTAAATATTTTAGAGATACTCTCCGGGTCTTTGTAAACCCACACGATACTGTCTCCCTTAACGTACAGCATAGACCGGGTCTTTTCGCTACCGGACTTCAGCACCATCTCCATCGACCAGCCGGGTCTGCAGAGCGGTGGCGGGTCGGCCAGTACACCCACCGCATACCATGCCTGTTTGACCGATTGTGTGAAGTCGTGGCAATCGCCGAAGAGTTGTTCGGCGGTGGCAATCGTTTCGCGACAGAAATCGTCGTAGGTGGCCGAGCGCCCCAGCCGGGGCAGCGTCTGTAGTAGCAGCCGGGCAGCCCGGTCGTAGCCAATCGGAGTTTTCACGTCGTAGCTTTTCTTGAGTCCGTTCTGGCCTTTACCGCCTTTTATGAGCAGATAGAACCAGCGGTTACCCACCCCGGAGTTGCTGTGTACGTTGCCATCGTCGAAGGTTACACTGGTTGGTTTCCAGGGAGCAACGTTGTATGTGTCGGGGTCACCTTTGGCCGTAGGATTGGCCAGATTCCGGAAACCACCGGGGCTTATTTCTTCGCCAATGAGCCAGTTACCGTTCAGCGTCTGGTGGTCAATGATGATACTAAACATATCGGCAATGGCTTCATCGAGCGCCCCCGACTCTCCCTGATAAATTAGTTTGTTGGCGTAGGTATTGACGGCATGGGTAAACTCATGGGCCACTATCTGAAGCGTAGCAACGGGTTTGCGGCTGATGATGCCATACCGAAATCGCTTTCGGCTGGAACTCCAATCGGCATTTTGTTCATTGTAGGGTTCGATACGGACCGACGCACCGGCATTATTGTAACTATTCAACCCCAGTTTCCTGAAGTAACGGGCGGTTGTTCGGAAGCCGTAAAGTACGTCGAAATCACCCCGCAGCCGGAGTTGGTTATCGGCAAACGTCGAGTCTTTCGTAACTATCGGAGCGAATGGCTCTATGCCAGGCTGCACCACGACAATGGTGGGGGTTTCGGAACTGTCGGCCAGGGCAAATACCGGAATCCCTTTCGGTCCCACCCGTCGGGTCAGAAAAACGGGCTGTTTACCGTGGTGAAATGTTGGCACCGTAGCCGGCAGCGGACCGGTGGGAGCTACGTGACAGTTCCGGGTCAGGGATTCCACCGCAACGACTACTCCCGTGCGGGTGTTGAGGTACCAGCGTTTGCTGCTGCCCGCCCCCTCTACCACAAAGGGCTGCGTGAGTACGATAGCGGTACTGGCCGGGTCGAGACCGGGAGACATCCAGACCAAAGGCTCCGCCCGGGCGTAGGGTACCGACGCAGATTCATCCGCATCGCTGGCTACGAGCGTCAGGCTGGGCTGACTGGTGGCAGTGCGGAGCTTGGGCAACAGCGTAGCGGGTAACGTTCGGGCATCCGGGCTGGGAGCGGTGTTCTTTATTTCGAACAAATCGCCGTTGGCGCGGGCTACGTGGCCGTTTTTGTCGAGAACGATACTAAAATGAGCTAACCCAACCACATAGCCCGCGTGCAGTTGCTCATAGCGGATGGTTTGCTGGCCCCCAAAGTCATAGCGGTCCGTTTCGCGGAGGGTGACCCCAAATTTTTTGCGCATGAAAGCCGGAAACTGGTCGGCGGCAAGTTTGCTCTCACTATAAAATCGAAACTGGGCGGGCAAACCCGAATAGTGCCCCGGTTGCTCGTCATAAATCAGCGATGCGGGCGTGGTATCCGGCTGAGCAATCCGTTTTTTGAGCGCGGCCATCATGGTTTCGCTGGGGTTGAGGCTGTCTTTTTCGGACGTACTGGCGGGCTGATTTTTTTGGCGGGCCGCTTCGGCGAGGTCATCTTTTAATTGCCGGATGGTCTCATCTCTGGATTTTTCAAGTTCACGAATCTGGTCCGGTGTCGCGCCGTTTTTCTTCATCTCCTGAATCTGCTCGTTCAGGAGCCGTTCCATGTAAACCGGGTCGGAATAATTTTTCAGTTGCTGACCCGCCTTATCGAGTTCAGCCTGCTGCGCGGGTGTAAGTTGCTGTGCCCAGCCTATGGAGCCAGTCAGGAAAAGAAGAAAAAAGAACAGATAACGCATAACAGCCATGTGTTTAGGGTTTGGCACCTACGGGCACCTGGCCAGTACGCTGGCGGCTAGTTTTTTGGCCAGATCGAGGTTAGCCACCTTATCGGGGCCAACGTTGGCCATTACCCGAAACATCGTGCGCCCTTTCAGTACGTGCAGTTCACTGGCAGGCACGTCCCACGAAGCCGCATCACCCAGCCCGGCTACGGGGTCGAACTCAATTTTGCGGTTCATCAGGGTACCGGCCGTTGCTTTACCCGCTTTTTGCGCTGTACCCGACAGCCCCTTTTCAGCCATTTTTTTGTCTAGTTGTTTGTCCATGTACTCCTTTGCCCGTTTCAGTTCGTCGGGGGTCGGAGTGTGGTACATCTGCCTGAAATAAGCCTTTGCATCGGGATGGTATTTTTCGCTGACCTCCTCAATCCACATCAGGCCAATCGTGTAAACATCGGGCGTGTTCACCTTCATGCCCATCACCTCGCGGGTGGTAGTCGTACCGGTTGGCCACTCGTATTTGTAGGTATCGTGTTCTGCGTATTTTTCCGACTTCCGGTATTCGAGTTCAGCTTTGGAGAAATCGCCGGTATAGTATTTTTTGATAGTATTCAGGGGCAGGGCTTCGTCCATTTTCGTCTGATACGTGAGCAGGCACGTGCCCGCTCCGGGGCTGCTGCTTTCGGTGGTCGACAGGTTTGCAACGGCGGCAGTATTAGTGGCCTGGGTAGTGTTCGTTTCGGTTTTGCCGCCACAGGCCATCAGCAGGGTAACAGAGAAAAAGAGAACAGATATTTTCATGTCGATGGAGGGTTTTGCTGACGCAAGTATGCGTCTCTACAACTTTATAAATTCGACGCGCCGGTTGTTGGCTTTACCTTCGGGGCTGGTATTGGGGGCAGCTGGCTGGGTTTCCCCCTTACCGTCGGTTTCCAGACGGCCCGCGTCGATGCCGAACTCACTGGCTAAGGCTGCCCTGACCGAAGCCGCCCGGCGTTTGCTGAGGTCGAGGTTTTTGGCGTCGTCGCCGTCCGAATCGGTATGACCAACGATGCGTACGCGAACCCCGGCGTTTTCGGTCAGCGTACCGGCAATGTCTTTCAGGACACCGTAGGATTCGGGCCGGATTTTGTCAGAATTAACGTCGAACAGAATGCCCGTTGTGCTGAATTTACCCTCTGTCATGAGTTTGGAACGCGTATCGGGGGCGCCCACCGCCAGCCGGATGTTCGAGATGAAAAACTGGTTGCGATCTTCCGACATGTCGGAATGAAAGCGCATCGCGTTCAGTTTTACATCGGCCGGAAAAATGCGGGGCAAATCAAACACTTTCACTTCGTCAACGTACACCCGGAGCCGTTGTTTCTGCCGCCACAGGGCCATGTGAAATACCTTACCATTATTGTCGGGGTTGATAGCTAAAGCCATATCGCGTTCGCCCCGCAGGTCGGTATAACCACCCTCTTCATTGGTCTGGAGAAGCTCGGCGTTACCCGAACCCATACCCCCGTTAATGAGGAACGTTGCCCCCCGCCCGGCGGCCTGGTGCGTAATGCGGTCGTCGTTCTTCTTCGTTTCGTGTACCGTTGTGTAAAGGCGCTGAGCGTAGGCGTAGTCTTTATCGAAGCCGCTGTAAACCAAATCATATTCCAGCGTAAAATTATCGGGCAGGTCTTTCACAAAATCGGGGATGAACGAGGTACTTTCCGTTTTCCGGACCATGAGCCACTTGCCGGGTTTACCTCCGATGGTCACTACCTCAGCCGAGCCATTGGTATTCCATTTGGCGGGAAAATCACCCACGGCATCCTGCTCAAAATCCTCGGCAGCAACGATTTTATCGCCCGGCACGAAATCGAATTTACTATAGGCTTTCAGCGGAACGGGTTCATTGGTTTTAGCGCCCGACGGTCTGGCAGCGTTATCCGCTGACCCGGCCGAACTGCTGCCCGATACGGAGCCTGCATTACCGTCGGCTGGTTGCTGGTCGGTATAGGCATCATCAGCCGGTTTTGTGTCCTGGGCTTTTTTATTTTTCTTTTTGAAGATATTGCCAATTCCTTCCTCAACTTTATCGAGTCCCCGGTTAATACCCTGGTCAACTTTGTTGTTTACCCGGTATTCGACGTTTCGTTCGGCGGCTCGTTTGGGATCGTAGACCTGAACCTGCGCGTGGGAAACAGTAGCTAACGGGCAAAGTCCGATTATAAAAAACAACGAATGACGTATCACAAGCAGGCTGGTTAGATGAAAACTAAACGAGTCTAAATCTAAAAAATCGTCGTTAATCGGGTAATACCAAACCAATTAACCGGTCATTCGGGTGAGTCAACGGTGGGTTTGAGTGAATAAGCATGTAGACGGTTCTCGGCCTGAAATCCGATTCGGCATACTCAAACCGCATCTGGGTTAATTCAATCCGGATGTACCTGGCAATAATTTGTAGTATTGATAAAAAAGAGCCGATGCGCTGGTTACTCGCTATACTATCAGGTCTGGTGCCGCTGCTGGTCCGGGCTAATCCCGCTGCCGATACGGTCAGGATTAGCCAGTTGTCCGGTCGTATCTCCCTCTACGAACGGGCCACAGTGACCAGTACCGACTGCGAAACGACCTATGAAAAAGCCCTGAGCGATACCCGCCGGATTATTCTTCGGCACGGGCAAACGACCGATGCCCGACAGGCCTACTGGCTACACATTTTCCTAAAAAACGATACCGACACGATACAGACAACCTACCTATCATCGGCGGATAATCAGCTTGTAACGCTCTACCTGTTGCTGGATGGGCATACCCATTCGCAACGCTTCGGCAGCAGCGTATCTACCCCAGACTGGCCCACGGCCGAAAACGAAAAGTACGCGCCCATCACGCTGGGCAATGGCCGTGTGGCAGAGTTGTGGATTCGGGTGGCAAATGCCCGTGGTGTACTACCGCCCATAACCCGGTCTTCTTTTCCCCGTCCATCGCTGAGTCTGTCTTTTCAGACGGCAACAGACTATAACGAGCAGCTGTTGCACAACCGGCAGCGTAACGCCCTCGAATTGCAAAACCGGTCGTGGATAGAGGGGGCGCTGTTGTTTTTTCTGTTTTTCGTGGCGTTCATCTACCTCCGTTATCCGCAGCCGCTCTATGGCTATTACGCCTTATACGTGCTGGCGGGTTGCAGCTACGCCCTGCTGAAAGCCCGCTCCTACACGCCGGTAGGTCACTGGCTCGGCTACGCTCCTATGCTCCAGGCCCATCTGCTCGAACCCGTTATCTGGGCAGGCTGGAGCGCCTATCTATTCTTTCTGATGGCGTTGCTGACTCTCGGGCAACGCCATCCCCTGGCCGCCCGACGGATTCGGGGGTGTGCCCGCGTAGCAATTGCCTACAGCCTACTCTACGCGGTTCTGTTGCTGCTCACCAATGACGGAGGCCTGCAACAAATTGGGTTCTGGATGAGCCGCATAGTGTTCGTCTCCGCGCACATAGCCATACTGGCCTGGCTCGCGCGGGCTGTACCCTCTCCCCTAACCCGGTACGTACTGCTGGGCAATGCGCTGCTTATAACAGTTGGCATTATGGCCTCGCTACGGGCGAGCAATGTCCTGCCAGACGGTATATTTCTGATCAGCGAACTCGAAAACCTGCTCATGCTATCGTTCGGCATCCTGCTCGAAATAGTAGTTTTTGCGCTGGCACTGGCCTACCGGATTCATCTCATTGACCGGGAAAAGATAGAAACACAACGGGCGTATATCGAAGAAATTGAACAGCGAACGATCTACGAAAAGCGTATTGCCGAGGTCGAGATGCTGGCCCTGCGCAGTCAGATGAACCCGCATTTCCTGTTCAACAGCCTGAATACTATCGAATATTTTGTGCTGAAGGGCGATGAAGAGAAGGCGACCCGGTATCTATCCGATTTCTCCCGTCTGCTGCGACTGACGCTCAATCATTCCAATGAAGAAACCGTCCGGCTGTCGGAAGAATTAATGGGCCTGCGCCTGTATCTGTCGCTGGAAGCAACCCGTTTTGGCGACGAGTTTCACTACACGATTGAAGCCGATGCTGCCATCGACCAGGACGATGTACGTCTGCCTCCCCTGCTGCTCCAGCCTTTCGTTGAAAACGCCATCTGGCACGGACTCCGTCAGAGTGACCGGCCCAACAAACGGCTCTGGATTCGGCTGTTGGTGCAGGACGAACAAACACTTCGGTTCGAGATTGAAGATAATGGTATCGGGCGTCGGCAGGCAGCTGATTTAAAGAGTCGTTCGGCCACGCAGCGTAAATCATTTGGCATGGATATTACCCGGCAGCGCATGGACCTGTTCAACAAAAATTACGCTTCCCGGCTTTCCATTGACCTCATCGACCTGGAAAATAACGGGCAGACCGGTACCCTTGTACGGATGACCTATCAACTAAACGCTATCAATAGTCATTGATGATCATTCGCTTCGCTGTCATGACGTGGTCATATCATGTCAAAACAACCAATAAAATGACCACTAATGCCAACTCAATGACCGCCAATGACAATAAATGACCACCTAATATCTATATGACCGCCACTAACCATGAAAGTTATTTTGATTGACGACGAAAAATACGCCACAGAGCTACTGGCTATCAAACTCCGGAAACTGGCGATGGACGTAGACATACTGGCAACGTTTCAACAGCCCGAACTGGCGGTGGACTACATCCGCCAAACCCCGTTCGATATCCTATTCCTTGATATTGAGATGCCCCGGCTCAATGGATTCGACCTGCTGGAGCGAGTGGGTGAGTTCAATTTCGATGTAATTTTCACGACTGCTTACGACCAGTATGCCATCCGGGCGTTTCGGTTCAGCGCCCTCAATTACCTGCTCAAACCCATCCAGGAATCTGAACTGAAGGAAAGTCTTGACCTGTGGCAACAGCGCAGAACCCGGCAGTTGCAGGTTTCTCAGTTCGCTCTGTTCAAAGAGTATTACCAGAACCCCTCCCCCGTGGTTTCGACCCGTGTAGCCTTACCCACGCATGAAGGCCATGAAATCGTAATCATTACCAACATTGTACGCTGTACAGCCGATGCCAGCTACACCCATTTTTATATGGATGGTGGCCATTCCCTGCTCATTTGCCGGACGCTGAAAGAAGTGGAGCAGGCACTTGAACCCAGTGGTTTTGTGCGGGTACACCACTCCCACCTGATCAACCCGGCCTACCTGCGCAAGATTGTGAAGCAGGAGGGTGGCTACCTGCTCATGGCCGATGGCGCTCAGGTGCCGGTTACCAAAGCCAAACGGGATTACCTGCTGGAGCAACTCAGCAACATCGAACGCCGGTAAAAGTTAAAGGCCCGCTTCGTTCAGAAGTTGATTCAGGAAAGAATCGGCAATATCGGCCTGCTCGGCCTTGTCGTAGATGGAGAGTAACACAACCCGTTCGTCAATGGCTACCACACAGGTAATTACCCGTGCGCCCCCTGATAGTAGTGCCCTTTGCTCTTGATAGCCATTCGAATTTTATAGCAGTTTTTGCCGATAGCCGTTCCCTGGTCGGGATTTTCTTCCAATAGTTGACCCAAGGCACCCACGTCTCCTTTCAGCGAGGAGTATTTTTTAGCCAGTCGTTTAAACTCTCTGTCGAAGTTCGGTATCGTCTCGACTTTATAATTCATCGAGCAAATCAGATAGCGGTCTAGCCTTCAGCTTCCCTTCCTTCATCAGCTTCAACCCCTTGAAACCCTGCCTAATGTTGGCCACTGTTTTACGCTGAGTGGCACTCAGGCCAGCCTCGTCGTTTGATCCGGGCTGTTGGGGTGCATCGGTTTCTTCTTCAAGGAGTTTCGCCAGTTTCTGCTTGTCTTTGGCGGGCAGTTGACGAACCAACTGGGCTACCTGCTGAAAGGTCAGTTGCGTTTGAAATTGTACGGTAGTGGCCATGACTCTTTTTTCGGTAAAGATACACACGTTCATCCAATCGTTTTGCTAATGGCTCCGCGTTACCGACAGTCATTCACTACCGGTCATTTCCTGTAAAAGCTCCCCGATAGTAGTGCCCGACTCCATGGTGAATGGCTATAAATCCAGTACCTTTCGGCATGGTTCAGGACCGCCGGTTGTTGCTCATTTATGCTATTATTTTTTTCGATGTTGTTGTCGGTTCAGCGGTGGCTCCCGTGTTACCAGCGTTTGTGAAAGGACGATTCCATCCCGAGTTGTGGCTGGCTCTGGGTACGGGACTTTTTCTGGGCGTGCAACTATTCTCGGGACCGTTGCTGGGCAAACTGTCTGATGGTTACGGTCGCCGGTCCATTTTCATCGTATCGGCCGTTGGTACCCTGCTGGCCAACTGCCTGCTGCTCCCCGTCCGGCTGGGATTTTACCTGGTGAACCGGGTAAGCGATGGCTTAACGAATGGCATGTACGCTACGGTCCGATCAGCCATTACGGATATTTCGCCCCCGGAGAAGCTCTTTAAAAATCTGGGTATCGAAGGATCGATTCTCTCGCTTGGTTTCGTGGTCGGGCCGGGCGTAGCGGGCTTACTGCTAACCGTGCTCGACGTAACCGATGCCGAAAACCAGGCGCGGGTCGTCATTCTGATGGCCATTATCCTATCGACCGTCAATGTGGTATTGAGTCTACTCCTGCGCGAAACAAAACAGACACCCCCTGTACCGATTGACCTGAGCGAGCTAAAAACCGAGGTTGGGCAGGCAGTGGATATTACAACGCTCTGGCAGCGACTAGCCCGTAAGGACACAGCCTCTCCAGGACTGAAGCAGTTGGTACTCATGCAGGTAGCCCTCACCATGAGTACGGGCTACTACTTTTACTTCGTCACGTTTGTGAGCTTCGGTTCCATGCAGATGGATGCCCGCCAGATTTCGTACTTCTTCATGTATTTCGGCTTCCTGAGCGTGGTTATAAACTACGTGTTCTACACCTACTTTGCCGACCGCATCAATCAGCGCCGGGCCATTGTCTGGCTGGCCGCCCTGTCGGTACCGGTGCTGGCAGGGTACAGTTTTATTGGCACCTCAGTGGTAAGTTTATACGTACTCGTTACCATCGACTGCCTGACCATCTCGCTGATTCAGGGATTGATAGAGGGTCTAATGGCAGGGCACACGACGGACGCCGACCGGGGCGAAATATTTGGCATCAATCAGGCCATGCAGGGGCTGGCAAGTATAACCACAACGGTGCTTTTTGGCGGACTATCCCTGCTCGACCTGCGCCTGCCCTTCATCTGGTTTGCCCTGTGCGTGGGGGCGGTGGCGTGGCTGGCATGGCGAGGGATGAAGCCCAAAAAACAGAATGCCCTTCTACGGTAAAAATTAACCGGCTTGCCCGGAATGGTACGTTCATTCAGCGAATTCATAATCAGGACGAATCCGTCTTTTTTGTACCTTCAATGACTTCCCGCTCCTTTATGCGTACGATATCGCAATTTTTGCTGTTACTACTCCTGATTCTGCTCAGTTGTCAGTCCTCCCAAACGGCCGAGCCGGAACCGATACAGTACAGCGTCCCGGCAGAGGTAGAACTGTATGTGAAGTCATTCCGGGAAGAAGCCGGCAAGCGGAATAATCCGGTGTCAACAGCCAATCTGATCATCACATTCGGAACGGTACTAAAGGAAGATATTTGCGGGGAATGCCTGTTGGAGAACGGGAAAACGCCCCGCATTGTCCTGAACAGTGACTCCTTCTGCTGGCAGAAGGCCAACAAAGAAGAACGGGAAGGCCTGGTTTTTCATGAATTAGGCCACTGTCTGCTCAAACGAATCCATCGAACCAGTAAATTTACGATGGGTGCTTACGAGAGCCTGATGAACCCCGATAATGTAGGTGTGTATGCGCCCTGTCATTACCCAATCGGTGGGGAAGAGTGCGATAAACGCAGCCGTCGGGACTACTACATCGACGAGTTATTCGCCCCTGCTACGCCAACACCAGCCTGGGCCAAGTAGCCCTTACCAAGCACGGACAAGTAGTAGTACCCGACCAGCCAACGCTTTTACAACCAGCACCTTATCCAATCACAATTATCTATCCCCCCATGAACTTACCCAGACAGGTCCTATCCACTCTCGTTATCCAGCTTATCCTCATCTGCCTTAGCAAAGAACCAACCTCCGCCCAGACGGTTTCGCCCAAACCACTGCTGATTTATTACGGCTTCCCCGCTAAAATAAACGGCCTGACCACCGCGCAAGAAGCCGCTACCGAGTTTAGCCGCTACGCATACGTCGTTTGGCCCGATCAGATTGAGGATTACAGTAAAAACCCGGCGGAAGCTCCTAAGGCCAAAACGATTCTGGACCTTATCAATCCAGCCACCAAGGTATATGGATACGTTAGTCTGTCGCAGAAAATACCCACTCCGCTCACCGAAGCGCAGATTTTTCAACGGCTGGATGCCATCAGCGCATTTGGTTTTAAAGGCGTACTTTTTGACGAATGCGGGTATGTAGATGGCGTATCGCGCAGCCGCATGACCAACGCCGTACAGTACGCCCACACTAAAAACCTGGTGGTGCTGGCCAATACGCTCTACTCCACCTGTCTCTTCCAGAATGCCTACAACCCGGTGTATAACCCGACCCAGATACCCAGTGCGCTTGGTAGTCAGGATGGTTATTTATTTGAGAGTCACGTAATTATTAACGGCAACTACTTTCGTTTTGCCGGAGAAAATGGTTCTCAGTATGATGAGTGGGATTACTGGCGGGCCAAATCCGACACCTTGCGGCAGTTTCAGAAACAGATAGGCTTTAAGGTTTTCTCCATCACCACACCCGATTATTTCAGTACCTATACGCAGGCCAAACATTATTTTGCCTGGTACTGCGCCTGGCTCTGGGGCCACGAAGCTACTGGCTGGAGCGAGCAGAATTACAGTTCCGATGCGCCCAACATTACCTCTTCTAATCTGGCCCCGTTCAGAACACCCCCCACGATTACTACACCAGGTAATCGCTTCCTGACCGAGTTTTCACGGACGGGTAACGAACACTTTCGATTCACGAATACGGGGAGAATCTGGGCTAATACAGAAACCAAAATGGCCGGATTTACGACCTGTGGCACCATCACCAGTAGTCAGACGGGAGTCTGGACAAATGCGGGGATCTGGTCGGGCGGGCGCGTTCCTTACCCCTGCGATGCGGTCGTTATCGGTCAGAACCATACCGTATCCATTCCTGAACCCGTAACCGCCCGGAAAGTAACGCTGAATCAGAATGGCAAAATCCGGTTCGATACACAGGGGAAATTAATCGTGGCAGGCGAATAGCGTTCTTGCGTTGGCTTAGCCCTACCCCGATTCCAGTACGGAAACCTCCTTACTGCACCTTTATCAACGTCACCCCCACTACCGGGCGGCCGCTCATGCTGATGCCCTGTACGGTTACGCGAAGGGTACGAACCACATCGGAGAGGGGGAACTGTACCTGACAGCGTCCCTGCCCATCGGTTTGCATCAGCGGTTTCCAGTATAATACATCCCGTCGGTCGATGCGGTCATTCAGGGCAACGGGCTGGGACTCGGTAGCGTAACGGGGCACGTAAAACTCCCGCTGCACGGAAGGGTAGCCAATCAGTTGAACAGCCTTCATACCCTTCTTCTCCTCGTTTTTGAGTTGGTCAGGCCGGTAGGTTTTAGTATAAAAAGCAATCACTCCGCTACCACCCCGAACCCCATAAATACCAGCCGTTCCGCCGTTTTTCAGCAACTCGACCCGTTCGATATCGCCCGGACTAAAATTCAACAGGCCCGTTCCATCCTGATCCTGAATAGCCATGCCATCTATCAAAAATAAGGGCGATGTACTCCCATTCACGCTGTTGGCACCCCGAATCAGTACCTGATACCCGGATTTTTCCGATGTCGTTATTTGCAGCACATTTACACCAGCTAACCTTCCCCGTATCATTTCGTAAAGATTGGCAAAACTGGAACTGTTCTCGTCGAAAATAAGCGTTGCATCAGCCGAATTATGTATACTCCTGCGACGAATATCGTCCGGGCGTTCATCGGGTCTTCGTGCCCGTACCACTACTTCTTTGAGTTGTTTAACGGTTTTATCCCTATACAAATCGACGTCGGCTTCCTGCCGAACGCGGGCGGCCGCTAACTGAGCACGCAGGGCAACCCAGTTAGGCATACTACTCATGGTATCTTTCTCCCAGGCCGTGCCCGGACCCTCCAGCACGAGGTGGGCTGCTTTATCGGGCAGTTCCTTCAGTTGGTGATCGGTAAGCTGGGTCATCAGTTGTACCGTGTCGGCAATGGGGAGTCCCGCCAGCCGGAACCGCCCTCTCCGGTCGGCCCCCGCCGACCGGACGAACGATGGGTCGGACGTGGTAGAGGCCACGATGACCTGTGCATCGGCAATGGGCTGGTTTTTAGCGTCAAGTATGCGGCCCATCAGCGACACGCCCCCCAGTAGTTCGGTTTGGGGCGTACCCGTCACCCGTCGCCAGCCCTGGGTGAGCAGCAGGTCGTCCAGCGCCCGGCGCGTTTCGGGGGTATTGTCTTTCAGGTAGCTATTCGGTTGCTCCACGCGGCCCCGTAGTTCGCCCGTCAGCAGCAGGTGGGTTTGAAATGTAGCCGCAGCCGTATCGTCCGGCACCTGCCCCACGTCCGTAACCGAAGCCGACAGAGCTGCCACCACGGGAATGCCATCATCGAACAAATTGACGCTTAGGATGGCCCGCTCACGGGGCTGATAGGTGGTTTTATTCAGGCCCAGCAACACGCGAAGGGGCGGCAACCGGTCGGGAATGAAGAACAGCCGCTCGGCCTGCGGATGAGCCGAGGCATCGTAGAGGGTTAGCTGATTCAATCCCGCCGGAAGCCCTGCCACGGGCAGGCTCACGCGGGCCACGCCGTTTTCCAGTAGTACTTTTCGCTGGTCCACAATCCGCCCCTGCTGCTGAATCAGAATATACGCGGAATCCTGCGCCGACCGGCTGGTGCCGGTAATGGTGATACCTAATCGGTTAGTATCGCTGACGACATCAGCGGACAGCAATAGTCCTTCTGACTCTATGGCAGGAAGGGATACAACCTGCTGCTGCCCGTTGTACGCCAGTTCAGCGTAGTATTTCCGTCCTTCAACCGGCGTTAATATGACACTACCCATGCCCAGCGCACTCGTTTTGAACCGGGTGATTTCTGCCCCTTCATTATTTACAACCCGCCCCGAGACCAAAACGCCCTTTCCATCCGGCCCAATCGCTTTGATACCCAGTCGGGCGGGTAATCCCGTTATCCAGCGGCCACCTTCGGGCAGAAACTGGACATCCAGGGGCTTCGACTCCATTTCAATATTTCCGGCTGCTGTTGACTGAACAAGGTTGTACACCGCAATCGAACGTTCGAAAGCCGGTCCATGCTGGGCATCATCCTCATCGGTATACGCCCGCAGTCGATACGTACCGGAAGCCAGCGAGTCTGACAGGCGAAAACTTCCCGCAGCCCGGCCATCCGTTACCCGCAGCCACTGGTGCTGCACGAGTTTACCGGCGGGCGTCAGTAAGTCTACATGGACAGCCGTTTCGCCCAGAGGCCGACTATTAGTGCTGGCATCGAGCAGGTAGGTACTGAGCCACATACGGTCGCCGGTGGCGTAGAGCGGTTTATCGGTGTGGACGAACAGCACCGGTGCCCGGAGGGTAAACCGGTCATTGAAGGCCGTAGCGATGCGATTCATCCGGGCATCGGGCGGCAGTAATTTTCCCTGCGCCACAACCGGCTTGCTGCTGACGGAATCTGCATCGATTTTATTCGGCTGCCAGTCGGCGGGGAGCATTCGCGACAGGCGGTCGTCGCCCAGCGAGCCGGACTCTTCCATGCCGTTCGGCACCGTCACCGTCCCATCGACAGTCAGTTGTATCTGGCCAGTGGGGAGCTTAATTTCCGAATAGGCATACCGGGCATCCACATAGGGTGAATAGTTCGATGTGGCAAAAGTATAAAAGACGATCAGCGATTTATCCGATACCAGCCGTCGTTCGAAGGGCAACCGGCCCGGCAGAATCAACCGGTTCAGGTTTATGGGTTGCAAATGCCCTTTTCGGCTGCTATCACCAACCGAGCCTTCCAGCGTAATTCGGTTGGCCAGTGATTTAGCCATCGGCACCCCCATATTTTCCTGATACACCATAAACCCTTCCTGCGCGTAGGTACTGTCAATCAGGCTGGCCATCAGGTGCCGGGTCGAGCCTTTGTAGGCAATCATCCGGTTGCGCCGGAAGCGATTCGCCTGCCGTTCGTTTTCCGGTTTCATCTCCTCGAATCGGGTGGTACCGGCAAAATACACTTTCCGGGAGGTCCCGTCGAAATAGAGCATATCGTACCACATCCGATAGCCGGTAGCCAGATTTTCGATAACGACGGGTTCAGCGGCCGTCGCTTTCAGGTGGCCCCTTTCTTCGGTGAAATTGAGGGCATCGGGATTCATTATCTGGCACTGCCCCACAAAAGGCTCGCCAAGGAGTTGTTTTTTAAACTGTTTGAGGTGCTGCTGCCACTTCTTGTAGTTGCCATGAACGGTTACCGAAGCCAGCATTTTGTCGGTTGGCTTAAGCCGGAAGTTAGCACTTTTTGTCTGTCCATCCTCAAACCGGAAGGTACCCTTCTGCGGAGTGTACCCAACAAAGGACGCCACGATCTCCACGTTACCCAGCGGCACGCCCGTCAGCGAATAGTGGCCTTCTTCATTCGTCAGCGTACCGTGCGTGCTGCCATCTACATACACATTGGCAAAAGGCATCGGCTTTCCCGTCACCGCATCGGCCACAATACCGGTTAGGGTCGTGGTCTGGGCAACCGACAGCGTTGCCAGTCCCAGGAACAGGCAAGTGGTTAACCAGATACGAATAGACCGATAGTTCATGGATAGTCAGCCGTAGATTTACCCGTTTCAGAAGCCTAAAGGTAACCCAATTTACTTACACCCGAATCGCCGGGCACCTCCTCCAGTTTCTGGCCCGAAAAGGCCACGGCCCGCTCGGCAAACAGAGTCTTCGTAGCCGCCCAGGTGGTCCGGAAAAGGTGGCTCTGGCGGTAGGCTTCCAGCGCATCCGCCGACGCCCACAGGCTGTAGGTCATCCGGACATGGGGGTGGTCGGGGTCACGCAGGAGTTCGAGGTGGAGGTTGCCGGGGAAAGCCCGGATGTGGTGTTTCGACTGATTAAAGATGGCCTGAAAGTCATCGAGCTTATCGGCTTGAAACGTCATACGAACGATACGAATAAGCATGAGGGCAGGTGATGTAGGGGTAAGAGACAAAACTACGTTACGCACTGGAACGAGCTTCCTATTCAATAGGGTAAGGCAGATTCATGCTGTTGCGCCACCATTCGCATAGCCACCAGGTACACCATTGGCCTGGATTTATTAACTTCACAAAAAAACACCGATATGAATGCTATTCAGCCACCGTTGAGCAATGCTCAACTTGAATTATTGGATTTATTCTCGCTACAACTACCCGACGATACACTGCTGGAACTAAAGCAACTGTTACTTCAATTCAAATTCGACCAGTTAGACAAACTAGCCGACCAGGAATGGGCTGCCAAAGGCATGACGGAGCAAACCATTACGGAGCGCTTGAACAGTCACCACCGCACACCCTACACGTCGCAAACCCGCCATTTACAGCAACAGCGCGATAAAGCATGACTATCGTACTGGATACCAATGTGCTGCTGGCCTGTTATTCGCCCAAATCGCGGCTGTACCCTATTTGGCAGGCGTTCCGTCAGCAACGCTATACCCTGTGCGTAACTACTGATATGCTGACTGAATACGCCGAAATCCTTACCCGGCATGCTACGCCCGCCCTGGCCAGCTTAATTCTCGACATCATTTTGCAAAGTCCAAATACAACCTTGATTACTAAGCATTTTTTCTGGCAGCTAATAACAGCTGACCCCGACGACAATAAATTTGCCGATTGCGCTTTACTCGCCAATGCAGACTACATCGTTACAGAAGACCGGCATTTTGATGTACTAAATTCCGTACCATTCCCAACGATCAATCTGCTCAGGGCTGATGAATTTCTGGCTCTCCTGGCTTAATTTGTTGTATCTATTTCAGGATGGAGTTGCGCTCTGTTTTTGGCAGGTAGAGTCAAAATTTCCGCAATGACCGGGCTTTTTTGACCTTACGCTCGTATGTTTATCCAAATCAACCAACGCCAGTAATAGTAACCGTCGTTACCCAGCGGCACGCCCGTCAGCGAATAGTGGCCTTCTTCATTCGTCAGCGTACCGTGCGTGCTGCCATCTACATACACATTGGCAAAAGGCATCGGCTTTCCCGTNACCGCATCGGCCACAATACCGGTNAGGGTCGTGGTCTGGGCAACCGACAGCGTTGCCAGTCCCAGGAACAGGCAAGTGGTTAACCAGATACGAATAGACCGATAGTTCATGGATAGTCAGCCGTAGATTTACCCGTTTCAGAAGCCTAAAGGTAACCCAATTTACTTACACCCGAATCGCCGGGCACCTCCTCCAGTTTCTGGCCCGAAAAGGCCACGGCCCGCTCGGCAAACAGAGCCTTCGTAGCCGCCCAGGTGGTCCGGAAAAGGTGGCTCTGGCGGTAGGCTTCCAGCGAATCGGCCGACGCCCACAGGCTGTAGGTCATCCGGACATGGGGGTGGTCAGGATCGCGCAGGAGTTCGAGGTGGAGGTTGCCGGGGAAAGCCCGGATGTGGTGTTTCGACTGATTAAAGATGGCCTGAAAGTCATCGAGCTTATCGGCTTGAAACGTCATACGAACGATACGAATAAGCATGTTTTTTTGAATTCGTTTGCAGTTTGCGGTTTGTCGGGTGATGTTTGCATAACTATTTGTCCGTGCAAACCACGACGGTGGACTAAACTACAAATAACAAAACCCAAACCAAACGTATGAATTACCGAACATTTGGCCGCACTGGCTGGCAGGTTTCCGAAATTGGCTACGGCATGTGGGGCCTGGCAGGCTGGACCGGCTCCGACAAACAGGAAGTGCTCCGTGCCCTCGAACGCTCCGTTGAACTGGGGTGTAACTTTTTCGATACGGCCTGGGGCTATGGCGAAGGCGTTAGCGAGGAAATACTGGGGCAACTGCTCAAAAAATTCCCGGATAAAAAACTGTACGCTGCCACCAAAATACCACCCAAAAACCGGCAGTGGCCTTCCAAAGCCGGTTCCAGCATTGCCGATGTGTTCCCTGCCGACTACATTGTGGAATACACGGAGAAAAGCCTGAAAAATCTGAACGTAGAAACCATCGACCTGATGCAGTTTCACGTGTGGGAAGACAGTTGGGCCAGTCACGACGAATGGCAGGAAGTGATTACCAAACTCACCCAGCAGGGTAAAGTGCAGGCGTGGGGCGTTTCGGTCAATCGCTGGGAGCCGGACAATTGTCTCGACACGCTCCGAACGGGCAAGATTGATGCGGTGCAGGTCATTTACAACATCTTCGACCAGAACCCGGAAGATAACCTGTTCCCCCTTTGCCGCGAACTGAACATTGGCGTGATTGCCCGCGTGCCGTTCGATGAGGGGACATTGACCGGTACGTTTACTAAAGAAACGACCTTTCCGGACAGCGACTGGCGGTCGACGTATTTCGTTCCCGAAAACCTGAACAGCAGCGTGGAGCATGCCGACGCGCTGAAGCCCCTTATTCCGGCCGGGATGAGCATGGCCGAAATGGCCCTGCGGTTTATTCTCGCCAACCCCGATGTACACACTACCATACCCGGCATGCGTCAGATTCGGAACGTAGAAGCCAACACCGGTGTGAGTGACGGGCGTGGCCTGGCACCCGAGTTACTGCACGAACTGAAAGGGCATCGCTGGGATAGAACACCCACCGAGTGGAGCCAGTAGCCGACAAAAACAGTCACCCGTTTGTTGCTGAAAAACCAGGCGGGTGACTACCCCAATGGCATGAAAATCCTCCTCATTGAAGACGAGCCACCCCTGCGCACCGCGGTGTGTACCTATCTGGAAGGGGAGGGCTATACCGTTACAACCGCCGATACATTCCGCCAGGGGGCCGAAAAAGCCCACGATTACGACTACGACTGTATTGTGGTCGATTTGATGCTACCTGATGGCAACGGGCTTGATCTGGTGCGGGCGTTAAAAAATCGGCAATCGTCGGCGGGGATTATTATGGTAACGGCTAAAGATGCACTGGCCGATAAACTGACTGGCCTCGATGCCGGTGCCGACGATTACCTGACCAAACCGTTTCACCTGCCCGAACTCAACGCCCGGTTGCGGTCGGTACTGCGTCGGCGGTTATTTGGTGGGCAGGCGCAGGTACAGGCGGGTGTGCTCACCCTCTGGCCCGACCAGCAGCGGGTATGCGTTCAGGGAACCGATATAAAGTTGACCGGTAAAGAGTATGAGCTACTACTGTTCCTGGTAACAAATGTCAACCGGCTGCTGTCTAAATCAGCCATTGCCGAGCACGTCTGGGGCGATGCCATGGATGTAGCTGATTCGCACGAGTTTCTGTACACCCACGTAAAAAATCTTCGCCGGAAGCTGCTGGCCGCCGGTTGCCCGGACTATATTCAGACCCGTTATGGAGCCGGTTACCTCTTCAAAACAACATGAGTCTGTATAGCCAAACCGCCCGTTACCTGCTGCTGACGGCTTTTTTTATCGCGCTGGTTGGCGCTATCGGTTTTTATACATTCATCCATCAGCGTATCCGGCACGAAGTCGACGAGTTACTGACGGGGCAGGTTGAGCGGACGGAACGGCGACTTCAACAACGGCCGGCTGGTCGGCTGTACGACCTTGATGACAACCCGCATATTGAGCGCATCGCCCAGCCCAGACCTGCCGAATTCAGCGATGTGCTATTGATTGATTCGCTGGATAATAACGACCCCATCGACGTACGTCAGCTTCAGGCAACAGTAACCGCTCACGGGCAAACGTACCTGATTACAGTACGGCAGCCGTATTTTGAGTTCAATGAACTGGCCCGCGAAATGTCCGTCAGTGTTATCATTGGTTTTCTGCTACTGATGGCCCTGTCCGTCATTATCGGGCTGTGGCTATCGCGCCGGTTGTGGCATCCGTTTTATGAAACGATTCGTCAACTGGGGAGCGTCCGGCTCGATGCCGGAAACGAGCCGTCTTTCCCACAAAGCAACATTCGGGAATTTAGCCTGCTCAGTCAGTCACTCCAGGACCTCACCCAGAAACTCCGGCGGCAGTTTTTGCTACAAAAGCAGTTCACCGAAAATGCCTCGCACGAATTGCAGACACCCCTGGCCGTAGCCTCGGCCGAACTGGATTTCCTGCTACAGTCCAGCCACCTGACCGAAGCCGACCATATTCACCTGCAACGGGCAACGAACGCGCTGAACCGGCTCAGCCAGCTAAACCGTTCGCTGTTGTTATTGGCTCAGGTGGAAAACAACCAGTTTGCCCGGAACGAGCCATTGAACTTAAGTGATTTACTAGCTCAGAGCGTAACCGAATATGAACCTTTTTTTGAGCATAAACACATGGAGATCAAGGAGGCTATCTGGCCCGATGTGTACCTACGGATAAATCGGCAACTGGCGGGGGTGATGCTGACCAACCTGCTCAAAAATGTGGTCCGGCACGGCAGATTAGGTGGGTGCGTGGGTATTGAATTGACGGCCAGTGCCCTGACGATTCGTAATAATGGCTCACCACTTCCCTTCGCCGATAGTCAGTTGTTCAACCGCTTCGTAAAAGACCCCGCCCGGCCCGACTCAACGGGGCTGGGATTGGCTTTGGTCAAACAAATCTGCGACCGGTACGGCTTATCGCTCACGTATTCGTATGAGGCAAAACGAGAAGAACACTCGTTCCGGATAGGGCTACTGAAGGAGAGCGAGTAGCGTTGCCGGGACTATTTTCTGTAGATTAAGAAAAGTCCCATGCAGGTGATCAAAATCACCATCAGTCGTTACAAGCGTCAGGTTCAGCAGCGAAGCCGTAGCGGCTACCGTAACGACGGACCGCCACAAATCATGCTTTCCCATATTGCGGGACGTTTTGAAGGAGTACGCAGAGAACCCTGGATGGTTTCGCTGGCTGTACGCATCAAGGTCAATGTAATTTTTGAGAATCAAATCGCTGATATCAATGACACGTACATTGTCCAGAAAGGCCTCTATTCTCTTTTTCTTACGCCCAGTCCATTTCTGTTGAAATGCAATTGACTCTATCTCAGAAATTCAGGCAAATGACACATAAACAATAACGTCATTAGGCTTGACAAGCCGGATGATATGCTCATTTGACTTGTCCCGCGCTATATAGAGCAGAATATTAGTATCCAGTAGGATATTCATTTACGCTCCAACTCTTTAAGAGCGGCCTCAAACTCCTCCTGAGAAATGGGTTCTCCCTCCAGATGATACAGCTTTTTTGGGTCATGTCCAGTCAATTTTGCAAACTCAGTAGCTCCCCCCGCAGCAATGATTTCAGCCGCCGAATAGGTCTTGAATTTCTTGAATAAGGGTGGGCGTTCCTTTAGTTCTTTTGGCTTCATTGACTTTGGGTTTACGTTCAGCTACGAAACACCGGAAAAAGGCCCATAATTCATACCGGTAGATTGGGCTAAACCTTATTCTTCAAATTCTCTTCAAATTCACACCGTAACTTGCCGACAAATTCAGTACGTGATGAAACATCTCTTTCTCTTTATTTTACTCTTTTTGGCCATTGCTCCCGTTTTTGGCCAGACTACATTACTCGTTCGGGTGGAGGATAGCCTGACCCGACAGCCCGTTATTGCGGCAACGGTTCGTACAGCCACAAAACCAGTTGTGGGAGCCGTGACTGACGTTACCGGGCTTGCCCGCATCACAAATTTACCCGCTGGCCTTGCTACCCTGACCGTGAGTGCGATTGGCTACGAAACCGAAAAGTTTCCGATAACGCCGGGAGCCGACACACTGGTTTTTCGGCTCAAAGCCGCTGAAGAGAACATCGAAGAAGTAACGGTGTCGGCCACCCGAACCAACTCCCGCATCGAGGATTTGCCGATAAAAGTAGAAGTACTGGGGCTGGAGGATATGAACGAAGAAAGTGCCGTGGTACCGGGAAATATCAGCAGTATTCTGGGCGACATTTCCATCATCCACGTTCAGCGCACTTCGGCGGTAAACGGCAATCACGCCATCCGGATGCAGGGCCTCGACCCGAAGTATACCCAGATTCTGCACGATGGATTACCGCTGTACGAAGGCTTTTCGGGCAACCTCGGCGTACTACAGATTCCACCGCTGGACTTGAAGCAGATTGAAGTGGTGAAAGGTTCCGTTTCAACGCTGTACGGCGGTGGTGCCATTGGCGGTATGATTAACATCGTTTCAAAAAAACCTCATTCCACCACGCCCGAATTTACGGCCCTGCTCAACCATTCAGGTCTACAGGAAAATAACCTGAACGCCTATTACTCGCAGAAGTACAATAAGACGGGCCTGACGCTTTTTTCCGGCTACACCAATCAGCAGGCGCAGGACGTAACCGGCGACGGGTTTACGGATAGTCCCGGTATTAAGCAGTTCAATTTTCACCCCCGTTTTTTCTGGGACCCCTCCGACCGTACCAAAATCGATGTCGGGTACGCCTTTACGACCGAACACCGCGAAGGCGGGTATCTGCCGGGGCTGGAAGGTACACAGGCCAACGGGTACAAAAACATCACGGACCTGCAACGCCATACGGTCGATTTCAACAGCAGCCACAATACAGGCGAAAATAACGTGATCGGCTTCAAAGGGGCCGTTAGCTCGTTTAACCGGAAAAATACCGACTACCAGAAACTATCCGACGGCCGACAGGCTTCCGTTTACCTGGAAGCCAATGACCTGGTACGCTTCGGCAAAAACCAGCTCATCGGTGGGGCCAACCTGACGGTTGAAGCCTTTCGTAAGAACCCCGACAGCACCCGGCTTGTGGAGTATACCTACCAGACCATCGGTGCTTTTGTGCAAGACGATTATCAGCTAACGGAGAAAGTGGCATTGCAGGCGGGTTTACGCTTTGACCACCATAACACGTTCGGGAGTTTCCTGCTACCCCGGCTGTCCGTTAAAATCAAACCGGCCGACCCCTGGACGGTGCGGCTGAGCGTTGGCACGGGCTACAAAGCGCCCAACCTGTTCGTGAACCAGACGCCCGGTGCGCTGAATGTCAGCCTTATTTTCCCGCGTTTGCTGCCCATCGACGTAAACACGGTCAAAGCCGAACGGTCTGTCGGGGCAAATATGGATATCGCCTATACAAAAACCTTCGAGAGTGGTTTTTCGGTGCAGGTCGATCAGGCGTTTTATTACACGCGCGTCAACACGCCGGTAGTGTCGGCATTTTCCAGCGTATCGGGAAGTCTGGGGCTTTATACGCAACTGATCAACGCCCCGTATAACCTGTTCAGCGTGGGAACGGATACCTACGTGCGGCTCGAATACAAGGATTATGAACTCTATCTGGGCTACAACCACACCCTCGCCCGTCGCGACGGACCAACCGATAATACGTACCTTCCGCTAGCTCCGCAGGACAAATTCTCGACCACGGTAGCCTGGGAAAATGAGCACTTCCGGTTTGGTGTCGAAAGTAGTTTCGTGGGTCGGCAGTATCTGTACGACAATCAGCGCGTGGCTAATTACTGGATTGTGGCCGGGGCTGCCGAATACCATTACAACGATCACTGGCGGCTGGTGCTGAACGGCGAAAACCTGTTCAACGTCCGGCAGGCCAACTACGAAACCGTAGTGCTGGGAGCCAACCCAACCGTACAGCCCACCTTCCGCCCCATCTGGGCACCGCTGGAAGGCCGCATCGTGAATATTGCGCTGAAATACACGCTGTAGGTCATCAACCAGTAAATATAAGAACACCCGGTGAACAGGTTATCAACCTGTTCACCGGGTGTTCTTATATCTTTCAACTTGTGCGATAGATTTATCGTACGATGGTTCTGTCTTACAATTGCCGTGCCTTTTTTCAAGACAGAATAAATACAGTAGACAGTAAGAAAGTAACCGGTTTAATTTCCCTCATCCCCTTCCTCCCACGCTTCTCTTTTATCCTGCTTAATACTCCTGTTCCAGCGGATGCACCATGAATTCGTCGATGACCACGTGGGCCGGGCGACTGACGATGAACAGCATAGACTCCGCCATATCTTCGTTCTTGAGCCAGTTTTTTGAGGTTTCGTGGCCGTGGCCTTTCTCATGAAAGTGGGAATCTACCAGTCCGGAATACACGCCCGTCACTTTGACACCAAACGGTCGAACTTCCTTGCGCAACGCCCCCATAAAGGCTTCCTGCGCGTATTTGCTGGCAGTATAAAGCGAGCCGCCCGCAAACGTACGCTTGGCTACATCCGAAGCGACCACTACAACATGACCCGAACCCTGGGCTTTCAGGGTGGGCAAAGCCGCTTTGGTCAGCACAAACGTGCCCTTTACATTAGTGGCCATCACGCCATCCCATTCACTGACAGTTATCTCTTCTACATTTTTAAAGACGCCATAGCCCGCGTTATTGATAACGACATCAATGCGTTTGAAGTGGTCCAGCGCCGTTTTCACCACGGCCTCCATGTCGGCTTCATCGGCCACATCACCCGGCACCGTTATAATTTTCCCGCGAACGGATCCTTCGGTAGCCGTTTTCTCCAGGTCTTTCAGGTCATCGGCATTACGGGCGGTGGCCACTACGTTGGCCCCATGCTGAGCCAGTAACAGGGCCGTGGCCCGACCAATGCCCCGCGAGGCACCGGAAATGATGATGGTTTTATTTTCGACGTTCATAGTTCAGTTAAAAGACAAAGGTCGTAAAGGATCAGGCAAAGTCTGGTAAGAAACAGGCAGGTCTGGTCTTTTATTTCGGAAGTGGACAGAATACCGATATGGACGATACAGTAAGCAACAGACTCAACCAACTGGAACAGAAATTTGCCGCTATGGGGCAGGACATGGCCTCCTATCTGGAAGGATTGCTACAGGCCGATTACCTGACCTACTGGAATTATATTCACCTGGAAACGCTGCTGTCTCTGCAGAACCCCAAAACCGCTTACCCGGACGAACTTATTTTCGTGACGTATCACCAGATTACGGAATTATATTTCAAACTGGTCCTGCACGAAATCAGGCAGATTGCCGAAGCAAGCCCCTTAACGGCAGAATTCTTTACCGCCCGGATGCAACGCGTCAACCAGTATTTTCAACTGCTGGAAGATTCGTTCAGCATTATGGTTACGGGTATGGAGCGGGAACAATTCCTTAAATTCAGGATGGCCCTGCTACCCTCAAGCGGCTTTCAGTCGGTGCAGTTTCGCGAAATCGAAATCGTTTCCACCGATTTCCGCAATCTGCTTATTGCCCCGCCGGAGGAACCCTCCTTCATTGACGACCTCTACGAATTTTTGTACTGGAAGCAGGGCGCTACGGAGTTGGCTACCCAGCAAAAAACGCTGACACTGCGACAATTCGACCAGCACTACAAACCGCGCCTGGTTCGGCTGGGCGAATCGTTCGAGTCGAAAAACCTGTACCACCGTTACCAGCAATTTTCGCAGGGTAGCCAAGCCCCCAATGAGTTGATAGCTACCCTACGTGAGTACGACTGGCGGGTAAACGTCCGCTGGAAACTGGCCCACCTGCGGTCGGCGGTACAGTACCTGCACAAAGAGCCGGAAGCCATTAAAGCCACGGGCGGCACTAACTGGCAGGCCTATTTACCCCCTATGCAACAGCAACGGGTGTTTTTTCCATCGTTATGGTCAGCTGAGGAACTACAAAACTGGGGACAGTCCCTTCACCAGCCTGCCCCTCGCTGCTAACCCTTACGACTGCTTTTTAAAATAGCGGATCATCTCCCCAAAATCCAGGCGCATGGATAACCCCCGAACGGCCTGGGTAAGCCGTTTGGTTTTGGTTTCCATTGTTTTGGCCTCATCGATCCAGTTGCTGAAATACCGCTGATGCCCCTGACTCAACTGCTGAAAATAGGCCAGCGCATCGGGGGCATCGTCCAGACAGGCCAGCAAATCGGTGGATAGCGGCATGGGCGAGTCGTCGGCTTCCAGCGCTACCCGAACCGACGCCCCCGCTTCTTTACGGATGCCCCGGCGCATAGCCGCATTGACCGGAATAATAAATTCACCCTCACCCATGGGCAATACCGCCACCTGACTGATGGAAAATTCATCCAGTTTTCCTTTTACCCGGAAGGCTGTTCTCTGGCCGGGCCGGATGGCTTCGGCGATGTCCAGCGGAATTCTGATGTACGTCCAGCCGGTTTTCTCCCCTTTATCGTCAAATTTCAGCAGGGTGGTTGTAAAGGTGAGCATGGGTAAAAGCGTTACTTTTCTCTAACATGACTATCGTTCATCGACAACGACTTTCCCGTCTTTCATCACCCAGCGTACCTTATCAATCACGACATCGATATTCTCTGCTGGATTCCCATCAACGGCAACAATATCGGCCAGAAAGCCCGGGGCAATGGCCCCTAATTCATTCTTTTTTCCCAGCAGCTCGGCGGCATTGACCGTAGCGGTCTGCAAGGCCTGCTGCGGGGTCATTCCTGCTTTTACAAACCAGCGCAGCTCTCTGGTGTTCTCGCCAAATCCGGTAAAAACAGCATCGGACCCCATCGCTATTTTTACCTTCATTTTAATGGCTAACTGAAGGCTTTTAAAATTCCGGTCGATGTAGTCATTTAGCCCTTTTACAATCTGGTCCGTATAGCCATACTCGTCCCGATGATCGATGTAGTAACGATTATGATCAACCGTTGGCACGTAGTAAGTACCCCGTTTAATCATTTCCTCAAAGGTTGCTTTATCCACATCGGTAGCGTGTTCGACGGATTCAGCACCGGCCAGTACGGCCGCTTTGCATCCATCCGGACCGTAGGAGTGGATAGCCACCCGTTTGCCCGCCAGGTGAGCAATGGTAACGGCAGCCGCCATTTCCTCCTGCGTAAACGTCTGAAAACCGGTAACGTTCTGGGCACTTCCGGTAGAACCGTAGATCTTTATCCAATCCACCCCCGCCCCTAGTTCCTGCCGCACTACTTTTATCACCTCATCGACCCCATCGGCCCGACCCGGATCCACAGTGCTAACGCCGGGCGTTACCCGGGCTCTTGAAATGTGCAGGCCATTACCGGCAACAAACATGCGGGGGCCTTTCATAGCACCGCGATTGATCAAATCCCGCATGGCGATATCCGTACCCCCCGATGAGCCTAAATCCCGGATTGTTGTCACACCGGTTTTTAAGGTTTTCAACGCATTCTCCTGCGCCAGAAAAACCGTTGTGACGGGGTCCAGCCGACTACCCCACGGATTTGTTCCGGAGGTTTTATCCCAATAATAGGTGATGTGCGTATGCACATCAATAAGGCCCGGAATGGCACAAAGCGGACGAAGATCAATCAGCGTTGTGTTGGGCGGAATACTTTTTTCCCCGGAAGAAACTTTACTGATTTTATTTCCCTCAATTACCACTACGGCATCGGCAATAACGTCTCCCTGACCTGTTATGAGCTTTCCAAACCGGAGTGTAGTGGTTTGCGCACGGGCGCCGGGTGAACCAAAAACCAGGCTTGCTACGGCAATAACCAACGCATAATATAACTTCTTCATAGAACTCAGTTTTAAGTTTGTTGAATCTGGGTTAAGCTAGCCCAGGTTTGGTTAATAATCAAAAAAGACTCTTACTCGTGCATGTACGACCACAAAGAAACAGGCTATGGCGGCTTTATCTGGTTCAGTACCGCGCCAATGTAGCAGACAGCGACTCTTTCATCTCCTGGACCAGACTGGCCGGTTGCAGTATTGTGAGGTGCTCGCCGTAGCTGCGAAGGTGCATCAGCAGATCCCGATTGGGCGCCAGCCGGAGTCGTACGACGCACTCGGTGGGGGTATCGCTCAATACTTCCTGCGTCTGATGAATGGGTTTGGATTTTACGTACCGACCAAACAACGGACTGAACGACAGCACGATATCCTCCACCGGCCCGTGGCTGTCGGTGATGCCGTAAATATGCTCGAACAACTCACTCACATTGGTCAGGATGGCGGGTGGCACATCGCAGGGGTCGTCCAGCAGTTCCAGTTCGCTCATGCGGTCGAGGGCGAAGGTACGCTCGCCCCCACTAGCCGCGTCATAGCCAATTACGTACCAGCTATCCGCTACTTCTCGCAATAAAATAGGGTGCAGAATCCGCAGCTTTGGGCGTTCGGGCATTACCGGAAGCGGGCGGGCACTCGTCTTACTTTTAACCGTGACCGCTATGGTACGCATGGATACGGCATCTTCATGTTTGAGGTAACGAAAGGCCACCTGCCGGTTCTGGTTCACCGCCCGAATCAGCATGGGTACATACTGGCGATTTCCCCCCAGAATTTTCTCTTCCACATACACGATCCGGCGGGAGTTAGCCGGACTACCGTCACTTTTCACCTCCCGGATAATGTCCAGACTCTGCCGTACTTTTTGCAGCGCATTAGTCAGTTCGTCGGCCACGGTAGCGCCCTGCGTTGCGGCCAGCACCTCACGGGCGTAATCGAGCGCGTCCATATCGTCGGGAGAGAGCATCAGGCTCAGCAGCCGAAACTGCGGATTGCTGTAATAGTAGCCATTGGCCCGTTTGTCGTATTCGATGGGGGCTTCGTGGTCTTCACGCATCCGCTGAATGTCCTTTTCGAGCGATGAGATGGAACGAATGCCGCATTTTTCCTGACAGAGTTCAAACAAACGCTGTTTGGAAAAGCGACGCGGATACCGGCTGATGGTCTCGTCAATCAAACGATAACGCTGAAACGCAGAACGGGTGATGGGCATACTTATGTGTCACTTATTGGCATCGGTTGTCATTCGCTGCGCGGCCTTATTGGTACCGGCGATGAGTGACAACCGATGACTAGTTTTTAATGACGTGAAGCTAATGACTTTTTTTTCAACAAAAAAAGAAGGCCGTAAATAGATTACGTTTTAGGAGATATAGTTTTGACACGGACATTTACATAGCTTATCTCATGACTCATACATCGCGTCCCCGCTCAAACACCCCGGCCACTGCGCCCCGCACGGTTCTTTCGACCCGGCAATTAGTTGACCTCGAACTGGGCTTGTACCTGCTTCATCAACTTCATCCATCTGCCCCTCCTGCCGCCCTGCCGGAGCTGCTTCGGTTCAGCGATGAAACCAGCAACCAGTTTACCCCCCGGCAGCAGAAATACCTGAACCGAGGCCGGATGCTTCTGGCCCAGTTTACCGATAAACTGCACTGGCAGTCCCTGCTACGCGTCTATGCCTCGGCACCCGACTACCGACTGGCCTACGACCTCAACCAGGAATGCACGCATTTTGCCGAGAAAACCGTTGGCTTCTCGCGCAATCGCCTGGGCGTGTTGCGTAAAATGCTGGCTTAAACCCGCTAACGACCCATCATCATGCTCAACCAGTTGCTGCAACGGGTATGGAGCCGGTCAAACCCGGCCAATGCCTTAACCCACCTGTCTGGACAGCGGAACATAACCGTTGAACCCGTTACAGACAGCCACGTACTGACGCTCATTCAGCGCATGATGGGTGCCGGAAAAAGCAATTTTGGCGCGGTTTTCAGCGTCCGGCAGGCCACAACAGACGCGGCCTTCAACGCCTACGTACGAAAGCGGCCAAACCGAAAAACACTGGCCCTCTGGCACGACTGTCCGGATGGATTGCGTATGCTCCAGCCGGGCGGTGTAACCCGAACGGCGGTCAAAGGCAGGCAACCGTTCGGGCAGGGAATCCGCTTCACAGACCAGTTCAAACAGGCAAGCCTTTGGCCTGACAGTCAACAGCGCATCGTGTACGGAGCTATTTGTGAAGTACACCTGGGCAACCAGCTGGAACTGACTATGCACAAACCGGAACAGGTAACCCCCCTATTCCTGAACAGCCTGGACGATCACTACGATTCCGTGTTCGTCCGCCAGGACAACCAGTTGAAAACCAGCGAATTTATCGTCTACAACCCGTCGCAGTATACCATTCGGTATCTCGTCCAAATCAATGCCTAGTATGCATACACAACGCAAAAAACTGGAACCGCTCGTTGTCCGTTTTGTGGCCACCGCCCTCATTCTGGCTCATGGCAGCACCACCGCCGAGACGGTTAAACAGGCCCTGCGCCGACGCGGTTACGAAGCCCGGCAGGCCGATGTAGCGCAGTGGCTGCTGGTCATTTGTTTCTGGGAAAACTGGGCCGTGAAAGACACGGGGCAGCAGCGGGTGTACTCGTTCCCACGCGTGTTGTCCGCCCAGCTGGCAACGAACTGATAAGAACAAAAAAATAATCAAAAATAAATAGAACAACGTAAAAAGATTACGTTCTACGGGATTGATATTTGTATAGAACAATAAACAACAACCTACCAATGAACACGGCTTTCACATCGGCATATCCTACTACCGCTTCTGCTACTCGTCCGGCTCTTGCCAGTCTGTTACAGTGGCAGGAGCCGCTGGCAACCCGGCTTCGTTTCCGGCACGCATTGCCCGGCATGGTAGCGAACCGCATTCTAAACGTTGAACTGGGCCTGTACCTGCTGGCCGAATTACTGCCTCTGGTGCCCCCCCAGTTTTTACCCGACCTGCTGAACGAACAGGGAGCCGCTTACCGGCAACGGCCCATCTGGTCGCCCCGGCAGCACCGCGCCCTGGGTCAGGCCCGCATGCTGCTGGCCCCTTACCTGGACCGCAATGCCTGGTTACGGGCACTGGATAAATACGCAAACCTTACCCCCGACCTGCGGGCTTTCACCCTGAATGGTAACCTGCGTTCGGACGTCAGCAGCTATCTGTTGCGCGAACGGGTGGGTCTATTCGCCCGGGCGCTGGCTTAGCCCCTGTTTGATAACGTAACAACAACACACTGAACGTTGCCTGACGAGTAGTACTGGCAGAAGAATACACAGAACCGTTTCGGCCCGCTGAATTTTCCGGAAATTCAGCGGGCTTTTTTTATCGGATGAGTAGGTGCAACAGCTCTCAAGCAGCGCATGAATGTATGCTGGATGGCGAACCCTTCCAGAATTTAAGTTGACCGGCACCGCAGAGTTTTCTAGCTTCGTGACTCAAAAAACGGAGCCAACGTATGGAGTATAGAAAGCTGGGGAAAACAGATATGCATCTCTCGGTTATTGGTTTTGGTGCCTCCCCATTGGGCGACGTTTTCGATGTGACGGATGAACAGGAAGGATTTCGGGCCGTTCATACCGCCATCGACGCTGGTATTAACTTCTTTGACGTTGCCCCCTTCTACGGCGATACCCTGGCAGAAACACGGTTGGGCAATGCCCTGTCCGGCAAACGAAACGAAATTTTTCTGGCCACAAAGTGCTGCCGATACGGAAACGGTATTTTCGATTTTTCGTACCAGCGCGTACTGACTAGTATCGACGAATCCCTCAGGCGACTAAAGACCGACTACGTAGACTTACTTCAGGTCCACGACATTGAGTTTGGCGACCGAAAACAGGTACTGGAGGAAGCGATTCCGGCCGCACTGGAAGCGAAAAAACAGGGAAAAGCCCGTTATGTTGGATTCTCCGGCCTGCCAGTCCGCTACCTGGCCCAGATTGCCCGACGGGTGGCGGTCGACACGGTATTGTCATGGGGCCATTACACCCTGCTCGATGATGAGATTAATGATGAACTGGTACCGCTTTCTCAGCAGGAAGGGTTTGGTCTGATGAATGCGGCCCCGCTGATGCAGCGCATCCTTTCCGATGCTCCGGTGCCCGTCTGGCAAAGTTCCCCCCAGCCAGTAAAAGACCTGCAACCGCTCCTTATTCAGTTATGCCGGGAGTATGGGGTAGCGCTGAGTGATGTAGCCCTTCGTTTCGCCCTCGACCATCCGGCCATTGCCACGACTATCATTGGCATGTCGGAGCAACGGCAGGTGGAGCAAAATGTACGCGTACTGGATTTCCGGATTCACGACGGGCTGCTGGACCGGATTGACGCGTTAGTGGCCCCGGTAAAAAACTGGATGTGGTTTGAGGGGAAACCTGAAAACAACATTCCCAAACAACCCCTCAGGGATGAGTAAAGTGAAAACCCCTCCGTTCTGATTCTTATTCGCTCATGCATTGATTCACTCATTGAAAAATGGATAAAATGAAAGCGCTTGTGCTGGTAGAACCCGGCAAAACCGAAATAAGGGAAATTGACACACCCATCCCCAGGGAGGGCGAAGTACTGTTACAGGTGAGCTGGGTAGGCTTTTGCGGGGGCGACCTGAACGGGTATCGGGGCTTATTTGAGTTGCAGGAGTACCCCAATGTACTGGGACACGAAATAGGGGCTACCATCCTGGAAACCGGTGCGCAGGTACCAGCCGAGTTTCAGCCGGGCATGCGCGTAACCATCGATCCCTACCAGCACTGTGGCGTTTGTGTTTCCTGCCGGAAGGGCCGGACAAATGCCTGTCAGGACAACAAAACGATGGGCGTCCGGCGACCGGGTGCCATGACCAGCCTGGTGGCCGTTCCCTGGCAAAAACTCCACGCGTCTTCCCGATTATCCTTACGGGAGCTTGCCCTGGTTGAACCGCTGACGGTGGGTTTCCACGCGGCTGCCCGGGGACGGGTGGCGGCCGGCGACATCGTAGCCGTTATTGGCTGCGGCATCGTGGGCATGGGCGCACTTGCCGCTTCCGCGCACCGGGGTGCCGAAGTTATCGCTATCGATATTGACGACTCCAAACTGGCTATTGCCCGAAAAGCGGGGGCCACGCATACCATCAATACGGCCAAAGTCGACCTGCACGAAGCCCTGATGCATATCACCAACGGCGACGGACCGGATGTAATCATCGAAGCAGTGGGAAATCCGGCTACCTACCGGGCCGCCGTTGACGAAGTGGCTTATACAGGGCGGGTGGTGTATATCGGGTACGCTAAAAAACCGGTCGACTATCAAACCGGAACCTTCGTGCGTAAGGAAATTGAGATACTGGGCTCCCGCAACTGCCTGGGCGAATTCCCCGACGTAATCGCCTACCTGGAATCGGGCCGGTTTCCGGTGGAGGACGTCATCAGCCGGACGGTTTCACTGGATCAGGCCGGCTCGGCACTGGCCGAATGGTCGGAAAATTCCGGCCCCATTACCAAAATCATGGTTCACTTCGACTAGCCTTTTCATGAAATCTGTGATGAAATCCTGCGTTACCATTGCGTTAGTGCCATCCATCACATCGGGCCCCTGGATTTACTGGGACGAGCTGGAAGTGAGTGCCCGGAAAGCGGCTGCGTTGGGATTTTCGGGTATCGAACTATTCACCGCTTCGGCCGATGCCGTTGCGTCCGACAACCTGTCGGAGCTAACCCGGGAACTGGGCTTATCAGTGGGGGCGGTAGGTACTGGGGCCGGAAAAGTGATTCACGGCCTGACCCTCACCGACCCCGATCCAGCGATTCGTGCCGGGGCCGTTGCCTTCATTCAGGACATGATTTCGTTCGGGGCGTCGGTTGGCGCACCAGCCATTATCGGTTCCATGCAGGGCAATGTACCCAACGGCATTGCCAGGGAGCAGGCAATGGACTGGCTGGCGGAAGGGTTGACGACGCTGGGCAGTTTTGCCGAAACGAACGGGGTAACGCTTATTTATGAACCCCTGAACCGGTACGAAACCAACCTGATTAACCGACTGGATGATGGCGTCGATTTTCTTGGCTCCCTCAACACCCGGAACGTGGGGCTGCTAGCCGATTTATTCCACATGAATATTGAAGAAGCATCGCTGCCCGACAGCATCCGCCGGGCCGGTTCGCTGATTGGCCACGTTCATTTTGCCGACAGCAACCGGGGGCCAGTCGGCATGGGACACACGGCTATGGCTGACGTAGCACAAGCGCTGATCGACATTGCTTATCAGGGATATATTTCCGCCGAAGCCTTTCCCTGGCCCACGCCTGACGAAGCCGCCCAACAAACAATTCAATCATTCAACCAGTATTTTGGCTGATAACCAGCCACTAACATTTCCTTTAACGTTCTTCCTATGAAACGCTACTGCCTGGCCCTCGACCTGAAAGATGACCCCGAACTGATTGCGGAATACGAACGCTGGCATGCGCCCGGTGCGGGCTGGCCGGAAGTCCGGAAAAACGACCTGAACGCCGGGATAATCGACCTTCAGATTTACCGAACCGGCACCCGGATGTTCATGATTATGGAAACAGACGACGATTTTTCGTTCGAGAAAAAAGCCGCTCTGGATGCCACCAACCCACACGTGCAGGAATGGGAGCGGCTGATGTGGGGTTATCAACAACCCCTGCCAGATGCGAAACCCGGCGAAAAATGGGTCCTGATGGAGCAAATATTCCAGTTTGAGAAGTAGGGTTTATTTTTACGGACTAAAGCAGGACAGACATGCTAACCAAAACTATCCTTCAACAACTCGCTAATCCCAGCAGCTACAGCAAAGGCGAAAGCTATTTCCGGAATAGTTACGTCCGGCGCATCAAACGGTCGGGCAATACGTTCACGGGAAACGTCGAAGGCTCGGAACTGTATAGCGTTTCGCTCACAATCGGCGGAGTAGAGCCTGACTTCTCCTGCGACTGCCCGTATAATTTCGAGGGCATCTGCAAACACAGCGTAGCGTTTGGGCTGGCGGTCATCGACCAGTTTGGGCCAGTCATCGACCTGGTCGATGCTATCCCATCCATAGAAACACCGGTTGTCGACCTGAACACGCTCTGGCAGGAAATTTCAGATGACCAGAAACTAGATTTCCTGCATCAACTGCTTGATAAACAACCTGATCTCCGGGCGCAATTTGCTCAGTTTGCGGTGATGGAAAGCAGCACGCCTACCTTGGTTTTCTTTACCCAGGCCGACAACGTGAGCAGTGTGGAGGGTATTGGTAACGACGTATTTGCGGCACTTTCCAACCTGCGTTTCGATGACGACGGACTGGAGATGGAAGTCGAGGATTATTACTCGGAAGAGTCGCCCGACCCTGACCCACTCATTGAAAGTGTCCTGACCGAATATGCCGACGATGTGATAAAAGCCCTCCGTGAAGGGCGGCTTACCGATGCGATGACCAGCTATATGGGCGTGTATGAAGGGACACAGGCTGCGTCAGAACCTGAATATGACGAATATGGCTCTATTGACGATTACCCATCGCAAACCTGGGACGTTTGGCACGGCTTGCTGGCCGAGGCCTATACACAATTAGCCAGCCGGGTACTGCATCCCGACCAGATCAGTCAGGCACTAAGCCAGTTAGCCGAACGCGTAACGTTCTTTGACGAGAATGAGGAAGACGAAGAGGACTATGACGAGGAGGACGATTATGACGAACAGGAGCCCGCTCAAATCTACTATAATCTGAAATCGTTTGAGCCGCTGTTGCTGGCCTTAGTGACGGATACGCCTTCGGCGCGGGCAGTGCAGCAGGCCATCGGGCAGCATACCTGGCAAAACCGGAACACCGAATACTTACAACTCCGCATCGCCGAGGTGTTGTCCGATGCCGACCTTTGGCTCAACACCGCCGATCAGTTTGCTAACCACGACCCGGTCATTGCGTTGCAACTGCTCCAGCGTCGGCGGCAGATGGGCGACATGCCGGTACTGATTCAGACGCTGCACCGGCTGACAAAGCAGTTCCCCAACACGTTTGACAATTTCGTGTTGGATACGCTTGATGATAAACAACTCACCCCCGGCGTGGACCTGAATTTATACCTGAACGCCCTTGAAAACCGATGTCGGTCGGCGGGGCAGCTGTCTGATTACCTGAAATTACGCGAATACTGGACGGAGAGCCGGCGTCGTCAGTTTGCCGACAGTCTGAAAACACCCTACACGTCGCTCCCGTTGTTTTATGCCCAGGTGCTACACACCGAAGGCCGCTCTAACGATCTGTTTGCCTGGATCGAAACCCTATCGTGGCAATACACCCGGAGTTTGCCTGATATACTGCCATTAGCCGCCGAAACCCACCCCACCGAATGCATGAACCTGGTGAAGAAACACGCTACCAACTTACTCGAAAACGGCAAGCGCGACCGGAGCCTGTATCACACCATTGCCGGTTGGCTTGCCGCGCTCAACACCCTACCATCGCTCAAAGCGTCCGTAACGCTTTTCGCCAGTCAACTCGTCGCGAACTATAGCCGACTGATTGCTCTCCGGGATGAGTTACGGATGCAGGGGCTGGTACGGCGATAAGGTTTGGCTTTATTACTCCTCATCACCGTATTGCGCGGGGGCCTCGCCCACTGCTTCCACAATTCGGGGGTTGTCGGTACGTTCATCGGGCAAATGCCGGACAACGGTAATTTTGAAGTCCCACCGGTCGCCAAAATCGAAGATGTACAGAAACTGCTGGCCTTCATACAGGTTCAGGCTAGCCAGCGATACATCATCGGCCGGGTATCCGTCAGACCAGCCCGCTTCCGGGCGCGGATCATAATACTGCTCACCCCGGTACGGGTTACGGAGGTTCATACAAAACTTAAACAGGTGGTCATTATCGAAGTCGAACGCCTGTTGGATCATCTCGTGCAGGTCTTCGAGGGTCATGTCGGTAGGCAACTCAATGGTCCGCGACACCTTTAAAGCGGGCAGTTCAGCGCGAATCCAGTACACCCCGGTTGGCGGATTCGGGTTGATTGGGTATAGACTCAGCAGGTCCGGCTCATCGAGCAGCGTTCGGAACACATCGGCAAAGGCATTGATATTGACGCGTTCGTCATCATCCTGATATTCATCAAAATACGCGTAATTCCCGGCCTGTCTATTCCACTGGCGGAAGGGGCGGTCGCGCAGAAGCACCGTCAGGCATTGCTGGCCCCATTCAGTCAGGATTAGCTGATCGATATCCAGTTCGTATTTATCCCGTTTGGTACGGGCCACCTCCCGAATGTCGTACCACCCGAACCAGTACCCAACCCGGATGTACGCATTGGCGGAGAACGACGTATGAATAACCGCCGGATTCTTTTCCAGCGACCCACCCCGCTCAAAAAACGTAACTACTGCGCCAACCGGATTCTGAAGAAGTTGCCGGATACCACTCTGAAACCAGTTAGCCCCCACCCCACTCCGTTCGTCGCCGTCGATAGCCGACCAGTCGGCATAGCACCAGGCGGTTTCCAGCAGAAAAACGTACTGTTCCTCTACGGTTAGCGAACGGTACATGTCGAGCCGGGCCGCATCGGCTACCAGCACATTCCCCTTTACCGACTTTACCAAAAACAACCGGCTGGCCGTAGCAATCTGGAATAGAAAACCCAGCAACGGGTAGTCGATTTGCCGACTGCGGTTCGTCACGTAATCCGGCGCTTTGTAGTTAACCCGGTCGTTGAGTATCCACAAATCGGCGGCTTTCAGGTCGCCCGCTGCTGTCAGCGGTAAATTGGGTTTGCCTTCCAGATACCGAAGGAAGATATCAACGTCGTCAATGAGAAGGGAGGATGAAAAATCGTACGGAGTTAACATGATGGAAGTAGTCCTATTACCCGGCCAAAATAGGGTACAATTTCCGGTTAACGAAGTAGTGATTGTCTCCCGTCTAGTAGCTAACCTTAAAATGAGACTATTTTAAGGTTAGCTATGGGAGATGGCCTTAAAGTATCTCAAGAATATACTGCTAACTATTGATGATTTGCTGAAAACCATTTCAAAAGCGAAAACGGATAAATGGGAGAGCAGGTTGCACCTGCACCGGGGGTAGTTACTTTAAAATAACGGCGGCCTTTTGTGCAAGAAGAGCCGGTTTAATGTCATCCTCTTCGTCCATTCCCCAGATATAGGCGTGAGCTGGATTGTCGAATCCGTGTTCTTCCAGGGTGCAAGGATCAAGATAAGTCGATAGGCCAATCGCTTTCACATCGACGTTTGCGACAGATGCCAAAGCGAATTTAGTGAGGTCCCGTACAGATTGTTCCGGCGTAGTCAGGCTGGCCGCATCGACTGATAATTTTCCGTCATCTTTGGGCCGAAGTTTGAAATTTCTTGATGTTGGCCGTCCGGGTCAACGTATTTGTGCCAAGGAGTACGGTAAATACTTCGGTATAATTCTTCTTCGTCCGCTACGAGGCTGTCATTCATTAACTCTTACTTTACCGGTTTAGCCATTGTAGCGTTTCCCGTAGTGATTCCGGCGTTAATGCTCCCTGCTCAGGCATTTCGCTCGGTCCAATCCGTACAAATTTGTTACGCCCACCCGGATAAGCTAATAATTCAGCGGATTTAGTGCCGTTGCGAAGATTAATCATAATTTCCCCATTAGGACCTGGCACTATGTGATAGATGGACTGCCCGGTTGCAGTAAGCAACAGTGCTACACCAAGTGCAACCATTATAGTTTGTGGCGAGGGGGCAACCGCATCGTCTTCGTCCCAATTATCAACAAGATTTTTATACGAGACAATATCGGATAGTTTTTGACGGTTTAGGGTCAATACATCAAATGCCTCATCAGGTCGAATCAACACAAATCCATCATTTACTCGCTTAGGTCGGTTAAATTCGTACTGCCATACATTAGCTACTCCTGTATTACGTAGGTGGTTTAATTCAGGACTAACAGCGTAGGTATCTAAGAGCAAACTCATAAAAATGTTTGGTAAAAAGATGGGCTCATCATTTTACGGAATATATCCGATGCCTGCTGATGGGCAACATTTTTCCAATCTTTCGCTTCCTGTAATGAGAAACGACCTCTTTTAACAACAGTAGTTGTCCAAATAACAGCTAGTTGTTGTGTAATGGTGTTACGACCGTCGTTTATACTTAAGTTCAAAAGTGTACCGTCATCTAGCCGAAAACCCTGTTGCACTTGGAGGGATGTTAATACACCTGGCAAGTCGAATCCATTTGTTATGTTAATTCGCAAGTTTTCAGCCACAAAACGGTCCAGAGCCTGAAATTGTTCTTTTGTAAGTTCAACAGCATCTACATACCGTAATTGCATCTGGGTCAAAGATAAAGACTGTTCGTAACTGTCATCCAACATAATTAGTGCGCTATCAATAAGTTGGCCATAATGCTTCCAATCATAGCTTCCTTCTACTTCATTGACCGTTAGAATACCGGGTCCATACTGTACTAGTGGCCATGTCAGTTCATCTTGCCAAAATTGATGAATCACCTGTGGATAAACTGTAAAGGGGGCATTTTCAGGCACTGTACGTTTACGAACAGGTAAAAAATGTTTTATCTTTTGCGCGAAAATTCCCTGAGCAAATTCAAAACCAGGATCATATGGGAACCCGCCCTCGGCCTGCTTCATTTCCCAGAGTATATCGAACACAACCTCTTTTAGGGGAGCTTTAGGCAGTTTGTTCATAAATTGTTTGAACAGTTACTATTATTTCAATGCAATATGCAGAAAAATGACACCGCGAGTATACAATAAGGTGGGTAGGATAAATAAGTAACTGAAAACTAGACCCTTGCTTGTAACCGCCATTATTCTTATATCCCTAGACTTACAACATTTATAGACAAATATTCATTTAAATCATGAACATGAGTTAGCTTAGCGAAACAAGACTTTCTTAACTAAATGTCCACTTTTATTGACTTGTTTGCTGGCTTGGGCGGCTTTCACAAAGCATTGCACGAGTTGGGACACCAATGTGTCTTTGCCAGTGAAATTGATTTAACGCTACAAAAGTTATATTTTAAGAATTGGGGAATATTACCTGAAGGTGACATTCGTAAGATAATTAGCACCAATCTCAAAAGTATCCCTAAGCACGATATTTTATGTGCAGGGTTTCCCTGCCAGCCCTTCTCAAAGGCAGGTAAACAACAAGGCTTTGGCGATGAAAACCGTGGAACCCTTTTTGACGAGATCGTGAAAATCCTAAAATTCAGAAAGCCTCAGTTCTTCATATTAGAGAATGTTGCTTATTTGGCGAAGCATAAGAATGAAGAAACTTGGAATTACATGGAAGGTGAGTTGAGAGCCGCTGGCTATCATGTCGACCATCAAATTTACTCCCCTCATCAATTTGAAATCCCTCAACATCGTCACCGCGTGTTTATTATTGGCAGCCGAAATGGTTTATCCCATATTAAATGGCCTCAACCAAGTATCGTTGAAGCGAATATAAGCCATTATATTGAAGATAATCCTTCAGAAAATACGGCTATTGGGAAGGAAGAAATGAATTGCTTAAACTTATGGCAAGCATTTATAAACGCTATTCCAGCAGAAAATAAAATATTGGCAGCACCAATATGGGGGATGGAATTTGGAGCCACGTATCCCTTTGAAGAAGCTTCGCCTACAACTTTATCTGTCCAAGAACTCGGCAAATACAAAGGTAATTTTGGCATAAGTCTCAGTGGGATGGATCGTACAGAGCAGTTGCAGAATTTACCAAGTTATGCCAGAAATGATGAGCCATTCCCCACTTGGAAACAGAGCTATATTCGTCAAAGCCGTCAATTTTATGAATTAAACAAAAGCTACGTTGAACAAATTGTAGCTCAAATTGCCCAATACAGTTCTCAGAGTTGGCAAAAATTAGAATGGAACGTGGGCGAGAGTGCCGATAGAAACTTATTTAACTACATTATTCAATTTAGAGCATCAGGAATACGCGTTAAGAAAACAGACTTCTTTCCTTCATTAGTTTGCACAAATACTCAAAAGCCTATTATAGGTTGGCAAAGACGCTATATAACATCACAAGAGGGTGCAAAACTTCAAGCGCTTGAAGGGATTACACTGCCAGAAAATGATACGACGTGCTTCAAGGCATTAGGTAATGCTGTTAATTCTTATATAGTTAAGTTGATAGCTGACCAATTAATCAGGCCTAAAAAAGTAATCAGAATTAATTCGCAGAAAGTACAAAAAATAGCTTCTATATCGCCCTTAGTAAACTTAACTATATGAACACCACAGCCTCAACGATAGGAGAATTCATCCGGTATAACTCCTGCGAAAGACGTTTTAAACTCACTACAGATAATCAAATAAGCGAAACTATACCATTTTGGAATCGCTTAAATAATCCGTTAAATATTGTATTAGCTCAAACAGGGAAAGACAAAGAGAAATCTTGGGAACAAGCGCTTCGTAAAGGTGGGCTGATCGAAATAAAAACTGATCAAAACAATCATGGTAAAGCGACCACATCTTGGAATGGTTTTTTAGCTGGGTTAACAAGTATTCCACTGGGACAGTCTGCATACGCTCGCGAAGTAGAAATTAAAGGGAGAATTGGTCTTTTCGATATAAATGGGCAAATAGATTTTCTGCTATTACTTTGGCTAGATGGTCAACCAGTCGGGTGCAATTCAAAATGTCGCTATGCGGCCATCGCATAGTTGATTGGCTCAATCTGCTGACGAACCAAATTCCATCGGTTGCTCATCAGGCAAACGCGCAAGTTTAGAACACGCTGCGCACCCCGAATACTCCAGCGTTGCCCAGACCGCTTCAACC
>NZ_KB893575.1 GCF_000374085.1 Spirosoma spitsbergense DSM 19989 | reverse complement strand
CAAAAACGGTGGGGCATTGAAGACTACCATAAGTCGCTGAAGAACAACACTTCACTGCAAAATTCACCGGCTCGTAGTATCACCACACAGAGCACTCATTTGCTGGCTTCAGTCTGTGCTTTTGTCAAGTTAGAGGGCTTAAAACTTGCTGAATCAACGAATCAGTTCGCCTTGAAAGGTCGACTGTATATCAAAGCCATTCAGGCAGCTTTAGCTGAACTCCGGTTTCTCCAACAAAAGAATCTCTTGTTAAACATTGACCCTGCGTAACTTCAGTTGATAAGCCTGCTGACTTTGAACCTGATAAAAATTATAGTTATTCAAATACGAATTATTTGTTGATAGGCGAAATCCTCGATAAAACATTAGGATACAGCCATCATCAATACATCAAGCGGGAAATTTTGATACCGCTTGAGTTGAATAATACGTACAGTTTGCTTAGTGAAGTGGATTTAGACGATGTTATGAGTGGGTATGACGTAGGCTATGATGGCGATTTAAAGCATAATGATTTTATAAGCCCTGCCGGCTCAATGGTTGCTACAGCAGCCGATGTGGGCATATTCCTGAGGGCATTGAACGATGGCTCTTTGCTAAATGACAATGAACAGGCTATTTATTCCTCTATTTATGTTTATGAACATACAGGATTGTTGCCAGGATACTCGAGTATTGCAAAGTATCACAAAGACATTGACACGGTTGTTATTCAGTTTATCAATACAAGTGGTGGGTACACCTGGAATCTATCGGAGATCGTGTATAATCGCATTGTAAACATACTGAGACGTAAAAAAAGCGCATAACAAACGTGGTTGCAGAAGCAGGACTGGATAATGTACCCTCCGCTATCTGTAGGCATCAGCAGCGGTTCGGGCCCGACGTCGGACCATGCCCCACCAGGAAGGCATTGCCATACCGCTGGAAGACAACCGAATCCGCTGGCAGGATTGGGTTGCGGAGTTGTTGGGCCTGACTTATATCGTTCCCGTCTATGATTGTTTAGAGCATCGGAGACGGGTATAAGTGAAGTATTTACCCTGACATACCGCCGACTTTTGTATTTTTGGAGTAATGAAGCAAATAGAATATGTTGACGAAATAAATCGAGTTTTAACGCCGAACATAACCGAAAAGGCACTTGTGCTTGACCTGTTTGCAGGATGTGGCGGACTTTCATTAGGCTTTGAGGCTGCGGGTTACAAAACTGTTGGCTATGAAATGGACACCGCTGCAACGGCTACTTACAATCGCAACCTGAAAGGCGAATGTCATGCCGTAAAATTGGGCGTGGGCTTTGACTACCCGGCGGCTCAGATCGTGATTGGTGGCCCTCCCTGCCAGCCGTTTAGTGTTGGCGGGCACCAAAAAGGTATTTACGATTCTAGAGACGGTTTTCCTATTTTTCTTGACGCTGTAAAACAGTTACAGCCTAAAGTGTGCATGTTTGAAAATGTACGGGGCTTGCTTTATGCCAACAAATGGTACTTTGAGCTTGTGATAAAGGAACTCCAAAAGCTGGGTTATATAATTGATTTTAAACTCTTGAACGCTGTCAATTTTGGCATTCCCCAAAATAGGGAACGGCTGTTTGTTTTCGGCCACCGCAGTGATTTTAAATTCCCCAAGCCTTCACCGGTAAAGGTTACAGTAGGCCAGGCCATTGGTGATTATATGTACACCGTTCCTGAAGAAAGCAAATTTCTTACTGAATCGATGGACAGGTATGTTGCTAAGTACGAAAAAGCATCCGCCTGTGTTAATCCAAGAGATTTATACCCTAACAAACCAGCAAGAACATTAACCTGCCGCAACCTGGCAGGTGCAACCGGCGATATGCAAAGGGTAAAATTGGAAGACGGAAGACGCAGACGTTTGTTGCACCGTGAAGCGGCAAGATTACAGAGCTTCCCTGATTGGTTTGAGTTTGAAGGCAATGAAACGCAACGCTTCAATCAAATTGGCAATGCAGTCCCCCCGCTGTTAGCTTACAAACTTGCTTTGGCCCTGAAAGAGTGCTATAACCTTGAACCACTTTATTCACCGGAGGAAATAATTGAGAAGGAATTTTCGCCCAACAAAGTGCTCACACTATTTCCCGCATGAAGAATTACATTCCCAAAAGCACCAAATCGGCAAAGGTTCAGCATTTGGTAAACGAAGCATTAGATATTCTTGACAGTGTAGGCATTCCAGTAAACACAAAGAGCGAGCGGGGAGCTGAGAAAATGGCACAGGCATTCTTAGCTGTAGCCAACGTCACAGAAGATTGGACGACGGCTTCGGACAATACGCATTTGCAGACGAGACAAATCATTACGTTTGTCAACAAACATTTTGAGGAAACTATTTCTTCCGGCTCTTATGACGACATACGCCGTAAGGACTTAAAACTTTTGGTAATTGCCGACTTGATTGTAAATAGTGGTGACAAGTTAAGCGCAGCTACAAATGACCCGACAAGAGGGTATGCACTGCATTCTGACTTTAAAAATCTTGTTGTCCAGTACAAGACAACAAGTTGGGTCAAATCACTCGCGGCATTCAATGCAACCAAACCTTCCCTTGCCGACCTTCTTGAACGCAAGAGAAATATTGAGCAGATACCGGTATCGTTACCTGGCGGCAAGCCACTCAATTTGTCGTTGGGTGAACACAACGTGTTGCAAAAGGCTGTTATTGAGCAATTTCTGCCGAGGTTTGGGAGCGACTGTCATGTGCTGTACATCGGCGATACATCGAATAAAATGCTGCACATTGAGGAAGAAGAATTGGCGCGGCTTGCCTTTTTCAAACTTTCTCACGATGAGCTGCCAGATATAATAGCCTACAGCGAAAAGAACAATTGGCTGTACCTGATTGAAGCGGTACACAGTTCAGGCCCTATGTCTGAAATAAGGGTACATGAACTCAAAAAGCTGTTGAAAGACTGTAGGGCAGAACTAATTTTTGTGACAGCATTCCTGACCCGGACCGACTTTCGCAAGTGGGTAATGAATATTGCGTGGGAAACGGAAGTTTGGATTGCCGATAACCCAGACCACCTTATTCATTTCAACGGTCACAAATTCTTAGGGGCTTATTAACCCAATGCATTACAGACAGAGTGACATCCCTCCTTAATCTCATCCCCACCCCCGTTCCCACCTGCACTCTATTCCCCCTTAGCCTTATCAACTTTCAACGCTTCGAATCCCGACACAACATCGAACAACTCTTCATCGATGGCGCTTTGACGGGTGCGGTGGTATTTATGCCCCAGATCGTCCAGCAGTTCGTCGATGCTTTTTTCGGCCCGTTGCATGGCCTTGAGCCGACTGGCATTTTCGCTGGCCAGCGACTCAGCGCAGGCTCTGAATAAGGATACGAAAAGAAACTCGCGAATCAGGGTCAGCAAGGTATTTTGCGGTTCTCCGGCTACCTGAGGAATCGTTTTCGTTGGCCAGGCAAACGCGGTCAGTTCCCGTTTCCACTGCGTATCCAGCGGCAACAGACGCTTACATACGGCTACGTAGCCCGTATCTGCTTTGGGCTGATTATGGAAGATGTAGCATTCGGTAAGGGTGCCATTTTCAAGGCTTTCCTGTGCTTTTACCAGAATCTGCCCCACCAGCGGGGTAATGGTATTGATCGATGTAGGCACCGGAAAATGGGTACTGACCGGCAGGCCACTATCCGATAGTATTAGCTGAACCCGTTCGCCCACCGTCCAGATTTCTTTCTGGCCCGGCAAAGCCCCAAGCGTCTGCCCGACAAAATCGGCGAGGGTATTGTTAAACGAACCAACCAGGCCCTGGTCGGACCCAAAAACAACGGCACCAATCGCCGGTAAAGGCGTGTTGACGGGTTCTATTTTTGTGGTTTCCGACTTAACTGGCTCAGCCCTGAAACAGGCAACGAGACCAAGCGCCACGGTTCGGTAGTAATCGCCAAGTGAACCAACCGCCAGTTCATACTGCCCAATGTTGGCAGCGGCCATTGCTTTCATGGTCCGAACTACGGATTTAATATCGGTGGCTCCGGCAATTTTTCGGCTCAGGCTTTCCAGCGTATCCATTGGCTCAGGTCGTTTTTAGGTCGGGCTGGGCTTGAAAAGGAGCCAGCAGCGTTTTAGCACTGGCCAGAATAGCGTCGTGATCGGCCTGGCTCAGGTCTGCTTCCGAAACGAGTTGCTTCAGGAGTTTGGCGGGGAGTTTCAGGCTGCTCGCGGCCAGCAGCGTTTGCGCTTCGGGCATTTTATCAACCGGCACCGTATCAAACAGGCCATTGGTCAGGGCCAGTAGTACGACCAGTTGCTCCGGCACCGACATCGGGTGCAGTTCCTGTTGTTTGAGCCAGTTCCTAATCCGCTTGCCATGCTCAATCACGGTTTGCGTATGTTCATCGAGCCGTGTGCCAAACCGGGCGTAGTTTTCCAGTTCTTCAAACTGCGAATAGTCCAGTTTCAGATTTCCCGTAATGGATCGGTAGGCGGGCAACTGCGCCTTGCCACCCACCCTCGAAACGGATTTACCTACATCAACGGCCGGCAAAATACCCGATTCGAACAGGCTGGGCGACAGGTAGATCTGCCCGTCGGTGATGGAAATAAGGTTCGTCGGAATGTAGGCCGAGATGTTTTGCGCTTCGGTTTCGATGATGGGCAGGGCCGTCAGCGACCCACCGCCCAATTCCTGGCTCAGGTGCGTCGATCGTTCCAGTAATCGGGAGTGGATATAAAAAATATCGCCGGGAAAGGCTTCCCGGCCCGGTGGTCGCCGGAGCAGCAGCGACAGTTCGCGATACGCCCGGGCGTGATTGGTCAGGTCGTCATAAACAATCAGCACATCGCGGCCCTGTTCCATAAAATACTCGGCTACGCTGGTGGCAGCATAGGGGGCAATGTATTTCAGGCCGGGAGCGTCATTTCCTTCGGCTACCATCACAATGGTATAGTCCAGGGCTTTCGTTTCGCGCAGGGTGGCAATCACTTTCGCCACCGAAGACGACCGCTGGCCGATGGCGCAATAGATACATACCACCTCCCTGTCGCGCTGATTCAGAATCGTGTCGAGGGCAATGGCCGTTTTACCCGTCTGCCGGTCGCCTAAAATCAGTTCGCGCTGCCCGCGACCAACGGGAATCAGCGCATCGATCACTTTCAAACCCGTTTGCAGCGGAACCGTGACCGGCAACCGATCCATAATGGCCGGGGAAGGCCGCTCGATGGGGAGTCGCTTCCGGGTAGCAATCGGATCGCCGTCGTCCAGGGGTTCTCCCAGGGGCGTAATCACCCGTCCCAGCAATGCATCGCCCACGGGAACATCCATGACCCGGCCCGTCCGCTCGACCATGTCGCCGACGTTCAGCCGGTCATCTTCACCCAGCAGAATAACACCGATCTCCGTTTCATCGATGTTATAGGCAATACCAAATAGCCCGCCGGGAAACGCCAGCAGTTCGTCGAAGCCCGCACCCGGCAGCCCCGACACCCGGACAACGCCCGCCGACACGCTCATGACCGTACCGATCTCGCGGGGAACCAGCGAAGGGGTAAACGTTTCACTGCCCGTGATTAAGTCATCGAAGGTGCTGTTTATGCATTCGCGTAAGTCAGTTGACGGCATGTTTTTTCGTATCTGATTCTTTTTTCGGGGCCACAGATTTTGGTACCGATATGCTTTTTTCGAGCGATGTCAGGTAGTCTGCCACGCTCCAGGCCAGCTTATACCCGTTGGCCATCAGGGAAATACCGCTGATTAAAGCCGGGTCTGTCGTAAACGCGCCGTCGGCACTGGCGCCGAGGAGTTTAGTGAGTGCGGCTTTCACATCGGTTTGCTGACTGGCCGACAAGGCAAAGGCGCTCTTTATCTGAACCGGCTTTTTGTCGGCCTGAAACGCATCCACAAACGCCTGTTTCTCATCGGCTTTCAGGTGCCTGAGTCGTTCGATGAAAACGGCTACAGACTGGCTCTCAAGGCTCACGGAAGCCAGGTCGACCAGTGCTTTTTGGGTGATCGAGAAAACGGCCTGCTGCGTCTTTTTGGCAATATCGGTCTGCAAGCTGGCCTGCATTTCTTCCAGCGCTCTGGCTTGTTTAGTGCGCAGGGTTTCAGCGTCGGTTCGGGCAGCATCGAGCAGTTTTTGCCGCTCGGTCTGCGTTTCGGCAATGGCGGCATCCATCAACGCCTTTTTATGCTGATCGAAGTCCGCATTTTTAGCACTGAACTCATCCTGCTCTTTTTTGGCTTCGGCTTTCTGATCTTTTGCGTCGTTGAGTTGCGCCTTTATTTTCTTCTCCCGCTCGTCGATGGCAGCCAGAATGGGGGCATACAGAAAGCGTTTCATCAGCCACACCAGCAGGATAAAATTAAAGAGCTGTGCGATGACAGTGAACCAGTTGATTTGCATAGCTGCTTATTTAGCGATGAAGTGGTTCCAGAATGGGTTGGCGAAAATGAGAATCATCGACACGACGAAACAGTAAATGGCGGTCGATTCGATCATAGCCAGGCCCACAAATAAGGTTCTCGTAATGGTCGATGACGCATCGGGCTGCTGGGCCAGGGAACTCAGGGCCGCGACAACGGCTTTGCCTTCGCTCAGGGCCGGATACATTGTTCCGACACCCGTGGTGAAGCCCGCCGTGATGATGGAGACTAGGGCAATAATGGTGATACTATCCATAGGTTTGATTGGTTGTATTTGTTGATCGTGAATTCGGGTTAACAGTGGGCCATGTTTTGGCCCGTAGGGCCTTCACAGCGAAGCGTCGGTAGAAATTAAAATCACCTCAAGCCTAAGCGTGCCGTAGGTACGCAACCCGCGCAATTGTTGCGTACCTACGGCACGCTGGATTGCATTGGCTACCCGGGGTTTCTACCGACGCATCGCTGTTTGATCCCTACGGGATAATACTGAACAAAATCAAATTTTAAATTCACGTTTGTTTATCGGGTTTCGACACCACGGCCGCGATGTACACCGTAGCCAGAATACTAAAAATATAGGCCTGTACCAGCCCCGTCAGTAAGCCCAGCACGTTCATGATGACGGGGAAAATAAGGGGCGATATGCTCAGCAGAATACCGACGATCATGCCCCCGCTCATGATATTTCCGAACAGACGCACCGCCAGGGCCAGCGTCCGGGTAATGTCGCTGATAATGTTGAAGGGAAGCATGATGAAGGTTGGCTGCAGGTATGATTTCAGGTACGTGAGCACCCCGCCCCGCTCGACGCCAAAAAAGGGCACCGCCAGAAATACACCCAGAGCAAGCGCAGTAGTGGTTGATAACGAGCCGGTTGGGGGTTCGTATCCCGGAAAAACGATGCACATATTGGCGATGGCAATGAATAGAAACAGCGTGCCAATGAAGCCAATGTATTTTTGGGGCTGACGTAACCCAACCTCCTCGATTTGGGTATTGATGCCCGTAACAATTATTTCGAGGGCGCACTGCCAGCGGGAAATGTGTAGCCCCGTTTTCAGTTTCCGGGTAATTAACCCTGAGCCAACGACCATCACTACCATCAATCCCCAGGTCGTAACCAGCGTCAGGTTGATGGTGATGAACCCGTACTGCCAGAAGATAACGTCGTCGGGGCTAAGATGCATGGCTGATCGATTTATCTACCGGTTGTTGTTGGGCTTCGGCAGACCGGGTGAGGTAGGTAACCATATAACGGGCAATGACAAACCCCAGCAGGCAAACCACCAGTCGCTGCCAGTTTCCGTTTCCTACGTAGAAAAAGCCCGCAACGGTTATACCCATCCGAATCATGAAACTGCTCAGCATCCAGAGGGCGGGCCTGCTGGTAGTGAGTGTTTTGCGGACCGTGAGCCAGAGGCCATAAAAGAAGAAGGTACCCAGGCCCAGGCCTGCCAGTCCGGCCAGTGTAATTTTTACGAATTCATTCATCGGATTTTTCCTTGTTTTGATGCATTGTTTTCTCTTCGGTCGATACCCACGTCCAGGCGGTCAGGCAACCCAAAAAAAGCCCTGAAAACAGCAGGGTGATGGTCCAGGAAAACGATTCGGGGTAGTGGTTATCCAGCCAGACTCCCAATGCCGTCCCCAGTAAGACGGGCACCGTAATAGACCAGCCGATCATGCCAAACATGCCCAATCCATACCAGACGCCCTGCTTTGTTTCATGCTGGGCATTCAGTTTCTGGTTTTCCTGCTCGCCAATCTGCTGGCTGAAGGATGAACCGGTTTTTTCAGGGGTCGATTTCATGGTTATTCCTGCCGAAGCTTTTCTAACCGGGAGATGAAACTGGTTTCCATTTTTTTCATCACCGAGCGAACCGTCTGTTCCTGCGCATCCTGCTGCATAAATTCCTTTTCTACCGATTCCCGGAGCTTCCCAAGATCGGCCCCGCCAATGGCATTGCGTACGGATACCGACACGTCGGCACCTGCTTTTACCAAAACGCCTTCGTCTACGGCTACGTAATGAATGGCTCCTTTATCGGTTTCGTACGTAAAGATACCGGGTACCAACGCGGCCACACAATCGAGACGGTGAGGCAAAAAACCGTAGGAACCAGCATTCGTTTCTACCACAATACGGCGCACGTTCCGGAGGCTGAGGAAGACCCGGAATGGCAGCAACACGTTCAGATTCATCCCGGATTGGTCCATAATTGGTTGGTTTATTTGTCAACGGCTACTGCCGGTTTGGCTGCGGTTTCGGATTTCAGATTGGCTGATTTGCCGGACGAACCGGCTTTTTTAATCACCTCGTCAATGGTGCCGACCATGTAAAACGCACTTTCCGGCAGGTCGTTGAACTCACCGGCCAGAATCCGCTCGCAACCACGGAGGGCTTCTTCCAGACTGACATCCCTGCCGGTAAGGCCGCTAAACTGCTCGGTGGTAAAAAAGGGCTGCGTCAGGAATCGCTCCAGCCGCCGGGCCCGGTTTACGAGGTCCCGATCGATGGCCGAAAGCTGCTCCAGACCCAGCATGGCGATAATATCCTGTAGGTCTTCATACTGCGCCAGCACCCGCCGAATCTCCTGCGCCAGTGCGTAGTGCCGATCACCGATGGTGCCGGGGGTGGCCATTTTAGAATTGGATTGCAACAGGTCGATGGCGGGGTAAAGGCCCTCACTGGCTTTTTTTCGGGATAACACAATGGATGCCGACAGGTGCGAAAACGCGTGTACGGCGGCCGGGTCCGTCAAATCATCGGCGGGTACGTACACGGCCTGGATGGAGGTAATAGCACCCGCATCGGTATTGGCAATGCGTTCTTCCAGCTTGGAGAGTTCGGTTGCCAGCGTTGGCTGGTAGCCCAGCCGCGACGGCATCTGGCCCAACAGACCCGACACTTCCATCCCCGCCTGAATAAACCGGAATATGTTGTCGATGAGCAGCAGTACGTCGCGGTGTTCATCATCCCGAAAGTATTCGGCCATGGTCAGGGCGGCATGACCCACGCGAAAGCGGGCACCGGGGGGCTCGTTCATCTGGCCGAACATCATCACCATGTGTTGAAGCACCCCGGCATCCTTCATCTCGTGGTAGAGTTCGTTGCCTTCCCGACAGCGTTCGCCAATGCCACAAAACAGACTTACCCCATTGGAGTGGCCAACCATGTTGTGAATCATCTCCGTGAGCAACACGGTTTTGCCAACACCCGCCCCGCCAAACAAACCGGCTTTCCCACCCCGCTCCAGCGGAATAAGTACATCAATGGCTTTGATGCCGGTAAGGAAAATTTCTGATTTCGTCGACCGCTTCGACAGCGGTGGGGGCAGTTGATGAATGGAGCGCTGAGCCATGTCGGGCAAGGGTGGGTCGTGGTCGATTGTTTTGCCAAACACATCGAACATCCGACCGATTATTTCCTTCCCGACCGGTACTGAAAGCTGTTTCCCCTCTGTTTCAATGCGCATACCCCGCGCCAGTCCCTGCGTGGGGTTGAGGGCAATTCCCCGAACGCTATGTTCATCGAGCTGGGTCAGCACTTCAATCGTAACCTGCCTGTCTACTCCGGCATAGAGCACCGAGTAGATGGCTGGCAAATCATGATCAAACCACACATCCACCACACTCCCCCGAACGGAGATGATTTTACCGTAAGTCGACCCGTCTGATGATGGTGCTTTGGTCTGGTTATTTTCTGCATTCAACTGGATTGGGCGGCTCATAGGCATATACATAGCTGGCTGGCCCGGGTGCCGCTTCCGCCTGTTTGAACTATTGCCTCAGATGATCAGGCTGATACGCTACAGCACCGTGGGAGCTACCAGGCAAGACAAAGGTCGTCGCCTGCGCCTGTTCTAATCATGACCCGCGACTCCATTGCGGCTGATATTGGTCATTCAGCCGTATGACAGCGATCAAGTTATACTATCAGGAAAGTCCCTCCGGTGCGTCCAGTTGCCAACAGGGCCGGGAGGCTACGCTGGTCTTTTGGTACGCAGCCTCGTTTGGGGAGTTGGCGATTCGCTGCTATTACTACGAAACGCGGCCCCCTCCGGCTTTTATGCCAGCTTCCTCCCCCGACCGGGCAACAGTCATGCAACAGCATACCCTGTATGATGAGGTGTTTTGTAAGTATGCTATACGGGTGTTCCTCCTAACACCCGTCAAATCAGCGCTACACCAGCGGCTTCGTTCCCCCACAAGGCAGGGCATAGGGGGCTATCATTGTCAGAATGACACCGTGTACTGAACGGTAGCCTGCTGCTGGCGGTAGGACTGCGCGCCCCGACTGCGGTTATCAGTTCCGCTTATCGACAGCCTGTGCACCGGCGTTAGCTGGTAGTCGAGCGTAAGGGTGTTGTTCAGTGTAAACCCCTGCTGCATTTCGCCGGTAAGGGTTTCTTCATTTCTGAGGTAACCAACCATCAGCAACGCGCTCAGCTTATCGGCAACCAGTTTTTTCTGTACGCTTACGGTGGGGCCGTGAAACAGAAAACTCAGCTCCACTGCCCGGCTGAAGGTGTAGGTATAGCCCAGGTTCAGGTCCAGCCCGGCTGCGGGATGCTGCAGGGTGTAGCCAACGGTGTAGTTCCAGTTCTGACTGTAGTTATTGTCGGCGGTAAACGGGTTAAGGTCCTGCAATTCCTGGTACGTTGCCGAACCAGTCAGATTGTGCAGTTTATTTTGTCCGGTCCAGGACTTGAACACGCTGCCCGACAGGGTTCGGTTATTCTGGGCCAACCGGGTGGTGTCGTTGAGGGGGCGGTAGCCTGCCCGCTGCGTAGTACCGTAATTCGATACCGACAGATCGAGCGTCAGGTTGTTGTTCGTTGTGTAGGAGACGCTTACGGAGCCAATCAGCCGGTTGGTTCGGGTACGCTTCTGATTGTTCAGGTTGTCGTGCTGCCAGCCTGCGCTGGTCCGAAACTGGAGTCGATTTTTAAACAGCCGGATGGTGGGAGCTACCGTAATCCGTTCGATGTCGGTTTGCATGTAGTACGCCCCCATGGACTGATAGCCGGGTTCAACGCGCTTGTACCGCAGGCGCAGGTCGACCCAGTTCAGGCGGTAGTTCAGCGATGCCTGTACTGCCGTACGGATGCTGGTGGATGAATTGACAGAAATTGATTTTTTGACTCCGTTCAGGTAGTGTACGTAGTGCAGCCGACTATCGGCCGATGTTGCAGGCAACGGTTCAGCGCGGGTATCGCTGGTATAGGCACTGCCAGCCGCATCCAGCTCGACTGTTATGTTCCGATTGGTCCGAATCCGGCCACTCAACCCCAGCACCACGTTTTGGGCGGGCGTCAGGTAACCCAGGGTATCGGGCCGGATAGACTGGGCATCGTCGGCTGCGTTAAGCAAAATTACATCGAGGTAAGTCCGGTCATTGCCAACGCCAATTCTGGCGCAGTAGCCCATCCGCCGGAAGGTGGCCACCCGGTCGGGGTCGGTTGCGGTTGCCTCAACGGCTTTGCTGAACTGCCCCGCCATCAGACCAACCCGTAACAGGCCCGGATTCAGTTCGACGCCCGCGCCCAGTACGGTATGACTCGCCAGCGTAAAGGGCGAAAACTCCAGATTGCGGTACCCTCCGTGCAGCGTCAGCCAGTTTTTGTAGCGTGGACTAACGCCAATGGTATTGTAGGTCTGCCCGTTGCTGCTGGCGGGCGAACTCCACACGGCCTGAAGGGGAATGATCCAGCCAGAGCGGGTTGCCAGAACCAGACTACCCGTCAGGTACCAGGGCGTATGCTGCGCAGAAGCCGAAGCCCCCTCCTGACCCCGCATGGCATAGACGCTTTTTGTCAGGTCAAGATCGCCGGTAATGGTTAAGGCGGGTTGGGCGGGGCGGGTGGAGTCCGGCTGTGGCACGGTTGCGGTATCCAGACGCGCCGATCCGTTACCGGCCATTGTCAGACTGCCTGACAGTATGTTGAGGAAGAGGAAAAGAAAAGACGTTTTCACAAGCTTTTTCGTGTCTGGATTACCCGACAAAGGTGGCAATTCCCGCCCCCGCCAATCCATACAAACAAGTTTGTATTTTACTCATTATCAGCACAAAACAACTGCTCACAACCTAAACTCAGGCAGACATGAAACTATAATCGCCAGCGAACAGACCGGAGTCTTTCGCTGGCGATTGAACGGGTTAAAAAGAGGATAATTTGTGCCGGGTTCAGTCAGTAGTCCCGCACCGGACTACATCTTAATATTCTGCGGGCCCGATGGCACATGAATCAGAAACTTAAATGTATCCGACGTGGTGGCACCGGCCAGGAAATAGATAACTACGTTGGTAAACTTGTTACGGCAGGCGTAGGCCTCCACGCCCCCCGTGTTGGGCGTACTTAAGTACAGGTGACTGATGTGATTGACGGTACTCATACACAGCGAACCAGACTTTCCGGTTTCCGACAGATAGACCGAGTACTCCTTGAGTTTGTTCGTCTGAACATCAATTTGGGCGATAACGCTGTACCTGGGTGCGCCATCCGCATCAACAATGTCGGATGAGTAAATCTGCACCCATTTTGTTTTATCGCGGGCGCTGTACGACACCTCCTCGAAGGAGTATTTGGCGGGTTGGGCAAATCCTGATAAGGCAATCAGGGAAAGGGCGAGGATACTGAGTACTTTTTTCATGATACTGATTGGTTTGTGGCCGTTGGCCGTTGGTTAAAATGAGCAATGTTTGTCCCGTTTGGGTGATACAAAGATGGCAGATGGAGGAGGGGCAAATCCATACAAACAAGTTTGTATTTTTCTGATACTGAGTTAATTGTTCAAAAAAAAGCCACCCCTAAATACAGGAGCGGCTGCGGATTGCAGGGAATGATACCCGGGAACGGATACTGACCGATCCAAACGGTCAATAGCCTGGAACACCCTAACGTTAACCATTTCACTGATCAGCGTTCACCCCTTCCGGGCATCTGGTTCACTGATGGCGGACCGGGTCAATGTGGGTGATTAGGGGATGATCGGCAGCCACTTTCTACCTTTCCGTCAGGTAGTCAAAAGCAACATCGCCCGTCTGGTGGGTGGTGACAACTGATTACAAGACTGAACGGAGCTCTGTTCTGAACGAATAGCCGTATCATCAAAGGCACATGATGGGGTGTCATAAAATCAACACCCCACTAATTCAATTATCCGGGTACGCTGCACTAATTCACTTTAGCCGTTTCTCGGGCGGGCGTCTCTGCGTCCTGAAACCCTTAAGACAAGCCCATAAACAACCAGGCAAACGGTAATCCCGAACGAAAGCCACTTGATTAGTTTAAACACTTCACACAGCACGGCCACAGTCATTGATTGCGCTGGGTAGCCAGTCAGCAGCGTTACAATGGCCGCATTTTCGAGGTAATCGGACAACAGAACGACAAAGGGTAACAGAACAAACTGTCTGTTAGACCAGTGGCGAAATAGCATCGTCAGGATTACGGCCAGCAGAAAACTGTACACGACGGGGTAAACCAGATCAATCGTCAGTTCGGTGCGGGCGTAAAAAGCACGGGCAGTGGGGCCGTACCCGGCCACCATCGCCAGCGTCCGGGCGGGGTTGAACCCAAACGTCAGGTCGATGGGGTCAACGGGTTTCCCCGCTAACTGACTGATGGTGGCTCCGGCGTTTTTAAACCAGTAGGCGGGAAAACTTACGTAAATTACCCCCAGAAACAGCAACGTTTTCCAGTTGGCAATGCGGGTAAGGAAGTTGGCAAAGGGTGTCATAGTCAGGGGGGTGGTTCGTGGGTAAGGGGTGTTCGCAAAGCCTGAATCTCCAGAAAAGTCAGGGGTAAAATCAGCTACTTGTGAGGTCTGTCCTGTTTACTACCTCAAACTACGGCTACTGCATTAGCCAACATCTGCCCCACTTTGGGTTGTGACCGGGCCGCGGGCAACCGCTGCAATTCCTGCGTCAGTCCCTTGTACATACCGGGGTTGAACGGGGCCATAAACTCGGTTACCGGGTTGCCGGTACGGCGGGTTTTCAGACCCATATCGCGCATCAGTTCGTCGGCGTGGTGGAACGAGAACGGGATAATGCACGTACCCGACGAATGCCCGTGCGGCACCCGCTGCATGAGCCATTCCTGATGCCGGGCAATCTCCGCTTTCATCCCGGCGGCATCGGGCAAGTTAAGCTGATTTTTAACGTACTGGGCTGAGTAATGCGCGGCCATTTCGGACGTAAACGGCGTGAATAACGAGGGGTTGTAGCCCACAAAAGAAAGGTTCGGCACATCGGCGGGCAGTACGTTCCGGTAGAGTTGAAACCAGCCTTTGGCATTCCGCAGCCGCCGGGTTATATCGGCGTCGAAAAACGGCACCGTTTGCCGGAAACCGGTGGCAAACACAACGATATCGGCCTCAATCTTTTTGCCGTTGGTCAGCCGAACGCCGTCGGTTTCAAACCGGCTGATTTCCCCCTTTTCAAGTTGGATATCGCCCGTAGCGGCCCACTCGTAAAAATTGTCGGAGGTCAGGCCAATGGAGCAGTTGGCGATGCTGTCGAAAGGCTTATCGGGCAGCAGTCCACTTTTTTTGAGTTTCAATTGGGCCGCTACCAGGTTGCCGATGCTTTTAACCAGGAAGTTGGTAACGGGTTTACCCATTGGGCCGTGCAGGAATTTATGGATACCGTACAAAAACCGGTACGGAAACAGCGACTCGCCAAAACGGTGCAGCAGCAGGTATTTAAAATTAAGGCCCCAGAAAATACGCGGCATTTTCCACTTCGCTTCCCGGTAAATACACACCGGCTTCTCCGAAACCGAACTCACCTGCGACAGAATATCGTGGGCCGATTTGGCAAAGCCCACCACCGCTACTTTCTGCGTTTTGGCCGCGTCGAGGTGCTCCTGCCGGAAGGCCGTGCTGTGCATCACCTGCCCACCAAACGACTCCCGGCCCTGGATAGCTGGCACAGCCGGTTCGCTGAAAACGCCATTACAAACCACCAGAAAATCGACTTCTACCCGGCCGGGAATCCCGTTTTGCACGGTATGCATCACCCAGCCCCCGTGTCCGCCGTTGATGGGGTCGGCGTGGCGAATGGCGGTGCCGAACTGAATGTGGGGCAGCAGGTCGAAATGGCGGGCGTAGTTGGTAAGGTATTCCTGCACCTGCTGACCGGTGGGCCATTCGGGGTAGTGTCTGGGCATCGGAAAATCCGAAAACGTGTAGGTATCGCGGGTGTTCTGCGTGGTCACGTTCGGATACCGGCGGGTGCTTGTCCAGACGCCCCCCAGCTCGGCCTCTTTCTCGAAGAGCACCACCTCGAAACCGTGTTCGCGCATGGTTTTGGCCGTAACCAAGCCACTGACTCCCGCGCCGATGATACCGATCAGTTTTTGTGTTTTCATGACTGTAGCTGGTTAAAAAAAAGATGAAGAAATTATCCCGTTTGGGTGATACAAAGGTGGCCGGTTGGGCAGGGGAAAATCCATACTAACTTGTTTGTATTTTTACTAGTGTACTCCATAAAAAAGGCCGACCCGATGGATCAGCCTCTTGTATGGAATTGGTAAGCCGGTTATAGTTTCAGCTTGGTGTCCATCGGTTTGTGGGCGAACACGTACACCGCTTTACCATTGTCTCGCACGGAAACGTAAACCGAGACATTTGTCATTGATGACCGGTACACCAGTGCATCACTGAACGTGGCCCCCTGACCACTGTTGCAGGGAGTTGGTAAGGGTTTGCCCCCGGGGCTAACCTGATTCATCAGCCATTTTTTTCCTGATTTGCTTTCGGTAAGCACAACGTTGGATGCCTTGCCGGTACCGAAGTTTGCCGTCAGTGCAACGGAATAGACCGGCTCACCCTCACTATCCGAAATCCCGAGCAGCACAATGTTGGTGAACTGTATTATTGTCTGGTTTGAATTATACGGGGCACTTTCCATATTCCAGGCGCATTTTGCCGCACCGTACTGAGCGAATGATGTGGCTGCGAAGCCGAAAACAAGGGCGAGAATCAAGCTTACTTTTTTCATGATTTTTGTTTGATTTGATTTGGTTAAAAAAGAGAAAGAAATTATCCCGTTTGGGTGATACAAAGGTGGCAGATTGGACAGGGGCAAATCCATACCAACTTGTTTGTATTTTTACCGTAAAAGGTTTTCTTTTGAGGGAGTTTCGCATCTATCCCGGCAAATCCTTCCCTTCTCATGAACCGTTTTCGGTGTTTTTGGCTGTGCGTCTGGCTCAGCCACGCAGCCTGGGCGCAGTCCGGCCCTCAGCCTCTGTTGGTTGGTGCTTCGGCCCTGCCCTCCGGCGAATTATCTCTACGGGAAGCCCTGTATCATTTGGAAGACACAACGGGCAAACTCACCATTAACCAGGCAGTAGAACGGCAGAACAAGGGGCAATTCAGCCTATCCAACAGCCGTACGGTCCGGCAGGATTTTGGCTATAACACCGCCGTGCAATGGCTTTATTTTGAGCTGGAAACCGTTCAGAAAGCCAGCCTGATGCTGGAAATCGAGTACGCCAACATCGACGACCTCGAACTGTTCAGCGTTCAGAACGGGGTCATCCAGTCGCTGGGGCACACCGGCGACCGATTTAGCTTCAGCCACCGGCCTTACCTCAACAATAATTACGTTTTTCCGCTCCGGCTGCTGGCAGGCGAACGGGCCGGGTATTACCTGCGCTTCAACCGTCCCAACGCCATCCTGTCCTTCTTTATCCGGCTCTGGCCCCGGACCGTTTTCCTGCATACCGACCGCGACGAGTATTTTGCGTGGGGTATATACATCGGCGTTATCTGCCTGGTACTTATTGTAGCGGTTGTGATGCTGCTGGCTACCAAAGACCGGATTTACCTGTGGTTCGGGCTGTATATTCACTTCATGACCATGCATCTGTTTTCCGATGCCGGGTTGGGGTTTCAGTATTTGTGGCCCAATACGCCCCGCATCAACGAGCTCGCGCCGGTTTACCTCTACATCTGGGCAGCCATGATTGCGCAGCTCACCTTTATGCAGTTTTTTATCCGGCAAACCGCCCTGAGAAGCCGGATATATCGCTGGAATAACGGGTTCAAACTAGTAGTTCTGATAACCCTGCTGGCAGTGATTGGCATTCAGCTTTCCGACGTGGCCGGGCGCGAACTGTACCTGTATAAGTTTACCGCATCGGCTACACGCTATTTTGTGATAGCCCTCATTACGCTGACGGCCCTTAGCTTGTGGGAGCACAAGCGCCGGAGTTCATTGCGGCAACAGGAAAAATTAGTTCGGTATTACACCTACGCGCTGCTGATTCAGTTTTCGGGCTTCGTACTGGTGTCGCTCATCAACTGGTGCCAGGATAGAGGCTGGCCCCTGCCGTTTGATGTGCTGACGTATGTTATCATGGGCGTAACCGTTTTCCTGGATATTGTCTTTTTCTCGTATGGCCTGGCCTATCGCTACCAGGTTGCCCGCCAAATTAACCGTACCCTCGAACTCGACCTGCTCACCGCCCATCAGCAAACGCAGCAACGGGTAATCGATGCGCTGGAAGAGGAACGGCAGCGACTGGCGCAGGACCTCCACGACGACATCGGCCCTACCCTGTCGGTGGCAAAGGGCTACCTGTCGGTGCTGACCCGTACCGAAAAAACGGGACCCCTGATGCACGCGCAGACCCTGCTCGACGAAGCCGCCCACGAACTGCGAACCCTGTCGCACCAGTTGATGCCGAAGCACCTCGAACAGACGGGCCTGGCCGAAGCCATTGACGAAACGATACGAAAGAAATCGGGCATGGGTACGCAGTTTCAGTTTATCAGCCTGGGAGACGTTAAACGGCTACCCGCTCAAACGGAACGGCTACTGTTTGGTATAGCCACCGAACTGATTCAGCAGGTTCAGCACCAGAACCACGCTACCGAGGCTACGGTCCAGTTGATTTATCACCCCGGCTACCTGAACCTGACCGTTGAAGACAATGGCCCCGCACAGCCTGACTACCGGGACGAACGCAGTTTGCCCCACCTGCTCACGAAAGCGGAGTTTCTGAACGCCGACTTACTCATTGAAACCAATGAGCAGGGGCATTCCGTGATGCTCACCGTCCCTTTTCCCACTGCCTGATATGGTCCGGAATCTGATTGGCTTGTTTGGAATAGTAATACTGGCCATTTGGGGCTTTTCGTGGTATCATGCCCGCTCTACAGCGCCCATGAAAGCCTTTCCAATAACCCTGTTTCACTGGGAAGACACTACGGCGCGGGCCACCATCCAGTCCGTACTGCAGTCGGCGGGGTTTGCCCCCATCCGGCACCGGCGGCAAAACGTGGGTTACACCGAGTCAATCCACTGGTACCGGTTCCGGTTGCCGCCCGACAGCCTTGAAACGGACCTGACCCTCGACGTTCGGAATCATGCTATCAATGCGCTGCAACTGATAACGGTGCGAAATGGCCTCGTAATGTCGGTCACCAAAACGGGCGACCGGTTCATGTTCAGCCAGCGGCCCATACCCACTAAAACCTTCGCTTTCCCACTCCATAGCAGCCCCCGCCAGCCTACTGAGTATTACCTCCGGCTCGACAAGCGGTACGAGAATTTAGCGACCGAGATGACGCTCTGGCGCACCAGCGATTTTGAGGACAAAGAGCAGCGCGAATATTTTCTGTGGGGCATTTTTGTGGGTATTGTGGCGCTGGTGGTACTGCTCAACGTACTGTTCTGGCGCACCAGCAATGACCCTGTATACCTGTGGTACGCTATTTATGTGACTGGCCTGTTTCTGCGGCAGGCCGCCGATTCGGGGCTGGGCTTCCAGTACCTGTGGCCGGGGCTGCCCGCCCTCAACGCACCCGACCCACTCATCCAGGCACTTTGGCTGTATGTACCGGCTATGCTTCAGTTTCAGCAGTATTTTCTGAATCTAAAGCAGGAACACAAACGGCTGTTTTGGGCCACGCAGGTACTGAAGTGTACTTTCTGGGCTGGTTTCACGGGGTTACTTGCCGCGCAACTACTGCACCTGCCGCAGCACTATCCGGAACTGATTCAGGTGGTTACGCGCATCCATACCCTACTGGCAAATGCAACTGTTTTAGCTTTTCTGTGGATTATTGTGGTTAGTTTACAGTCAGACAATGCACTCCGGCAGCTATACGGGGCCGGTTTGGCCCTGCAAATGACTGGCCAGTTTGTCAATATTATCCAGAATATGTCGCGCAACCAGGCCGACGGGGTTTATCTGATTGAGCCGTACCTGCTCATAGTTGTCATCTTTTTTATCGACTTAGTGGTGTTTGCCTACCTCTTGGCGTACCGCTACCGGCAGTCGGTGCGGGAGCATCAGACGCTGACACTCAACCTGACACGGACGCAGCAGCAGACAAACCAGAAAATTATCCAGATGCTCGATGCGGAACGGGAACAGGTGCAGCACCTCCTCCGCGCCGATGTAAGCCAGCGACTCGGGCAGGTCCAGCACCTCCTGACCGGCGTAGTTTCGTCGGCGCAGCTTACCGATTCGGTTCGGCTTATTCAGAAAGCGGATGCCGACCTGGATGGGATTGCCCGGAACAGGCTACCCGTTGCGGTGGCCCAAAAAGGCGTGGCCGCTGCCCTGGCTGAACTGACGGAGCAACTCAACCAGACCCAGTTAGTGCAGTTCACGTTTGTGCAAACGGGCGAAAAACCCGCGTTATCGGTTAGTCAGGACGTGCAGTTGTACCGGATTGCTACGGAACTGATGAATAATGTACGCAAACACGCGCAGGCCACGCAGGCGCATGTTGTACTAACGAATGAGGCCGGGGGTGTTTCGCTGACGGTCAGCGACAACGGCCGGGGGTTCGATGCCCGGTCGGCCGGAGAAAGCCAACCGGGTATTGGCCTGAAGAATCTGTACGCCCGCGCCCACGAACTACAGGCCGACGTAACCCTCGATTCGGGAGGAGACGGTACCACCATAGCCGTTCGGCTTTCGCAAAAAATACAAACAAGTTAGTATGTTTTGGCAGGGCGTATCCGGCTAGCTTTGCCCAAATCACCCACTGTTGTTGAGACATCCCGTTTTCATACTGCTCCTGCTCATCGTATCGCTTTCTGCCGTGGAAGCGCAGCAAACTTATCGGGTCACGTCCGACAAACGGTATTTGCTGGACGGCTTCATCGATCATTTTGAGGACACCACCACCCGACTTTCCATGCAGCAGATAGTCCGGCTTCATAAGCAGGGGCGTTTTAAGCCTTTACCGTCCAGCCTGCTGAACCAGGGTTACACGGCTTCGCATCACTGGATTCATCTGCGACTGGCTTCCAGTACCCCTCAAACCGCTTTTCTGGAACTCGACAATCCGCGCATCAATGATTTCTGGTTTTATCAGCTAACCGGAAATAACCTGATTCACCAGGTACTTACGGGCGACGCCCGGCCCTTCGATTCGCGGGCCTTTCCGAGCCGAAACTGGCTGTTTCCGATTTCACTGACGGCTAAAGCCCCCACCGATTTATTTATCATGGTGGCCAAACGGCACGAGGTACTGGGTGTTCGGGTCAGCCTGTGGGGGAGTAATACCTTCGAGCGACACGACCGGAATGATTACCTGTCTTGGGGCTTCCTGACCGGATTCAGCCTCCTGATTCTGCTCATCAACACCGTTGCTTTTGTGGCTACGAAAGACCGGATCTATTTTTGGTTTATCTGCCTCATCCTGGCCATTGCCTTCCACATTTCGGGACAGTCGGGCCTGGGATTTCAATACCTCTGGCCTAACACCCCGGCCTTCAACCGGCTCGACCCCCAATTGCTCTCGGGCTGGCTCATTATGCTGACACAGTTACAGTTTATGCAGCAATTTATCGGGCAAAAAGCGGGGCAAAGCCGGGCGTGTTACGCCGTAAACGGGTTCAAATACGGGCTTACGCTGCTGCTGGTACTGAACATTGTCCTGCGGGTTTTCGACGTATTTCCGCTGCACCATTTTCAATGGACGTTTAATGCAACGTTAGCCCTCATTGTTATTAGCATCGGGCTGGCGTTCTGGTCCATCTTTGAGCGCATCCGGCAAGGCGAAAAGGTGGTGATTTTTTACACCTTCACTTTTTCTATTCAGCTGGTGGGTTACCTGCTGGTTTTCTTTATCAACCTGGCCTTCACGCGCGGGAAAGAGCCGTTGTTTCAATTCGACAGTTATATACTTATCATCATTAATTTGCTGTTTGATCTGCTGGTACTTACATCGGGCATCCTGTTCTTCTGGTTTCAGAAATACCAGCGGCAAAACCGTCTGCTGCTCACGGCTCTTCATCAGAGCGAACAGGCCCAGTCGAAACGGATTATCGACGCGCTCGAAATGGAGCGTAACCGCATGGCCGAAGACCTTTACGACGATGTGGGGGCCATGCTCTCTACCGCCATTGGGTACGTGTCGAGTACGTTACGCAAGCCCGACGTTCGGGAGCGGTTCCCGATGCTGGGCGAAGCCCGCGGCCTGCTGGACCGGGCGGTAGAGAATCTGCGTACTGTTTCGCACAACCTGATGCCCAAAAATTTCGCCCAGCTGGGGCTGGCCAAATCACTGGCCGAAACGGTCGACAAGGTAGGCCCGGGCAGCTCCGTCCAGTTCGAGTATGTGGTAATTGGGCAGGAACGCCGGTTCGATGCGGCCACCGAGGTACAGGTGTTTCGGATCGCGGCTGAACTCATCAACGACATTATCAAAAATTCGACCGCTACGCAGGCTACCCTGCAACTGGTATTTAATCATCAGACGTTGACCCTGATTGCCGAAGATGATAGTCCCCGCACCCCGGTTTACAACAACCTGTCCTCTAAAGTAAATTTCGTTCAGGGCACCCTCGCTATCGACACCGCGCCCACCGGCGTAACGACCATTATTGAGATTCCGTATCAACACCAACCCGTATAACGCATGGAAACGCAAACAAAAATTCTGATTGCCGACGATCATCAACTCTTCAATGATGGCATGAAAATGATGCTTTCGCCCGAGGATACCCTACAGGTGGTAGGGCAGGTGTTCAGCGGCAAAGACGTGCCGGATGCCGTGAACCGGCTACAACCCGATGTGCTGTTACTGGACATCAATATGCCCCACACCAATGGCCTGGACGTGGCCGCGCAACTGCTGAAACAGGTGCCCGCCCTGAAGATAATTGTGCTGACGATGTACAACGACCGCAAGTTTGTGGACGACTGCAAAAAAATGGGCGTACACGGCTACATTCTCAAAAATTCGGGCGTAGACGAGGTCATCAACGCCATCGAAACCGTGCGTGCCGACAAAAAATACTACGACCCCAAGCTCACCCAAACCCACAAGACGAACCTGCATGCCGATGATTCGTTCATGAAGCAGTTTCAACTGACCAAACGCGAAATCGAGATCATCGGCCTGGTGGGGCAGAGTTTCACCAATGAAGAAATAGCCGATAAACTGTTTCTGAGCGTGGCTACGGTGAAAACGCACCGCAACAATATTAACCTCAAACTGGGCATCAACAAACCCGCGGATCTGGTGAAGTTTGCAGTTGAGCACGGGCTGGCATAGTTCAGGCAAGATACACAGCCGTTCTGGCACCCGGAGCTACACCACCCGCCATCCCGATGTCGGGCCTCACCGTCGGCACGGTGGGCGGTAGCTGGGCTTATGTCCGCCATCAGCCATTACCTCCATTAGTTACAGAATCAGCACCAGCGTTCCACCAATAATCAGCGCGGCACCCAGGGCGGCTTTCCAGGTCAGCACTTCACCCAGAAAAACAACGGATAGCAGAATGGCAATGGCCACACTCAGTTTATCCACCGGTGCCACCTGCGATACCTTCCCCAGTTGCAGGGCTTTGAAGTAAAAAATCCAGGACAGGCCCGTCGCTACGCCCGACAGAATGAGGAACAGCCAGTTTTGCCGGGTCAGCGCGGGGAGAGAATCGATGCCCCCCCGCGTGAACACAATGCCCCAGGCCACCAGCAGGATAACCACCGTCCGGATGGCCGTTGCCAGATCGGTATTAACCCCTTTGATACCAATTTTAGCCAGTATTGCCGTTAGTGCGGCAAACAACGCAGAAAGCAGGGCATAAATCCACCACATAAAACAGACTTTAGAAATGAACAGGTTATTGGCTACTGGTTGCGGGAAAAGCCATGCAACAGGCTGAATGCACGCATACGGCTATCTGGTTGCGTTTCATCAGTTTGCCTGATTGCGCAGAACCGGGAATTCAGCGAACTCAAGCAGCAGTTTATCATACTGACGCGCCAGCTTCTGCTGACCGTCGAGACGGGCTACCTTCGCCAGCACCTGATAGGCGTAGGCGCGTACCGTTTCTTCCCGAACCGCACTTTTTACTACCTCCTGCGCGTATGTCCGTGCGGCCGGACGCTGTCCCGTTTCCAGGGCATAACGTGCTTTCAGTAACGTCCCCATTTGTTTATAAACCGGGGCCTCACCAGCCATTGTCTGCTGAATCAACGGCGGTACAGAATCCATTTTATGCGCGTTCAGGAGAGCCTCGGCGTATTTGTAGCGCCAGTACGGGTTATTGGGGTAACGAACCGTCAGCTGCGCCAGATGAGGCAGGGCTTCGGTGGGCCGGTTTTCGTAGTCCGTCAGCAAATGGGTCAGGTATAGGATGGCTTCGGTACGCACGAACAGCGCCTGTTTGGTAGCGATTTGTAGCTGACTCATCCCCAGATTTTTATTTCCCGCCGTCATAACCCAGGCTACTGTTTTGTAGAACGGATGAATTTCGGGGTACACATCCCGGTAAAAGTTGTACAACCCCGTTGAGAGGTAAAAATCCGGGTAGTGCTGCTGGTAGGCTTTACCCTTCTGCACAAACGGATAGGCATTTTTCGCGTAGCGGACGGTCGCCATCGTTTCGTGTTCGTAATGACTGATTTTGGCCAGCATCGCTTCGGCGGTAAAATACACGAACATGGCTTCGGGCAGAGCGACCTTATCTTCCCCGCTTTTTTTGAGCGACTGCTGCCAGTCTTCGGCTTTACGGGCGGCCTTTTCCAATTGCTGGGTACAGGTACGTTGCAGGGCCAGACTGGTGCGGGCCGGAAACCACTGGTAAAACAGACTAACGCCCCGCAGCAAATCGACGGCCGGGTGCCGGGGCACCAGTTTATCCAACTGGGCAAAGGTGTTTTCGGCCTCCGTAAATTTCAAATCGTACACCTGGTCCAGCCCCGTAGTCAGCAGCGAACGCCCGGCCGGGCTACCGTTAATAATGGGATACTGCGCCAGCACCCGCGTACCCATCAGGGCAAGCAGTATACTGGTTAACAAAGCATTGGTCAACATTTTTCGTATCGGCATCATCAATGGGTCTGTTCATTCGGGAATTCCTCCCGACAAAGATACGGGTATTAGGCGGGTGTCATGTGCTGTTTATCCATCCTCAGTATGGGTTTACCCAGTTGGTTGACGGCAATAATCCAAATGCTGTCATAATCATCGTCGGGCCAGTCGGGCGGGTTACTGATCCCCATCGCTTTTGCCAGTTCGGGGATAGCATGGTGTTCCCAGACGAACAGGGCCAGCCCTGTTTTGTTCCGTACATGGTCGGCAATACGGGTGTAATCATGCTCATCGAATTTGCTGTTGATGCCCAGGTTATACTGAATGGCAAAAGGCGTAACGGTCTGAAACATACGGGCATGGGTGGTGGTCACATCCGTGCCTATCGCGGGTACGTACACGTGGTCGGGAACGCCGAATTTACTGTGCAGAATGGTGGGTAGCTGCAATGCCCGGTTGAACCCCTGTGGCGACAGATTGTCCCCCTGAGCAGGCTTTTCGCCGTGGCGAATCAGTACAATGGTTAACGGCGGAGTAGCGTTGGGTTGCATCGATAGGGTTTGATAAGTGTCTTTGTCATGCTAACGAAGGAAGCATCTTACCGCATCCTTACCTGTCCGTTATACTCGTTTAAGTTGCTTCCTTCGTCAGCATGACAAAAGTGATTGCCAGAAGAAATAGTTCTGTATAGCGAACAGCCCTACCCCACTTCCGGCTGGTGCGTAGTGCGTTGCCATTCGGTCAGGACAATACCCGCTATTACCCAGCAGATACCCAGCAGGTAACCGCCCAGCACATCGCTCAGAAAGTGAACGCCGAGATAAATCCGGCTGAACCCCACCGACAGAATCAGCGTGACGGCACCCGCCCCGATCAGCCTCCGATACCGGTGAACGCTCCGAACGAACCAGTACCCCAGCAGCCCGTACATGGCCATAGCCGTGGCTGAGTGGCCGCTGGGAAACGAGTAACCCGTTTCGGGATAATAGGCCACCTGTAGGGGACGTGCCCGAACAAATGTACGCTTACCCAACTGCACGGATGCGCCCATACCGACCACAACAAACCACAGAATGAACACATTTCGCCGTTTGTGCTGCCGGAACAAAACGATTGAGCCGATGACCAGTGCACTGACAGTTGCGTAAATCGACCCAAGCCAGGTAACGCCGTAGAAGAACTGACTCAGGCTCGATGTACGCGCCTGAAAAAGCCAGTGCGTAAAGGCGGTATCGACCTGCACCATCGGCTCCGTGTTGACAATATTTTCGGCCACTTCGGAGAGGGTCATCACGGTAATAATCAGTAACCCAACCAGCGCCGTTAGCGGCAGTCCCCGAAAGTTTTCCGTAGTTAGTCGGGCCGCCAGCCAGCGCGTAACGGCTGGGTAACGGGTGGTCAGATGGTTGTTCAGGTACTGTTCGATACGAGCCTGGGTCATAAAAAGAACTGGGGTTGAGTAGTTTGAGGTTTATGGTTTAACCTTTTTTCTATTCGGAAATTAGAGAGACTTTTCTGTCATTCCAACGACCGTAGGCTCACTTACTGTACTCCATCACCGTAAAACTGCCCGGTACTACCGACGGACGCGGGCGTGGGTTTTCCGTGGTGGCAGCGGGTGCGGGGCCGTAGTCGGCGGTGGTAACGAAGATGTGGTGGCTCACCGGGTCAATCGTGATGGTACGGGCACCGCGTTGCGTCTGCACCGTCTGAACGGCTTCAAACGTGCCGGGTTTCGTTTCTTTCACCACCGTTAAGGACCCTTCTCCATTGGAACTGATGGCCGAGCCGGTGGAGGTGTCGAACACCGCCCCGTCTACGCCACTACCAATGGGCACGGTGGCCAGTACCTTGCCCGTCTGCGAATCGAGCACCACCATTTCTTTGTTGTGGCAGGTGCTGAACAACCGATGGTGCACCTTATCGAAGGCCAGTCCGGTGGGTTCTTCACCCGTTCCCAGCGACCAGTGGTGTTTCACGGACAGCGATTTGGCATCGAAAACCGCCACCTGATTTTTGTCTTCCAGATTCACAAAAATCGTTCCGTTGTCGTCGGTGACGGCGGCTTCGGGTGCCCCGCCCAGGTCGACGGTACCGGCGACGTTGCCGGTAACCGCATCCAGCACCGTGGCACTATTGCCTTCGTTGTTAAAGATAAAGACCCGTTTGGAGAAGGCATCGTACATAATCGCGTCAGGCTTGGTGCCGGTCGGGATTTCTTTGGTTGCTTTGAGGGTCTTCGTGTCGAACATCGTAGCCGTGTTGGGCCGACCGTTGGTGGTATAACCCACGCTGGTGCCGGGCACCACGGCAATGCCGTGTACACCGGGTGTTGGCGTAATCACCCCGATTTTGGCGTGGCTTTTCAGGTCAAGCACGTCTACCTGCGTGCCGTGCGACACGTACAGACGACCACCATCGGCATCGGCCAGCAGGTAATCCCAGCCACCTTCGCCCCCGACAACCGTTTTTTTAACAAGGTGATAGTTCGCTGGTGTCTGGGCGAATACAGGGCCAGCCAGCAGCAGGCCAATCGGAATAATCCAGTGCATGTTCATAATAGATTGGGGGTTACGTGTATAAGAAATAGTGGTTTATTGGGTTTGTGTTGATTCATCTTTGTACGCCAGTCGCAGCAGACCCGGAAAAATGAGTAGCAGTAACGGCAAGGCTGCGAAAAAACCGCCAATGACAGCAATAGCCAGCGGTTGGTGCAGTTCCGCACCCCGGCCAATGCCGAGAGCCAGGGGTGACAGGGCCATAATGGCGCTAGTGGCGGTCATGAGTTTGGGCCGGATACGCGCCGAAATCGCGAACTCGATGGATTCGGCAACGGGCGCGGTTTTGTGGTGACTGGCAAATTGCTGGAAAGTGAAAATGGCGTTCTCGGCAATGATACCCACAATCATGATGATGCCCGTGTAGCTGCCTACATTCAGCGGGGTTTTGGTCACGAACAGCGCGATAAAGGAACCCGATACGCCCAGTACCGAAATGAACAGAATCAGCCCGGCGGCTTTCAAATCGCGAAACAGAAACAGTAACACGACGAATACTAACAGCGACGCCGAAATCAGAATCATCAGCAACTCCCGAAACGATTGCTGCTGCTGCGCGTAGGCCCCGCCGTATTCGATGTGCTGCCCCGCTGCCAGCGACACCTGACTGCCCACCTGTTGCTGAATATCCCGAATCACGCTGCCTAGGTCGCGGTTCGAGAGCCGGGCCGTGACCGGAATCATTGGCTGGAGATTTTCTCGCTCGATTTCTGCCGACCCCGAATCGACTGATACCGCCGTAAAATCGGACAACAACCGGCTGCGCCCGTCGGCGGTGAAAATGGGGCTTTGGCGCAGGGCGGTCAGGTTGCTGCCCGCGTCGGGGTATTTGAGCCGCATTTTCACGAACTGATTGCCCTCCAGAATATTGCCCACTTCGTTGCCCTGTAGTTTTGTAAGTAGCTGGTTCTGCAAATCCATTGGGGTCAGGCCGTAGTTCAGCAGCGCATCGGGAATGGGTCTGAACACCACCGACGGACCCGCAATGACCACCCCGTCGAACACATCGGCGGTGCCCTGTACCTTTGTCACTACATCGCTGACCTTCTGGGCGATGGGCCGGAGTTTGGCGGGATCGTTGCCGAAAACCTTGACTTCCACCGGGCTGGGGGTACTCATCAAATCGCCGAGCATATCACCCAAAACCTGCCCAAAATCGACGTTCAGGGCGGGCTGGGTGGCTTCGATTTTACCGCGCAACTCATCGATGACTTCGCTGGTAGAACGGCTGCGGTCTTTTTTGAGGGCAATCAGGTAGTCGCCCCGGTTGGGTTCAGTGATAAAAAAGCCCATCTGCGCCCCCGTCCGGCGCGTAAACGCCTGCACCTCCGGGATGGTCCGTATCTGCTTATCCACCTGCGTCAGCATGACGTTGGTTTCATCAAGCGACGTGCCGGGGGGCGAAAAATAATCGAGAACGATGGCCCCTTCGTCCATTTCGGGCAGAAAACCCGTTTCCAGGCGGCTATAAATCAGATAGACTGCCACGCCCATTGCGCCAGACAATACCAGTGCCAGCACCGGATGATGGATAAACACCGATAGCCACTTCCCAATGCTGGGGTGCGTTTCAGAACTGCCCGGCGTGGATTCGCCCTTTTTCTTCTTCAGAAAGCTGAACAGGCCGTACACCACCGGCAAGCCCAGCCACGTAATCAGGAACGAGCAGACCAGCGTAATAACCATTGTGGTAGCCAGCACCTTGAAAAACGCCCCCGCCACGCCACTCATCAGCGCGAAAGGCAGGAAAATAACGATGGTACTCAGCGACGAACCAATCATGGCCGGAAACAGGTAGCTGATGGCCTGCTGAATAGTCTGCGGGGTGGACTCGCCGTCGTGTTCCTCCTCCACGGAGTGTATCTGCTCTACTATCACCACCGCATCGTCGATAATCAGCCCAATGGCAGCCGCAATACCGCCCAGCGTCATAATATCCAGGGTGAAGCCGATGGCATACAATACCAGCATGGTCGTGGCCAGCACGACGGGGATAATCAGTAAAATAACCGCGCTCGCCCGTAGCGACCGCAGAAACAGACTGGTGACAATGATAGCCAGGGCCAACCCGATTAAAATACTGTCGGTCACGCTTTTGACGGCGGTACTCACAAAATCGGCCTGGACGTAGGTGGGCGTAAGCGTAATACCGGCGGGCAGCACATTTTTGAGATCGCGTACTTTCTGGGCAATGTCGGCACTGAGTTTTACGAGGTTGGCGGTGGGTTGTTTTACGACGTTGACCAGCACGGTTTGTTTGCCGTTGGCTTCGATGCGCGTAAATTCCTGCTGCTCGTGGAGTTCCACCGTGGCGACGTCGGCGAGTCGCAGTACGCGCTGCCCGTTGCTGCGGATGACGATGTTTTCTACGTCCTGTTTCGAGTGTACTGTCGCGTCGGTCAGGGTCAGATACAGCCGATGGTAGTCCGAAGCCAGCCCGTCGGCCTGTACGAAGTTGGTGTTAGCCAGGGCCGTCGTGATGGCCGCCGGGGTCACGTTCAGTGTCGCGAGTTTGTCGGCCCGGAGCACAATCCAGTATTCTTTGGTACGCCCGCCCATGATCTGCACGTTCGACACGCCCGGCACCTGACTCAGAAAAGGCCGGATGGTGTACAGGGCCAGCTTGCGGAGTTCAATCAGATCGCGACCAGTGGATTCGAGGGCAAAATCCATAACGGGCAGAATAGATGGGTTCATGCGTTGCACCGCAATGCTCGTATTGGGCAGCAGCGTATTCTGAATCTGGCTGATATAGGCGTTGACCCGCTGCAGCGAGACGTTGATATCGACGTTCCAGTCCAGATAAATCGACAGTTCGCAACTGCCCCGGCTGGTGACACTCCGCACCGTTTGCACCCCCTCGACCTGATTGACAGCGTTTTCCAGCGGCTGGGTAATGGCCACCATCATCAGCTCGACGGGCTGGTCGCCCGCGTTGGCAATGACCTTGATTTTAGGAAAGGTTTTTTCGGGAAACAGCGACACCTGAATGTTTCGGTACGCCATGAAGCCCCCCGCCAGCAACAGCAGCAGGATGGCCAGAATCGGCACCCGAAACCGAAAGAATCCGGGTGGTGCCGCATTCGGCCGGGCCACGTCAGGCCGCGTTCGGTCGGGAGATATGCGTTGTTTATTGGCCATTGGTCGCTTTGTTTATCACGACCGAAGCCGTATCGCCCAGGCCATACCCACCCTGACTGACGATGCGGGCGTTGGGTGCGAAACGGGGACGAAGAATCTCGATTTTCCCCGGCGACAGTAGCCCCGTTTTGACCGGTACCCGCACGGCGGTACTGTCGTTGAGGAGCTGCATGACCCAGAACTCCGTTTGCAGTTCGTTACTCAATACGGCCCCATCGGGCAGCGACTGCGTGTTTTGGTGGACTTTATCGGTAAACGTAATGTTGAGCTGCAACCGGGCGGGTAGTACCATCGCCTGGTCAGGTTTGACCACGAATCGCTCGGTTTGAGAGAGCGAATCGGTCAGGGCCAGCGTCCGGGCAATGCGCCCGCCAATCTGCCGCCCGTTGGGTAGCTGAATTATACACCGGCTGCCAACGTTCACCGCCGAATCCTGTTCGGCTGGCACTTCAATCAGAAACACGAACATATCGGGGGCCGAAAAACTGGCCAGCAGCGTCCCGTCCTGCACGTATTCGCGCTCTTCGGCCATGACCCGCGTCACCAGCCCCGCTTCGGGCGCGCGGATGGTGATTTTGCCGATGTTTTTAAGGGTTGGGTCGTTGAGGTAATTCTTGCCGCCCAGCGCGAAGGCTTCTTTGGTTTCCAGCCCGAACAGCGGCTGTCCTTTCCGCACCTGATCGCCAATTTTTACGTAGACGTGCGTCACGTAGCCCGCAATCGGCGATTTTATATCGCCACTCGTGAGGTAGTACGTCACACCCCGAAACGTGCGTTCGAGCCGGAAGGTATCCCTCGCCACAGGCGTAACGGACACGGGCGTCCTGGGGCGTACGCTGTCAGCCTCTGCCGTGCCGCCATCCGTCGATGACGACCCGCAGCGGCTGAGGAGCACGGGTAGGGTGAGGAGTAGAAGAAATACGTATCGAGTCATATTGTAAAGAGCGAAAGAATGAATGAGCGAAAGAGTGAACGTGGCTGACGCATGAAGGCTGACGCGTCTGGCTCTCGCGTCAGCCATTCGCTCTTTGTCTCTTTCCGTCTTTCACTCTTTAAAAATTCCGGTAATTGAAATCACTGATAAAGCGTTGCTGCTGTACGGTCAATTGATTCAGGCTCAGTTTGATGGTCAGAAATCGTTGCACAATCAACAGGTAATCGATAGCCGACATATCACCCTGGTAGAGCCGCGCCTGACTGATGGTGAGCAGGTTTTCGACATCGGCATTCTGTTTCCCGATGCGCTCCAGCAGATTCTGGTTTACCCGTAACTGCTCCGTAATGGTCCTGACCCGCAGGTTGTAGCGGTTGATGTACTGGTTACGGTAGTTCTGGATATTGAGTTGCGAGACGTTCAGCTTCAGGTATTGCAGTCGCCGTTGCCCGCCGTTATAAATGGGCATGGTGAAATTCAGGCCAAGGCTAAAGCCAAACCGCCTGCCAATGAACAGGGGGCTAACGGCATTAGTCCCCGTGTTGGCTACCAGATCCAAAGCAGGGCGGTAAAAAATATCGATGACCCGCCGGTTGCGCTCCACAATCAGGCTGTCGAACTGGTAGCGCAGCAGGTAGGGGTTGTCATCCAGCGTAAAAATGGGGCGGGCCACCAGGCCGGGGTTTTCGAGCTGCACCCGGCTGGTATCGGGAATGTTGCAGAGAGTGTTGAGCAGGAGCAAATCGGCCAGAAACTGTACTTTGGCTCCTTCGTAATTGATTTCGCTCTGTTGCAAATCGACGCGGAAGGCCAAGTAGTCCGACTGCATGAACAACGCCGAACGCAGCAGGGCTTTGAGTGCTTCGTTCTGGCGGGAGAGCGTGCTGACCAACTGCCCGTAAATAGCCATTTGCCGGTAATCCTGATACGCCGTGATATACTGGTCGGTAATACCTTTGGCAAGGTCGTTTCGGCTGATGCGGAGCGTGTTGCGGAGCGAATCGCGCAGGGCCGCGTTGAGACTATTCTGAATCCGAAGATTCCGTCGATACAGCAGGTTTCGGTTGGCCTGAATCAACGCGGTATATTGCCCACCATTGGTAGTGTTCTGGTCGTAGCCAAAGTTTTGGCCGGCGGGCGCGTAGAGTACCTGCCCGATAGCCTGCACGTAGGGTTTGTTAACGGCCACATTCAGCAGACTGTCCAGCTGGTTCAGGACAAGGGCGTTACTATTTTCTTTCAGTAGCGGACTATTGGCCAGCCCCTGGTCGAGGTAAAAATCCAGCGTCCGGTGGGGTAATGAATCCTGCCCGTAGCCCGACTTACCGGCGAACAACAGCCAGAAAAGCAGGAGTATGGGCGTTATTCGCATCATTTTGTTTTTTATTAGTAAGTTGAGCAGGCTTCTTTTCGTCCAATAATTGTAGCGGATCCATGTAAAGGAAGGTAAAAAACCTAAAGGAAATCTGTAGTCAAGTGGCCAGTCGCTGAAACGCCTGCCGAGTAGTAAGCGACTCACTCCCGAAAAGTTTGACAAATGGGGTTAAAATTGGATGAGCGTTGACACCGTCAGAATTGCTACAGGATAGCTCCTTAAATTTGAGGAATAAACCAAACCAACGTACATCCATGAAAAATTCACGCTCATTCACTACGCTGGGCGTCACCACGCTGGGTGTCCTGGCCCTTTTGGCTGCCACGCCCCTGGTACCAACGGCTTCTGCCACACCAACTATGCACCGGGTTGCGGGCATCGATGTACCGGCAGCGGCCAAAGCTACACTGGCGCGGCTGTATCCCGGCGTAAAAAACGCAAAGTGGGAGAAAGAGGACGGAAATTATGAAGTGGGTTTCACCCATCAGGAAAAACAACTATCGCTCGTTATCGACGCAAAAGGGAGCGTACTGGAAACGGAAACAACAATTCCGGTAACGGCCCTCCCCGAGTCGGTGCGCAGCTACGTAACAAAACACCAGGCGGGCAAGGCAATAAAGGAAGCAGCCGAGATTGTCGATGCCAAAGGCCGTAAAAAGTACGAAGCTCAGGTAGGGGGAAAAGACTTCCTCTTCGATGAAAAAGGTACGTTTATCAAGTAGTTTCTCGACGCCTTCAATCGCTCAAAATGCATAATCTGCCGGGCTGGTGTGTCCCAATACTACCCACACTTCTTCTTTTTTCCATGTCGGGTTCGGGCTACCAGTGAAAAACCATTCAACCCCCACTTATGGGGATTGAGTCCGGCAGAACCGGCATTCAGCCGCGTTCATTTCCATGCGGACAATACCCTCCTCATCTTTACACAATTCACCTCGCATACAACCAACGTTACATCATGTGGCTCAACATTACCGGTCAGTTTTTACTCATACTGACAACGAGCGTCGCCCTGGCCCAATCGCCCGTTGTTCAGTCAGCTCCCTCCCCACCTGCTCCGGTTAGTGAAACACCCGGCAAAGGCAATGCAAAAATTACAGGTTACGTAGTTGACTCGACGCTAACCAAAGCGGTTGAATTTGCAACCATCGCCCTCTATACGGCCGACGACAAACTGATTGATGGTACCGTAGCCGACGACAAAGGGAAATTTACGTTGAATAAACTGGCACCCGGCACCTATAAAGTACTTCTGTCTTTTATTGGTTTTTCGCCCAAAACAATCCGTAATGTTATGGTTGAAAAAGGCGAAACCAGGGACCTTGGCGTTATCCGGCTTAGCAGCAGCACCCGCACCCTGGCTGAAGTGACGGTAGAAGGAAAAAAAGCACTCATTGAAGACAAAGTAGATCGACTGGTCTATAATGCCGATGCCGATTTATCGGCTAAAGGGGGTGATGCGACCGATATTCTGAAGAAAGTACCGATGCTGAGCGTCGATCTGGCAGGAAATCTGTCGTTGCAGGGCAGTAGCAACATCCGGGTGCTGATCAACAACAAACCGTCGTCTATTCTGGCGGGAAACCTGGCCGACGCGCTCCGGCAGATTCCTGCCGACCAGATTAAAACGGTGGAAGTGATCACCTCGCCTTCGGCTAAATACGATGCGGAGGGTAGTGGCGGTATTATCAATATTATCACCAAGAAAAACTCCTTACAGGGATTGCATTTAGACGTCGACGCTGGGGCGGGTAACCGTACCTCGACGCTGGGGCTGAATGGCAGCTTTCGTAAGGGAAAACTTGGGGTAAACCTCAACGGCAACGGGCGCAGCATTTATAATCCGTCGGCTTCAGACCTCAACCAGACTACGTTCCTATCGCAGTCGGCCACGCCTATCCAGACCCGGCAACACGCCACCGGCTTCGATACGGGCCTGTTTGGACAGTACGCGCTGGGGCTGGATTACGACCTTGCCCCCAACCAGTCGCTCACCGCCGGGGCACGGTTTGGGGTGCGTAACCTGAACCGCGACCAGCAATTTGCCACCAGTACGTTTATGGGTGATGTAATATCTGCGCCCGCTCTACGCAACGTGACCAGCCACGATTTATCGAACTCGGTTGATCTGAACGTCGATTATCTGCACACGTATAAAAAGGTTGACGACGAACCGGCAAAAGAGTTTAGCCTCTCCTCGCAGTTCAGCCGCAACAACCTGACCAATAACTTCGATGCCAGCCAGCTCGACTCGCTGGAAAACGTACGCAGCCGCCAGCGCAACCTGAACTATAACACCAGTCAGGAATTTGTGCTGCAGGCTGACTACCTGACATCGCTGAGTAAAAACCAGCGGCTCGAGTTTGGCGCCAAAAATACCCAGCGGCAGGTAAACAGCCAGTATCAGTATTTGCTGGCCGGGCCTACTTCCGCTTTTGCACCCGACGACAGCCGCCCGGCAGGTTCGCTCGATTATGCCCAGAACGTGGCTGCTGGTTATGTAGCCTACACGCTCATTACGGCCAGCAAAATAACCCTTAAAGGTGGTTTGCGTTATGAGTACACTAGTATTCAGGCTTCAGCAGCCGGGCAGGGGCCTATCGCCATTCCTGACTACGGCAAGGTGGTGCCAAGTCTGAATATTTCCCGGCAAATCAGCGACAAAACGACGATAAAATTTGCCTACAACCGGCGCATTCAACGCCCGAACATTCAGGACTTGAACCCGAATTTCAACGCCACCAACCCACTCAACATCCGCATTGGCAACCCCTATCTGAAACCCGAAGTTACTGACCGCGTTGAACTGGGATTTAGCACTAACACCAAAAAAACGTACTTGAATGTGTCGCTTTACACCCGGCTCAACCGCGATGACATTCAAACCGTCAGTCAGCGGTCCGACACGCTGGCGGGGGCGGTGGTGACACGCGTGCAGAACGTGGGGAAGGAATATAATTACGGCACCAATATTTTTACAACGGTGAATATTACTTCCCGCTGGAGTGTAAATACCAACATAGACATCATGTACCGCTACATCAGCGGGTTGGCCCTGGGCATTACGGGCGAATCAATTACACTGACCAACACGGGTATTCGCTGGGGTGGACGATTCGACACGCAGATTCAGTTTGATAAAGGTTGGGCCGCGCAGGCCAACTTTGGCTACCGGGGCCGCGACGTACAGTTGCAGGGCTATCGGATTGGCTTCGCGCAGTATTCGCTGGGCGGGCGTAAATCGTTCACCAACAAACGGGGCAGCATTGGGCTGGCCGCCGAAAACTTCCTGACCAACGGCATGCGCTTTGTATCGGTGCTGAACTCGGCGCAGTTCAATCAGGATTTCCGGCAGTACATCTATAACTCCAGCATCCGGCTCACGTTCAGTTACAAAATAGGGAGTTTGAAAGGGGCCAAAATTCGGAAAGGCAAGTCGGGTAGCAGTGATGAAGAATAGCCCGGCAGCGCTGGAAAGGCAGGCTACTTTTTCTGGCTCTCGCGTTGCAGCGCTTCGAAATCACCGCTAATCCATCGGGGTTTGCCGAGGTAGCTGGGATTCACGACAAAACGTCCCGTTTCGGTGTCCAGGATAACCGTTTCGCGTTCGTGAACGATCATCTGGAACCGGCGCGTATCCAGTAGAGCCGGTTTTGGTTGCGCTTTGTCGGCAGGGGTGAAATTAGCCAGTACGAGGATGCCACCTACGGTGAGTACCCCCAGCAAAAATGACTTAATGTCGATGGACAGGGTGATGGTTTTCATCGGTGATTAAAATTGGTTTTGGTTGAGTTGTTTAAACCTCGCTAAAAACGGATGAAGCAGGCTATCTGAGCCAGATAAGAAGGCCATTAACCGTTAAATTTAGCCAGTCGTTTGCTTTGGTAAGTTAACCGACTTTCCAATCCGTCTGACCAACTCCAATGAAAAAACTACTCCTGCTCGTCGCCCTCGTTGGCCTGTTTAGCTCCTTTAAAGACGACCAGCTTACCTGGACGGCGCTGGGCGATTCGATTACCTACCTGAACGACCATACCAACGAAACCGGCAACCGGGTGACCAGGGGGTACATGACCCGCGTCGTGGAGAAACTACCGAACGTTCACTATACCAACAAGGGATACAATGGCTGGACGGCAGTGCGTATCGCGCAGGAAATTGAGAAACTGGGCCTGACGAAAGCGGATATCTATTCCGTTTTTCTGGGCACCAACGATTGGTGGGGCAGCAAACCCCTGGGCCACTTTGCTGATTACCAGAACAGTACCGGCGATGCTACGGTCTATGGGGCCTTTCGCATCATTATCGACAAACTTCGTGGCCTGAATCCGGCTGCACACATCATCCTGATTACGCCCATGCAACGGGCCGATTTTGTGTACCTGACCAATTTTAAGAACAACGCTTTCGGGTCGTACAAGCCTAAAAACGGGCAATCGCTCGAATCATTCGCGCTGGCGGTTGACTCCATCGGCCGGTTTGAACAGTTTCCGGTGGTCGATTTGTACCATCTCAAGGGGCTTGACGTCAAGAAGGCGGTGAAGTACAAGCGACTGAAAAACCCTTTAACCGGCCAGTACCACAACTACAAGTATCCTGCCTTCATCGACGTGCCTTTCAACCCCGAAACCGACGAGTACCCCTACCCCTCCGACGCCATCAACATAACCTACGACGGCCTGCACCCCTCCGACAAAGGCAACGCAATTATCAGCAAGCAGCTGGTGAAAGTGATGAAAAAGTATTGACGGGGTAACGGCCCGGCAGCCATGAGTCAGGTATTCACATACGTGTTCAGCGCGTCAGGCTTGGGAAAAATAACGTCATTTTCTACGCGATTTAAACCGACCCAATAAGCAAAGGGGGAGCCAGTAACTGGCTCCCCCTTTGCTTATTCTGCGAGCAATCCGCTTCGGCGGAGCATGGCTTTGGGCGAGGGTTCACGCCCCCGGAATTTCTTGTACAACTCCATCGGTTTTTCGCTGCCCCCGCGTTCCAGCACGTTCCGGCGGAAACTGTCGGCGGCTGCTTTGTTGTCCAGCCCGCCTTTTTCCTCAAAAAACGCAAAGGCATCCGCATCCAGCACCTCGCTCCACTTGTAGCTGTAGTAGCCCGCCGAGTAGCCCCCCGCGAAGATGTGCGAGAACGCCGGGCTGGTAGCCACCCCGGCCACTCGCGGGAACAGATTCGCCACGGCATCAACGCGGTCCTCTACCGCCGTAACGGTTTCGCCGGTTGGTTTCTGGCTGTGGTAATACATGTCTACCAGACCAAAGCGGAGCTGCCGCAGCGTAGCCATGCCCGCCATAAAATTCTGGCTGACCCTTATTTTTTCGATTAGCTCATTGGGAATAACCTCATCCGTCTGGTAGTGCCGGGCGAATAGCTTGAGGGCTTCGGGGTCGTAGCACCAGTTTTCCATGACCTGCGAGGGTAACTCGACAAAATCGCGGGGGACGTTCGTGCCGCTCAGGCTCTCGTACTGGCTGTTAGCCAGGATTCCGTGCAGGGCGTGCCCAAACTCATGAAACAGGGTCGTTACTTCGCCAAATGTCAGGAGCGACGGTTTGCTTTCCGAAGCCGAATCTCCCGCACGGGTGGCCTCGATGGGCCGCGTGAAGTTGCAGACGTTGATAATGTGCGGACGGATATTTTCACCGGCCTCCATTCGCTGCCCCCGTACATCGTTCATCCACGCGCCACTGCGCTTGCCGGTACGAGGGAAATAATCACCGTAGAACACGGCCAGAAACGTACCATCCGCATCGAACACCTCGAACGTTTGTACTTCGGGGTTATAGACCGGAATATCACTGCGCTCCCGGAACGTGATGCCATACAGTTTTTCAGCCAGCGCAAACGCACCGTTCAGCACATTATCGAGTTTGAAATACGGCTTCAGCGTTTCATCGTCGAGGTCGTATTTTTCTTTTTTCAGTTTATCGGCGTAGTAACTGCTGTCCCACGCCTGAAGGGTATCCTCCGGAAAACGGTGGGCTTTGGCGTAGGCAGTCAGTTCGGCGAGCTGGCGTTCGGCGGCAGGCCGGGCGTAGGTCACCAGTTCGTCCAGGAAACCCTGCACCTTATCGCGGGAACCGGCCATACTATCTTCGAGCACAAAATCGGCGTGGGTTTCGTATCCCAGCAGGCTGGCCCGCTCGTACCGCAGCGCAACAATTTTCTGGATAATGGCCGAGTTATCGTTTTCATCACCGTGAAAACTACGCCCGTTGTAGGCCAGGTAGAGTTTTTCGCGCAGTTCGCGGTTATCGGCGTGCTGCATAAATGGCCCGTAGCTGGGAGCCTGTAGGGTAAATGTCCAGCCCTCCAGCCCCTTCTCCTTAGCCGTTGCTTTGGCTGCTTCGCGGACGTAGTCGGGCAGACCGGCGAGGTCCTTCTCATCGGCAATGGGCATGACGAAACTATTGGTTTCCTTCAGGGCATTTTCACCAAACTGAAGACCCAACTGCGATAGTTCTTTATCAATTTCCCGGATGCGTGCCTTACCGGTTTCGTCCAGATTGGCTCCATTACGGGCAAAGCGTTTGTACGATTTTTCGAGCAGCATGGCACTCTCCGGGTCGAGGGTGAGGCTGGCCCGCTGGTCATATACCGCCTTTACCCGCGCAAACAGCGGCTCGTTCAGGGAGATATCATTATGGTACTCACTGAGCAACAGCGAGGCCTCCTTCACTAGTTGTTGAAGTTCGGGCGTAGTTTCGGCACTATTCAGGTTGAACAGCACCGAGGTAACCTTGCCCAGTAAATCACCCGACCGCTCAAGGGCGACAATGGTGTTCTCAAACGTGGGTGCAGCCGGGTTGCTGGCAATATCCGCCACTTCCCGGCGACCTTCTACCATCCCTTCTTTCAGAGCGGGCATGAAATCTACATTGGCAATTTTGTCGAATGGGGCCGTTTGATGGGGTGTTACATACGGCAGTAAGAATGGATTCTGTGACATTGTTAGATTAGGGATGGCCGTGTCCCGGTACCGCAGTCAGCACAGTAATGCCGGTAACAGGCCAGTTTAGTTGATTCGTAGTCGGTTTAACATACAGGTTTGCTGACTAAGTTTCCGGGGAGAGCGATAAACGAAGTAAGGGAAGCGGTTAATGAAACCGGGTCTGGCGCAATTGGAGCATCCGGCATGGCATCGGGATGATTTTCTATCCTGACTTTTCTCTAGTTCGCTTGTGACATTCCACATTAACCTATAACGTTTTGTTGCCGGCAATCAGCCTAACGGAGCGAATAAGAAAGCACAGAACAGTACGCTTCGGGACTGCATTTCGGCCAGTGGCACCAAAAAAGTGGTTACCACCCGGCTGGGACTTTACGCAGAACAGGTCTTGAACGGGTTATATTTTTCGCCTGTATGTCTCTTTACTATAAGCGTTTTTTGTTGTGGCTCCGGTCACCTGACACCCTATCACTCACTTTTTCTATCAGTCAGTCAATTATGGCCTTACCCTTACACCAAATCAAAGCCTCGCTCGAAGATGGCCTGTTATCCTTTCCCATTACGGACCTGGACAAAAATGGTCAATTCAACGCCGATACGTATGCCGCCCGTCTGGACTGGTTCGTAACGCACGATGTATCGGCCATCTTCGTGGCGGGCGGAACGGGCGAGTTCTTCTCCCTGTCGGAAAGCGAATACCGAAACGTTGTGGCAGTGACGGCCCGTACGGTGCAGGAAAAAATACCGATGATCTCAAGCGTGGGACGTAGCATTCCCGAAGCGATTTCGTTTGCTAAAATTGCCGAAAAAGCGGGAATGAACGCGCTGTTGCTCATGCCCCCCTACCTCACCGAATGTCCGCCCGATGGCATTTACCAGTACGCCAAAACAATCATGGACAATACCAGCCTGCCCGTCATTTACTACAACCGGGGCAACGGCGTTTTATCGAGTGATTACGTGCAGAAATTAGCCGACAGTTGCCCTAATTTCACTGGCCTGAAAGATGGTACCGGTAATATGCAGGAGTTGAACGACACCATTAAATCCGTTGGCAGTCGCTTGTCCTACATCGGGGGGGTACCAACCGCCGAAATCATTGCCGAAGCGTATCTGTCTATCGGTGTCAATACGTACTCATCGGCGGTTTTCAATTTCGTCCCCGAACTGGCGAACCTATTTTATAAGAGTCTGCGGGCAGGTAACAAAGAGGTTATCGCCACTATACTCCGGCAATTCTATATTCCGTTTGTCCGGCTCAGAAACCGCAGGCAGGGCTATGCCGTAAGTCTGATTAAAGCAGGGGCAACCCTCATTGGCCGTTCGGCGGGTGATGTCCGGCCACCGCTGACCATGCCAACACCGGAAGAAATCCAGCAACTGGAGGCCATTATCCAGCAGTCGGCCGATTTGATAACTAACTGGTTATTTTCTCATTAGAGTCCCTTTTACCGGGAAAGCCAGTCAACTTGACTGGCTTTCCCGGTAAAACTGGCTTTACAAATACGGGAATTTTCCCGTTGACTACAATTCTTTTGAAAAGCTACTTTGTTGCTCACTATCATCGTTCGGCAGGGCTTTCTTGTAAAAATACAGTTGCATCAAAAGTAGTGATTGGGGTAGTGTAGGCGGGGTCGCCCCAGTTATCAACAGAAACGGTAGCGACATTAACGATTGTACGGGAAGCAGATTATCAAGACTTACAATCCAATAGGAACCAGTTTATACGTATCGAGCTAAGATCAAAATCTACACCATATGGCAACCCAGAAAGCTACCGTTCTACCAGAACTTGATGCACGACCCGATACACTTGATTTTCGAGACAAGATTTACGTAGCGAATCTTTACGAAGTGCCCACCCGAATCGGATTGGATGAATATAAAAAATGGGAGGTACCCATTCTCGATCAGGGGCAGGAAGGGGCCTGTACAGGGTTTGGTTTGGCAACTGTTGCTAACTACCTGTTACGCCGTCGAAAGATTGTGCCTGATCCTAAGCCAGTTAGCTCTCGTATGCTGTATGAAATGGCCAAGCGATACGATGAGTGGCCGGGAGAAGATTATAGTGGATCCAGTGCTCGTGGAGCGATGAAAGGATGGCACAAACATGGCGTATGTGGCGAAGAATGTTATCCCTACAATGCGCTGAAACCAGATGGGCGGCTAACACAAATGCGCACCTCGGATGCACTGAAGCGGCCTCTTGGTGCTTATTACCGGGTTAACCATAAAGATTTGGTTTCTATGCATAGTGCCATGGCTGAAGTAGGCATTCTATATGCAACAGCTTCCGTTCATGATGGCTGGCGAAATGTAAGTGAGAAGGGGGTCATTGATTTCGCTGAAAATACCATTGGGGGTCATGCTTTTGCCATTGTAGCTTACGATGATCAGGGTTTCTGGATTCAAAATTCTTGGGGTGTAAAGTGGGGGTCCCAGGGATTTGGCCTTATTTCCTATGACGATTGGTTAGCCAATGGAACCGATGTTTGGGTGGCACGACTGGGAGCACCGGTAACTTTGTTGCGGCCACAATCGATTGCTACCAGTTTCTCGGCAGCAGCGGGTAAGTCCAACGCCTATTCTTATTCAGACCTACGGCCCCATATCGTTAGTCTGGGTAATGACGGAACTCTGGAAGAAGGGGGGGATTTTGGAACTACCACCGATGAGGTACGGAATATCTTCCAGGTGGACTTCCCACGGGTTACAGAAAAATGGCCAAAGAAGCGTTTGCTGTTATATGCCCATGGAGGGCTGGTTGATGAAACGGCAGCCGTTCAGCGATTAGCCGATTATCGCCAAACGATGCTCGATGCGCAGGTATATCCAATTTCATTTATCTGGCATAGCGATTTCTGGTCGACAGCCACCAACATTCTACAGGATGCCCTTCGGAAACGCCGGCCGGAAGGCATCCTCGATGCCAGTCTGGATTTTATGCTGGATCGCCTGGACGATGCTCTGGAACCATTGGCCAGAGTGTTGACGGGCAAAGCAGAATGGGACGAAATGAAGGAAAATGCCCTACAGGCAACTGTAAATAAAAACGGTGGCGTACGTTTTGTCCTTGAAGAACTATCAAAACTAGCGACAGACCCAACTGTTGAAATACACGTAGTTGGTCATAGCGCTGGTAGTACGTTTCATGCCCCTCTGGTAAGGTTACTCACGGCGAAAGGGGAGATAACGTCCGGCTATTTAAAGGGTCAAACGGGCTACGGCCTACCAATTGAATCCTGTACCTTGTGGGCACCGGCCTGCACAATTGACTTGTTTAAAAAGGCCTATCTGGAGGCTATAAAGGATGACCTAATTCGTCGCTTTGCCCTCTTCACGCTAACCGATAAAGCAGAGCAGGATGATAATTGTGCCCAAATTTATCACAAGTCTTTACTGTACCTAGTTTCTAACGCATTTGAAGCCAGGCCACGCATACCCATATTCAGGCCAGAAGGAGAGCCGATTCTTGGCATGACCAAATTTCTTGATGATGATAAAGAGTTAACTAAGTTATTCAAGTCTAAAAAAGCAGACTGGATTCTGGCCCCTAATACAGCCCTAAATGAGCCTAAAAATTATTCGACTGCTCATCAGCATGGTGATTTTGATGATGATAAACCTACCGTAAAAGCCACGTTGGCCCGCATTCTGGATCAGACGAAACCTGAATCCAGTAAAGTCGACAATCCATTGACGTTTTATAGTTCTTCCTCCTCTTTACGCGATACGCGTCAACAGCTTACCAATTGAACCACAACAAAAAAAAGCCGGTCAAGCTGACCGGCTTTTTATACACTCTCCTTCCTATACTCAAAACATTCAACTAATAGCCATTGGGACCATACGAACCCCGGCCATTGCCGTACCCGCGCCCCCGACTCGCCGAACGGGAGCCATTCTGTAGTTCGTAAGGACGCATCCGGGCCATGACCCGGTCACGCTGTTGTGGTCCTAACACGGCCATCATATCGATGAACTGCCGCTGGCGAGCCTGCCGCATGAAATCGCGCTGACGGGGGTCGCGGGAATTGACATTTTGTGTTTGCTGGGTGTACCTCGCCCGAATCCGGCGAATCTCACGCTCCTGCCTGCGGGTCAGGTTCAGTTCGCGGTCCCACCACTCCAGATGCCGGTCAAACTGGTTATCATCGTAATCGTAATTGTACCCATTCTGACCGTAAGACTGATTATAACCCGGTTGATTATAGCCCGGCTGATTATAACCCGGTTGTTGCTGTGGGTAATTATTCGATGGCGCTGGCGGATAGCCGTAGCGTTGCGCAAAGGCACCGGTCGAGAGGAGGGCAAGCAGGGTTGCGGCTGTTAACAGTACTTTTTTCATGGTAGCAAATGTTTTCAGGTTGTATTCGCTACTTTGAACAGATTACCCCCAAATGGTTTAATTAATTCTCTGAATAAGGCTAGAAAAACCTCCTATAATGAGAATGAAGAGCAGCAGGATTTCACCTGACTGTTGCATGTCAGTGATTTGTACCTGCAACGACTATGAACGAAAACAGGCCGAAGCAGGCCGTTTTTTAGGAGCGTAACTTATTATTCGTCAGGCTAAACGGTTGCCCTGTCCAGCTAAACCCGGCATTCAATCCGATTTAGTTTCCGGGGCATCACATAACCCGCACCTTTGTCATGCCGAGCCGCCGATGCGGTCAAACGAAACGAACGACAACAAATCATGAAAAAAACTATTCTATTGATGCTGGGACTGGTAGCCGGTACCGCATCGTTCGCCCCAAAAACCATTGCTCAAACCATTGACACGCCAACGCCACAAGCCCGCGTAGTGATGACCAACAACCAGAAAATCCAACTGTTCGTGCAGCCCGTTCAGGTAAACGGAGAGATAGCGATTACGGATGCCGAAGGCCATTCTCTCTATGCCTCAACAATGAACCTAAAAAAAGGGCTGGGCCTTCAGTTCGACGTGTCGGGCCTGTCGGCGGGTACGTACCAGATGACCCTGAAGACCGGTAGCGAGGTTGTGACGAAGACATTTGTGGTTCAGGTTGTTCCGCAGGAAAGTTTTGTCGTGCTAAACGCATAATGGCCGTTCTTTTGTACGTAATTGAGCCGCTTTAAGTCCGGCAAATCAGCGTCAACCTGATTTGTCGGATTCAGTTTACAACGGAGTAACTTTGTCTGTCATGCACGCATCGCCTGTTCCTTACCTCACCCCGCGTCAGAAAGCCCGGATAGCCCTGAGCATCCTGCTCATTTACTGGCCCATTCGGGTGTATATGAACGTGGGGGTACTGAGCTGGAACGTATTGTGGGATAATGCTTTTTTCTTCGTGATCGAGCTTACTCTGACGTTTCTCTTTTTCTGGGGATGGGTTAGTTTGATCGACTGGTTGCAGGAGCGGCTGCTGCGTCGGTTCGGGGCTGACCCGTCCCATGCCCTGCGCTGGCCCGTACAATTGATTTCGCTGGCGGTGGCTACGGGGCTGGCCCTGATTTTCAACGCGGGCTTCGCCGTGGTTCACCACCGGATGGATACGGGCATCGAGCGGCAGTTCCCCAGGCTGGGCCGTCCGCTGGAAACGGTACCACGGGGGGGGCGGGAAAATCGGCAGCGTATGAACAACGGGCTGGTTTTTATGGCCATGTTATCCGCTTTTTATCTGACTGTCAACCGGCGGTCCACCCAGCACATACAAACGCTTCAACTGCAAACCGAACGGCTGCAAAAAGAAGCCGTGCAGGCGCAGTTCGACGCGCTGAAAAATCAGGTAAGTCCTCATTTTCTGTTCAACAGCCTGAGCATTCTGTCATCACTGGTCGAAATTGACACCAAACTATCAGTGCAGTTCATTAACCGGCTCTCGAAAGCCTATCGCTATATCCTCGATCAGCGCGACAACGAACAGGTATCGCTGAAAACCGAACTGGACTTTATCGAGTCGTACACGTTTCTGCTCAATATTCGTTTCGACGACCGGCTCAAGGTAGTCATCAACGTGCCCGAAGCAGCCCGTATCCACTACCAGATTGCGCCCCTCACCCTGCAACTGCTGGTCGAAAACGCCGTGAAGCACAATCAGATGTCGGACGAAGACCCGCTGACGGTCACGATTGCCCTCGTGGGCGAAACGCTGCGCGTCAGCAACCCCATCCAGCTCCGGCCATCCAGTGGCGATTCAACGGGCATGGGGCTGCAAAATATCAGCAGTCGCTACCGCCTGCTCACCGAACAGCCCGTTCGGGTAGGCGAACACAACGGCGACTTTGTCGTGATTATTCCACTATTAATGAGTGAATTGCGAATGAGTGAATGAGTGAATACTTCACTTCCACTGGCCAACATTCGCTCATTCGCTCATTCGCTCATTCGCAATTCACTCATTAAAAAACATGAACGTAGTTATCATAGAAGACGAAAAGCTAACGGCCCGGCGGCTGGAGAGTATGCTGCTGACCTATGACCCCACCATTCGGGTGCTGGCCCAGTTACCCTCGGTGAGCAAGGCGGTGGCCTGGTTTACGGAGGTGGTCAACAGTAACGACCAACTCCCCCTCCCGGACTTGTTGTTTCTGGATATTCACCTCGAAGACGATTCGGGTTTCCGGCTCATCGAGCAGGCTAACCTGACGCTGCCCATCATCTTCACCACGGCCTACGACCAGTACACGCTCCAGGCGTTCAAAACCAACAGCATCGACTACCTCCTTAAACCCATCGATGCGGATGAACTGGCTGCTGCCCTGGATAAGTTCAGGCGGTTGCAGAAAACCACCGAACCCGCATTGGCCGACGTGAACACCCTGCTCAAACTGATGCAAAAACCGTCCGTAACGTACAAGGAGCGGTTTATGGTTACCATCGGCACCAAGATTCGGAGCATCGAAACGACCGAGATTGCCTACTTCTTTTTTGAAGACAAAGCCACCTGGCTCACCACGCAGGAAGGTCAGCACATCACCATCGACTATAGCCTGGATAAACTGGTCGACCTACTGAGTCCCACCCAGTTTTTCCGGGTCAACCGGGCGTATCTGGTATCATTGGGAGCTATTCGGACCATCCATACCTATTCGGGCAGCAAGCTCAAACTGGACCTCAACCCGCCCCCCCGGCAGGACGTTTTCGTCAGTGGCGACCGTATCACGGCGTTCAAAGAGTGGCTGGGGAAGTAGAGGGATTACCCTACCTATAGCCCCGTAGTGGGCTACATAGCAGGAAATGGGCTATACCGTACGTAACGCAATTTGCATGATACCGCAAAAAATGCGTAGTTAGACAGCGTTTAGCTTCCTATCCCGTATGAGTGATTTAGCCCGCCAGTTAATTGCCGAAAACCAGCGCACCCACGCCCCTTTTTTAGACCTTGGCAACTGTGGCTTAAAGGATTCCAATCTGCCTACCGAACTGTTTACTCTGACCTGGCTAACAGCATTAAACTTGGGTGATTGTTACAAGAATAGCCAGGATAATTGGAAAGCCAGTCAGAATACAGGTGTCAAAAATCAACTTTCGGAAAAATCACTGCATCAGGTAAACCAGCTTGAACAGATCCAACGCCTTGATCTGAGTTCCAATAGGGTTAACGATATTCGTTTTCTGGCGGAACTACCTCAACTCCAAAGTCTTGACCTGAGGAACAACCAGATTACAGCAGTTTCTAATTTGGGTGTTTTCAAGTAATTTCGACTCCGTACAGGTAAGCAGTTTCTTGATATAGATGTCTAAAACTGGTTAAGGGTTTGACCATAAACAAGGCCCGGAAGGTAGCCCAAAGTTTGGCTTTTGTTTTGGCTTCTCGCCAGAGAACTTCAAACGGATGACTGCACCACTGAATGAGCTGATCGGTGGTAAAGGCCATCAGCATTAGATAAGCCAGCACCGTGGCCAGCGACTGCTGACCATGCCCATAATTATGGTCGAAGCCGTAGCCCTGATTTTT
>NZ_KB893574.1 GCF_000374085.1 Spirosoma spitsbergense DSM 19989 | reverse complement strand
TTTTTATCCAGGAATTTGAGGACTCTGTTAAATGTGTCATGCGATGGAATGCCATTAGGTAGGCTTAAGAAAGTGCGCAGGAAAGTTTCTTTCTGGCGGCCATAGAGGGCAATTTCTTCACAGTCATCGGCTCCACAAATGACCGCTAACAAGGTGATTACCAAAATATCAAGTAACAGATGACGTTTACGTCGATTTAATCGAAAGTCCGGTACGTCGGCAAAGAAAGTAGTCCAATCCATGCCACAAAGATCGGTACGGCACGGAAAAGCTCCATTTTAATGCGTTTAACCTGACAAGGAATCGAATTAAGTGAAAAACGATAGCGTGGACCTGATGGAGCCTGTGATGGTAAGCGTTTTCGCAAGGAAGGATGTACACTTAGCTTGACTTTTTACGTACGCTAGTTCAAGCTATGCCCTTTAGGGCAAGACTTTAGTTGCTACTCAATTTTGGTAATTTTACTTGATGAAGCAGCAACGGTCTGGTAGTCATCGCTCCGATTTCTATGGATTAAGCAAGAGCTGGCTTATAATTTTTGTCATATTTTTCACCCCGGCGCACAACGGCACAAACGCGATGAATCAACTTGTTACGAGCCGCATTAATGATAAGCATCTTCGGCTTACCCTCTTTAAGTTTGCGAGCATAATAATCCTGAAGATCACCCGCCACCTGGATAGCCGACATGGTGCCCAGGTGGACCAACGCCTTCAGGCGTTTACGGGCCTGATGACTCACTTTAGTTTTACCGCGTATGCTACTGCCAGAACGATACTCAAAAGGGGCTACTCCGGCATGACAAGCTAACTTCTTAGGATCGCTGATGGTTTGCATCTCGTTGGTGGCCAGCAGTAGCTCAGTAGCAATAACGGGGCCAACACCTGGGACGGAAACCATCAGATCAAACAACTCTTTCAGGCGAGTATCCGCCTGGATGAGGTCATGAATTTGCGTTTCGACGGCTTTCTGTTCCTCTTTGAGAGCCGCAAGAGACTTTTCGACGTTTCCCTTGAGGGTCTTTTGGAGGGCTTTGTTGACAAAGGTTTCTTGCTCGGTCACGGGTACAGCCAGTAAGTTGTATGCCTGATTGAGCCGTTGGCGAGTTGCACTCAGAAAGGCCAGCTTCTGGATAACCTCCCGGGGAGGTGTCCACAGCCGTATCTGATCGCGGAACCGATAAGCGTATTGGGCGATCCGCTGGGCGTCAACTTTATCGGTTTTGCCCCGCTGCATCCCCCCAGCCTGCTTAATTTGCAAGGACGACTCCAGCCAAATTGACAAATTCAACTCGTGCAAGTACTCCAATAAGTGGGCATTGTAAATACCGGTGTGTTCTTGACAGAATACAGCCTGAGCAGGATTCCACTCCGGCAAGACTTTAAATTGGGTCAATGCGGATTTGATCCCTTTAAGGGTGTTGTCGGTCTGGATGCTCAGGATCACACCCTTTTGCTGGGTATAGACGGCCCAATCCAGCGTGTCTTTAGAAATGTCGATACCTACAAAAAAGCAAAAGTCCATGTTGCTGATTAGTTTGAGTAAATCGTCAACTCCTTACTTTTACTCGAACCCTTTTGTGGGCCACGAACCCTATTTCCTATCCGAGTCTTAGGCAGGAAAACAGAGAGGGACCTGAATCGGAGCATAGGTCTAGGGCCTCGGCGACCCGGTAGGGTAGCCCTCTCTGGTTGACTACTGGCAAAAGACCAAATCACGGAAAATTACCAGCCCACAAACCTAAAGGGCGGCCCGGCCGCATCTGTCCACTTTCGGTTGACGATATACAGGTCCAAAGTGGCTAAAAGCTTCTCTTTTCACCAATATTTAGAAGCTGTTTGAATTAATCGCTTTGGCCCGAAAGTGCATCTTTTGGCGATAGGCCGCGTTACTTTTTTCGCCCGTAGCTACGGCTACGAACTCAAAAAGTGCCTCGCCTACCACCAAAATCTACTAATTTCTGTCTCAAATCGCTAACTCAAACAGCTTCTTGTCCACTTTTGGCTGAGAAAGTAAAGTAACGTACCGTGCTAATTATAGTAATCATTATTTACCAGTATTGACTTAACAGAAACTTTGTTTACCTTTTAGGTGAATTTTTATACCAATCATTAAACAAAATAAAGATGCGATATATTTACCATTGACTACATATTCACTTTTTATAGTAGTCACTAAGGTTTCCTGAGACATGCCAGCTACGAATGTTTTCAGGCACACACCCGGCTACTTGAGGTACGTAGTGTAGCCGCTTTTTCAAAACAAACCCATTGAATTGATCTCCTTACATGTTACAGTACACATTTTCCGAAGCCGGTCTGGGCCAACTACTCAATCAGCTAAGTGATTCCAGTCTGGATGAACTTCCATTTGGTGTTGTCAAAATGGATTTAACCGGCAAGGTTCTTGCTTATAATAAAGCCGAGAGCAGGATTACCGGCGTAGCGCCTGAGCAGGCGATTGGTAAGCATTTCTTCTCACAGATTGCTCCCTGTACAAATAATTTTATGGTCGCTTCCCGGTATGAACAGCCCTCGTTAGATGAGGAACTCGATTACATCTTCACCTATGTGACAACGCCCACCCGGGTGCGGTTGCGTTTGATGCGTACCTCAGACAGTTCCTATCAGTATTTACTGGCAAAGAGCCTGTAACCACCGATGGAACCTAAAACGGACTCCGGCTACCAGACCCTGCTTTCCATCATTCACCAGACGCCGGTGGGCGTCATTGAGATGGATCAGCAAGGACAGATTCGCCAAATGAATGCCAGGGGAGTTCAGTTGTTAATGCCTTTTTTCATTCAGTCGGGTCTGGTGGGAGACAATTTATTGCTGCTGTTTGATCGGTTTGCTCCGCAGATTCGTGCCTCACTAGCTACATCTACTCCATCGCTTCATCCTATAGTTAACCAGGAGCGGTTTATTTTTCATCTGCTCCAGAACAATGTTGAGGTGGAACGCCATTTCTGGATTACCATTACTAAGCAGGTGCTGGATTCATTCACGGTTTTTTTTGATGACATCACCGAACGGTATGAGCAGGAACAACTATTTCAACAGGTAGTGCTGGAAAAGGCCGTTCAGCAAGGTAAATTCGAAATTGCCTCTGGTGTACTACACGATGTTGGTAACGCGGTTGTTGCGTTTGGTTCTTATGTGACCCGTGTAAGGCGGCAACTTGACGGAACAGATGCCCATCATCTGCAGAATTTGGTGTCGTTCTTCGAAAAAAGCCAACCCGCCCTGGCGTCAACTCTGGGGGAAAACAAAGCCGGGGCTATTGTTACGCTATTGGCAGGGATTCTCACGAATCAAAAAAACAGAGAAGACGAAACCCGCAAAGCATTAAATGAACAAATCAGAATCATTACGCACATCCAGGAAATTATTACCATCCAACGTCAGTATATCCGGGATGGAGAAAGCAGAGAACGCCCCAAGGTTTCTGTTCAAACCATTTTGAACGATTGCCTGGCCATGCAACTCGCTTTATTCGATAACCGTCATGTCCAGGTAGCGCTCCGGTTTCAGACCGATTACACCCAAATTTCGGGAGATCGCACCAAGCTCATGCAGGTGTTTCTGAATTTGCTAAAAAATAGCCACGAGTCGCTTGAACGACAGGGTTCAGTAGATAAACGGATCGGGATTGACGTAACCAGCGACAACCAGTTCTTAACGGTTCGTATCACGGATAATGGTGCAGGATTCGAGCCTGCTGTTGCTGAAACACTCTTCGAAAAAGGCGTTTCTTCCAAGCCCGAAAAATCCGGACTAGGATTAGCCAACTGCCGGAGCATCATTGAAAGTCATGCTGGTTACCTTACCCTAACCAGCCCTGGGCCTGGTCAGGGTGCTACTACGCTTGTTACTTTTCCACTTTAACCACAAAATGCTCTTTTATGAATAACCGCATATTGATTATTGACGACGAAGAAATCGTACGTGACGACATAGAGGAAATTCTCTCGCCCCGCAAATCGACCCATTCGGACCTGTCTAAAGTAGCCAGTATGCTATTCGATTCTGACGAGGAAATCCTGATCAGTCCCCCAACCAGTAGGTTACCTTCTTTTTCGATAACGAAAGCGTCGAACGGACGAGAAGGCTTCGATAAAGTAATCCGCTCGCTCCAGGAGAATACACCGTTTGCAGCTATCTTCCTGGATATGCGGATGCCAGGCTGGGATGGCCTCGAAACAGCCGTGAACATTCGGGAGCACGATATGCGGGTAGAAATCATCTTTCTCACCGCCTTCAGTGACCGATCCATTGACGATATCGTTCAAAAGGCAGGTGAAAATGTAGGGTACCACTGCAAACCGTACGCTTCGGAAGAGATTATCCAACTGGCCACAAAAGCCGTTACCGATTACAATCGAATTCGGGACCTGGAACAGTTACTATTGGTGGTGGCTACCATTAGCACCACGGAGTACAACCTGAATACACTACTTCAGAATATTCTTACCCAATTAGTTGGGTATCTGAATACGGATAGCGCGCTACTGGGTAAACTCCATGACGATGGCCGGTACGACAAACTGTTTTCAATCGGGAGTTTGCTGAATGAAATTAATCTCAACCAACTTATTCACCGAATTCATTCGGTTCCGTCTAATAAATATGAGGTGATTCAACTGGAGGAGATGGTGTTTGTCAGGATGGACACCTATTCAATTTTTGCTCTTTTACTGAAGGGGCAAACGTTGCGGACGGATAAGTTGTACCTGCTCAAACTATTTGTGCAGAATGCAACGATTGCTATCCAGAGTGCTGAATTGCATGAGAAGCTTCTCCAGAAGGAAAAATTATCCGCTATTGGCCAGGCAATGAGTATGGTGATGCACGACCTGCGAGCGCCCATTGGTAATATAAAAATGTTGACCTACATGGTTCGTGAGTTTGGCATGGATAAAGAGACGCTGGATTCATTTGATAAATTTGGGGATCAGGCACTTGCGATCATGAATGACTTTCTGGATTTTATCCGGGAAGCACCTATACAAAAAAAGCCAGTAGCGCTGAATTTTCTGGTTGCGGATTGTATTGCCGATATGCAGAAAGAAGAAAGAGATTTCGCCATTCAATATGATGTACAGATGCCAGACCAGCTGACGGTTATGGGCGATGAGAGTAAACTGAAGCGGATCATCCTGAACCTAATCAATAATTCGAGGGAGGTGCTTCAGAGCACAGCGACCCCATTTCCTAAAATCAGCATTGTTGCTCATGACACAGCCATGAACCTGATGCTCCAAATCCGGGACAATGGGCCGGGTATTCCTGAGGAAATTGAGACTACCCTTTTTGAGCCTTTTATTACGAGTCGCAAAGCCAACGGGACTGGTCTGGGTCTTGCTATTGTGAAGCAATTTGTCACGGCGCATTCGGGCAGCATCGTTGTCCATTCGGAGGGAGGAGCCATTTTTGACATTACGTTGCCACTTACATAAGCGAATGATCTGGAACGAGCACAACATTCGGCGGATTATTCTGGACATGGCCGCTCAGCTTCAAAAAGTACCTGTTAGTGCCCTGGCAGTCCAGGCTACTTACCCCATTGACCTAAACCGTGATCTGGGAATGGATTCGCTTTCCCAGATGCTCTTGGCGGCACAGGTCAATGAATTTTTTGGTGTTTTTCAAACCAGCGTCGAAAATTATCTGCTTACCGATTCGATACTGGATCATTGGGTCATGAAAATTATCCATGTGCGCCTGGAAAAAGATAGTACGGTTGTATTCCGGACATCGGGCACCAGTGGTAACCCGAAGCGGGTTTCTCACTTGATGGATTTTCTACTTCGGGAAGCTTGTGTATTGCAGGAGTTGCTGCCCCGCCCAACCCAGGTATTCAGTACGGTGCCCTCAAACCACATGTATGGGTTCCTGTATACGGTAGTTTTACCATCCCTTTGGGCGGTTCCCGTACGTTCTTTGGCGGAGTTAAACACCACCACCCTAACGACTGATTCCCTGATTATTGGTACGCCGTTTACCTGGGAGTATGTATATCGAACGCTGGGAGGGTTAGGGTCAATTGCTTGCCATGGGGTGAGTTCTACGGCTCCTTTATCCAGCAGGTTGTTTTCTGAACTGACGGAAGCCGGTATTGAATTAGTCGATGTTTATGGATCCAGCGATACAGGAGGCCTTGCTTTTCGTAAATCTCCCGATGCCCCGTTTCTCTTATTTCCGCACGTATCCATGATGGGAGATCAAGAAGTAGGCTCGATGCCGGATCGGATCGAACGCATCTCGGAACGGGAAATTCGGGTAGTTGGACGTTTTGATGGAGCTATTCAAATTGGGGGAGTCAACATCTACCCCAAGCACATTCAGCAACTGATGGTCAGTTGCCCATTGGTGGCTGAGTGCGATTTATACGCCAAGTCGGTCGATGGTCAACCTCAATTATTTTGCGCCATTCAATTACGTACTCGGACTGATCAGACCAAACAGGCTTGCTTGACTTGGTTTAAGGAAAATCTGAGTGCGCCTGAGATTCCGCGCAACATCCAATTTTATTGACTGTATGCTACTGATTTACTGTACACAGAAATCAGTAGCATACGACCTGTATATCGGTAAAGCCCAACAAAATTTCAATAGTAGAAGTATCCATATCTGTAATTTAGAGACAATTCACTAAAGAGTCGGAAGAACCTTTTATCGTTGCTCATGTTGTTCTTACCCCTGTACAAAGCCAAAACACTTAGCAGGTTGGTCTGTTGGAACCGATTTGCCAACAATTACCCGCGCGGGCGGCCCCGTCAAAACAGGTCTTCTTCTGCGTCCAGTCTCGTAAATAGCCCCCATCCACGCCCATAACGAGTGTGCCTTCGGCCTCAGTTACTGCACTTTGGCTGACAAAAGGGCCTGCTGCGTTGGTTAAGGGGGCAACGCTTAATTGACTATCGACTTGACGAGCGACTTGTCCCAAATGATTTCGGATGGAAGCGGCATTGAGTTTTTGATCAACAGGTAAAACTTCTTTAAGCAACGCAGCCGTTTGCGAATAAGATAGCAATGCTGCCCATTTTGTTTCCAGATAAAGCATTTTCGGCGCAGTACGCTGAGTTGATCGTGTCCTGATAATTGTAAGGGCACGAAAAGATGGGTAGTTTTACCTGTTCAATAAATTAACCGTTTAAGTCAAAAATATCATGTTGAAAACTAGCTTACTCTGCTTGTTTGTTTTCCTTCAATCGTTTTTTCTATACGCATTCAATCCATTGGCCGGTAGGGAGTTCTACGAGTTGAAAGTGTATCATTTCAAGACTGCCGATCAGGAACAGAAACTGGATAATTTCCTTCAGAAAGCCTACCTGCCTGCTCTGCATAGAATTGGAATAGCTAAAGTTGGCGTTTTTAAACCCATCGTGAACCCCGCAACACCGGCGGCTACTGAGGATCGCCTGCTTTATGTGTTTATTCCTTTTCGTTCGCGTGATGACTTTTTTAAGTTGGAAGATAAACTCGCCAAAGACAACCAGTTTCAATCCGATGGCAAAGAGTACCTGGATGCACTCTATAATACGCCACCGTATGACCGAATGGAAACAATTCTGTTAAATGCCTTCGAGAAGAGTCCGCACTTCAATCTGCCCGCTTTAAGCGGTACCCCCAAAGACCGCGTTTATGAACTAAGAAGTTATGAGGGCCACACCGAAAAAATCTCCAAGAACAAGATCGATATGTTTAATCAGGGCGACGAAATAGGCCTTTTCAAGCGGCTGGGGTTCAATGCTGTTTTTTACGCAGAAGTCGTAGCGGGTAGCCGTATGCCTAATTTAATGTACCTGACGACCTTTGAAAACAAGGCATCTCGGGATGCTCACTGGGACGCATTTGGTAAGGATGAGTATTGGAAAAAGCTTTCGGCCATGCCAAACTATCAAAAAAACGTATCGAAAAACGATACCCGATTTTTATATCCAACGGACTATTCTGACATATAAAAGATCGCCTAACAGTGTATGGTCATCGCTGGCTTGAGAAAGTATTTTCAGCCAGCGGTGAACACACACTGGGGTTCTCGTTGCAAACGGATACTGTTGGCGAATTCAGTTTAGGTCGCTATCTGAGGCATCAAACGGATAAAGGCAGCCTGACGAGTTTTGGCTAAGGGTACTTCGTTCAGCCAATCCACTATCCGATACAGATTGATCGCCGTCGCGATAAAAATATACTCTAAATGCGTTTTAGCCAGACCCACATAACGTGAACGGCGTAGTCCAAAGCTACGAACCGCGAGAGGTTGCCGCATCGGCGGACCGTCAACATTCCGGGAAAATGTTTCATCAGCCAGTGGTAAAACTCTAATTTTAAGTACGTTAGGGGGGGCGGATGGGATTTCTCTGAGCGTCATGAGGGAGTAAAGTGAAACGGAGGATTATTTGAACGGCTTCAGCGATGGCGGTTACTAGCATAACCCATTCATTGACAGCAAAATAACGAGTTCACAAAATAATATCAGCTATCCTTTTCTACATTGGTTGTAAATTAATTGTGTTATGATAAAATAATCCCCAGCAGCGTTACTGCCAAGGGGGTTTAGCCGACTCATCCGAGTATTCATCTTCAGATGTATCCATCAGGTCAACAAGCCAAAATATATCCGGGTCCGAAGGCAAGTCAGAATGATCGTCGATACTTTCCCGTTCCCTATCCAGATTCATGACCAGCATCCAGCCAGCTACGCCCCTGGCCCTTTCATAAGCCGGTTTCAGCTTATTATTGATTTGCTGCTCACGACTCAAACCTGGTACCTTTTCATCGCTGGTGGAGTCGTAGCGTTCACAGTGCCAGAAGTAATGTTGCTGAAAGTGGGAATAGAAGCCAAGTCGAATCCCCATCATCTTTGTACCCAGTAACAGCACATATTGCTCATCCATTGTTTCTGGTAGCTCGGGCGGGGGCACCAGAGCCGGGTACCATTTGCCTACTTCAATGTCGGTCCCTTCAACTAGATTCATTTTAGCAGCGTAAAACTTGCGGGTATAATGTAACCAATTCTTAATCAATCAGGCTACTCTATAGGATTACAACACCCGGCTTGGTGCATGTCAGTAAAATTGATTTCTTTCAGACCAATCTCTACTACACAATATCATTAAAGAGTTACTTTATTCACGCTTTTCCATCTGTTGTCTACCTAGTTCACTCAACGTAACTAAACAGCTATTCCCAATAAGTGCCCTACAGGTATCTGGCATTCTAGGACTTAATCGTTGTACTTGCTTTGTACATCATATTCGACGGCCAGGAAATGGGTTATCTCTCCTTGCTCATTGCCCAGAGGTTCAATCCGTAAGTGACATTCATAGTGTTCCCCATTATTACGATAGTTTAATACCTCGGCCTCTACCGTCTGGACTTCATTTAAGTGTTTGCGAATGAATTGTAATATGATCGGATCAGTACTAGGCCCCTGTAAAAAATGAGGTGTTTTCCCTAACACATCAATTGGATTGTAACCGGTCAATACCAAAAAGCTACGACTTGTCCATAGAATTGTTTTCTCCAGGTTAGTTAACACTAAGATGTACCCCTGGCTAAGTGATCGGTGATAATAGTGCTGCTGTCGCCTACTTAGGAACCAGGAAAATGACTCACTGAATTGGTCAAAATAATGTATTTCATTGTGTTCCGCTTTCCGATACTGGCTTCTGAGGTTCTTAAAGAAGGAAGGGGTTAAGCCGGTGACTTTTTTAAACTGGTTTGATAAATGCGCGGTACTGCTATAATTTAGATGGTAGGCTATTTGCGCAAGATTCTGTTCATCATACAAGAGCAGTTCTTTCACCTTCTCAATCCGTTGAACGATAAAGTATTGCTCAATAGTGGTTCCCGTCACCTCAGAAAAAAGGTTAGATAAGTAGGTATAATCATAGTCGAGTTCTTGACTGATATAATGTGAATTTTTTAGGTTGCGTGATTGGTCCGTATTCTGGACTAGGTCAAGGATAAGCATTTTTATTTTTTCAACCAGAATAGCTTTTTTATTCTCCATTAATTCAAGGCCCACGACCAATAAAGCGATTTTTAATTGGTCCTGCTGCTGAGTTGTCATAGCCTCTTTGAGCTCGACTTCACCTAGTTCAACGACGATGTAGGGTATCCCAAGTTGATCTAAGGTTGCCTGCACAATTAACTTACAGCGTCTGGTGACCATGTATTTGATAAAAATTTTCATGTTAGTATCTATACAGATGAGGGGCGAGCATAAATAGGAACCAGTAAATGTTAAAGGGTTGACGACCAAATCAATCCAATTACACTCGCAGTTCCATGTAAGCCAAATTACTGTATTTGGCTTGCTTTGATTGATTGACCGCCCGGCGGCCCGGTGAGTTTATTGCCGAGAAAACAGGCTCAAATGCTATCAATTTGTTAAGCTTTGGTCAAGTAAAGAAATCGAACCTTTTCTTTACCGACCTGCGTAACACATTGATTTTCTGTAGAATTATCTTTGATGGAACATTCGCTTCGGCGATCCGATCGTACGAATGTGGGCCACCCCCCATAGATGAATCATACCAGCATCAGGACTACGAGAGGAAATGGCTTGGATTGGCTAAATGCTCAGTGTGAAGGTGATCACCCTTAACCCGCCATCAATCGAACGATCCTGAACCAGTAGTCCCGAATCTTCGTCATATAAGCGATCGCCGACCTGCGGTAATATGCCAAACGTGTCATGGAAATCCCGGATACTCTGGAAGCACGTCCGCAGTCGGTCATGACACGTATCAACGATCACCGGATCGTCGTACCAGCGCGTAATTTTAGAGAGCTTCTTGACCTGATGTAGGTACTTTTCCGAGAGCAGGAAATGAATCTGCCACTTCTCAATGGACCAATCAGGCTGCGCGATCGTTTCCATGATGGAGGGAGTACGTACCGGTACATTTAGCGAGTTATCGAGTTTCATACTAGTATTGATTGATGGGTGAATAAGCTGTATTTTCCCTATCAGCTGACGGTTTGACCCCCAACCGGTCTATTTCCGGAGAGTCGTCAGCGTAGCTGGTTTACCCAGCCATTCGAACGTCAGCCAGCGATTGCTTTGGGTAGGACCACTCAAGTGGTCCGCAACCAATGGAGGACTACTTTAATGCGGGTCTGTTCAGCCACTAAGATGGCTTCGTAGGCATGGCTAAGGGCATATAATTCGGGGTCGGATTCGGCCCCTTGCATGGCCCCGGTAAAGTAGCCATCTACCTGACTGGGACTGAATGGTTTGAGGTGATCGGCTAATTGCTGACGCTGATCAGCCAGTTCGGCCCGGATGGTTTTATGCTCATCGTCCGTACTCTTCCGGAGCTGAGTTCTGAGCTCCTCAATCAGGGTGGTGTAATGAGTAATCACCTCCCGGGGGGAGGTAAATACGAGGGTCTGGTCGTGTCGAAGAAAGGGCATCGGTTCACGGGGCAGCGGTGATTGGACCTTACGGCCAGAGACCGGCAAGCGGATGAACCGTTTGACCAGTTAGGGTTACGTTTTCAGCGACGATTGCCGTTTTGTTGAGGGCAATGTAAAGTAGTTTAACCGCATCTTCAATTCGCTTCCAGTCGACTTCGCTGCGCAAATCGAGACCAATCACTGACCGATTCTTGTGAGCCATGATGGTCAGATACGACATCCCACTCAAAATCACGGCCGATACCGCCTGACTGTCAGCCCCTTTTACAAAGGAGAGTTGAGCCACCAGGCGAGTCATTTCTTCCTCTACCGCTTGACTCGTCACAGTAGCCATGCTATCGTTTTCGATTAGAGCAGCCTTTAGAATTTCACGGCTTGTCCTGGAGGTCCTAAACGGCCGGTAGAGCTGAATAACCTGTCGATACCAGACGCGCGCTAAATCGGACTTTTGCAGGGGGCGAATGTTAGCTAAAACGTCAGGAGTGAAGATGGGAAACAATTTCCCCTTTTTGACGTAGTACTCCATTAGCCCATCGATGCCGCCAAAATAGCGGTAGATGAGTACTTTACTGACCCCGGCTTTTTCGGCTACCCGGTTTACACTAATGCCCAGTAATCCCCATTCATCAATGACTTGTTCCAGCGCGTTTATAATTCGCTGGGTGGTTTGGGGTCGGTTTCGATGTATCGCATCCATAACGAAGCACTTTATCAGGTGTAGATTAGTAAATTAACTTGGCCGTAATCAGCATAGACGGCAGGACATTCATACTATTTTGACTTACAGTATATCATGCTGGTTAGGCAACCTATATTAATTGTACTTTACGGGCTTTAAATGGTAATCCTGTGCTAACGGCTAACTCTTTCTAAGCGGATCTAACAAATCACGCTCACAAACAGCCGTGAGCGGTTAGGTATATATGTATTGTTGACTTCGTTCTCGTTGCTGGCGTTCCCGGATCGAGTGTTCCAGCAGCGCCGTCATTCGGTGTTCCTGGCTAATCGGTGGCTGAAGCAAACGGAGTGCTGGCTGTTGGGGTAAACGAGTTTGATCCTCATCGTCTATCGCCTGCATAGCTTGATTCAGCTGCCGGTAATGTTGCTTCCATTCCTGGACATGATTGTGGAGCAGGCTAGGCACGTCGGGCTTAGCAACACGCACTGAATAATAGAAGTCACTCTGATAGGCGGATTTTAGCATATGAACGATGATATTGGTACTAGGTTTGTTCAGCAGCCAGTCTATCCGGCCCAGATCCACTATCGTTTTAATGACCTCTAGTTGATGACTGGTTATGGTTTTACAGCCCATGCTCCAACTAACAAAAGAGCGTTTCTCAATAGGATCACGCCAAGCACTGAAGAAAAGTGTTCACTAAAATAGTTTCTGACTTTTTTGTTGACAGGTGTGTTGCACAATAAATCCTCATACTTGGGGAGCGTACTCATCATAAACGGAAGAAAACGCACTGTCCATTGTCATCCATGTTCTCGAACATGAAAAATGAGTTGGCCATCAAAGAAATCGGCGGATTCAGTTACGGTGTCATGATATAAATCCTGCTCTTCAGCAGTTGCTAATGCGGGCTTAAATCCGTTCAGTTTGTACGTCATCCATCGTGAAAGTCATAAAAAATTTCATAGTAGGTCAAATCAATATTTGGCCAAATATACCTGCTGTTGAGTAAGTTGACTATGACCGATATCATTCTTGACCATGATCGTTATCACTAGTGTAAAAACCAGTAGGAAGAGCGCTAAAATACTGTGTGTGACCTCCTCCCAACTGGCTCTTACGCACTTTGTGTGGCTGAATAATTATTTAGTATAAATGTCTAGTCCGAGAATAGGTTGGACGTTTTTTTGGACGTTTTTTATCGACGGTTAAAATTGACGCAAATAGTTAATGATTTTATTGGACGAAAAAGGTCGCCTGAAGGAGGAGGGGAGCGTGTATAGAAATAACCATGATATGTAGCTGTGTAACATATACCAGATGCTTACGAAGTATTGTTGAGCTAATTCCTGCCTGAACAAGTTGAGTCAGAGACGGTACTTGTATAAGTATAATGGAATAGCTGATACAGCTGGGGTATATCCACTGGACTGCTGGACAGGGAAGATGAAAAGCAGAAAGTGTAGCGAAATGGGAGCCAGTCAATGGCCGTCTCGTTCTTTCGTCATCAGCCCTTTGCGTCGTTATGTTCAGTCTTTGGCTGCTACAGATCGACAGTCACTGATGAACCACTAGATGTACATCCACTAATCCGGCGGAAATATCCCAACTGGGTTAGATACCCTATTATTCATCGGGATACAATCGTTGGATGAGCTGCTCTATGGTCAGCCCCTGGACAATTATCGAAAACAGCACAACAGCGTAGGTTATGGTGACCAACAGGTCTTTTTGGGGCAAGGTATTAGGAATGGACAAAGCCAGTGCTATCGATATGCCTCCTCGTAACCCGCCCCAGGTGAGCATGATGGGCGCTTTGGCGTTGAGCTTCAGCCAGGGGCGAGCCAGGAGGTAAGGAACCCAGATAGCCACAAAGCGCCCCAGGAGTACCAAGCCAATCACCAGTAGACAGATAAGCCAATAGCTTGCCTGAAAATCGACTTGTATCAGTTCCAGTCCGATTAAGAGAAACAATACGGCGTTTAGGATACTGTCGATCAACTCCCAGAATTTAGCGATGTATTCTTCTGTTTGATGATTCATCGCGTGTTCACGGGCGTGATCACCAACAAACAAGCCAGCCACTACCATCGCCAGGGGCCCCGAAATGTGCAACTGCTGCGCCAGTAGATACCCCCCCATTACACCCGCTACTGTAACAATAACTTCGGTCTGGTAATGGTTGATCGGGCGTAGCAGCCGGTGCATGACATAGCCGAGCGCCAGGCCGAAGAGCACCCCTCCACCCGCTTCTTCCAGAAACGCCAGCCCGATCTCGCCCGCGCTGATGTCTACTGATCCGTCGACAACGATGCGGTAAACAGTAGCAAAGATGACTACGCCCACTCCGTCGTTAAACAACGATTCACCCACAATATTGAGCTTGACGCTTTCGGGTAATTTGAACTTAGCCAGAATCCCCAGCACAGCAATGGGATCGGTGGGGGAGATCAAGGCACCAAATAGCAAACTGACCGTGTAGGGTAAAGCAAAGCCTAGCCAGCCTGCCAGGTAATACAGGCCCGTTCCAATAAAAGCCGTACTTAATAAAACACCCACGAAGGCAAACAGCATGACGGACCGACGCTCGACTCGCAGTTGAGCTGCATTAGTATGAAAGGCACCGGCAAACAAAAGGAAGCTGAGCATCACATCGAAGAGGACCCGCTCAAAATCAATCTGTGCTATTGCTTGCTTAATGGGTGTAAACCAGGTGGGTTGAATAGCATTTAAGCCAATAAGCAGTGAGGAAAAAAATAAGGACAACACCATAATTCCAATGGCGTCTGGTAGTTTCAATAGCCGGGTGTTGATGTAGGCAAAAAAGGCTGCGCCAACAATCAGGAGTGTAATTAGCGTGAGTAAATCCATTACAAAAAGGTAGTCTATTAACCCACTCAGTAACCAACACTGTCGGCGCAGGCTTAATGCTGTATGAGCGCGCTCAATTATGGCTCGTCGCTGGCTTAAGGGGTGGTCGCTAATTTTTTTTTGAGCCAGGTCAACTCCATGGCACCGGCCACCCGGCTGAAGCCGTCCAGTCTGTTCGTAGAGCGGCCCTGTTTCATCGGTAATGGGCTTCTCGGTTCCCTTCTGTTGATCGAATAGTTGCGGAGCAGCAGCTAAAAATGCCTGTTTTCAGCTGGGCCGCCGGGGCGGTCTGCACTAACTGCGGATGCAGATCATGCTCGCTAGCTATCTGGTTGAGCGTCTTATCCTGACGGAGTACTTCTAAAACGACCGCTCGGATTTCTATGGTTTATGCAAGTGGTGAGACATACTTTTCGTCATATTTTTTGCCCCGCTTAACAACTGCATAGATGCGGTGAATAAGTTTATTGCGAACCGCGTTCAGCACTAGCATTTTATTTTTGCCTTCGCCCACCTTTCGCTGATAGTAGTCCTGTAATTCCCCTTTCATGCGGATGGTGGACATGGCCCCTAAATGAAACAGGGATTTCAACCTTTTACGAGCCTGGTGGCTCACTTGGGTTTTACCACGCACACTGGTTCCTGAGCGGTGCTCGAAAGGGGCAACGCCTGCATGACAGGCCATCTTTTTAGGATCGCTGATAGTTTTCAATTCATTGGTAGCAACCAATATTTCGGTAGCGGTGATAGCACCAACGCCGGGAACGGAAACTATCAGGTTAAATAGTTCTTTAAGTCGGCTATCACCTTGAATCAGCGTGTCAATTTGAGCATCAATGGCTTTTTGTTCGTCTTTGAGTGCGATCAGCGATTTCCTGGAAGTGGCCTGCAACTTTTTTTGCAGGGTAGTTTCCACAAATGATTCCTGTTCGGCGAGTGGGCCAGCCAAGAGATTATGGGCTTGGATAAGCCTCTGACGAACAGCACTTAAGAACGAGAGCTGTTGGAGGATTTGGCGGGGTGGTTCCCACAAACGCATCTGATCACGGAACCGATACGCGTACTCAGCAATGCGTCGGGCATCGACTGCGTCGCTCTTGCCCCGTTGCATCCCACCCGCTTGCTTAATTTGAGTGCTGTTTTCTAACCAAATTGGCAGCTTGGCTTTGTAGAGGAATTCAAGTAGATGAGCATTGTAGATGCCAGTGTGTTCCATGCAGAACACGGCTTTTTCGGGGTTCCAGCTAACAAGTGCTTTCAACTGCCGCAGGGCAGTTTTGATTCCAGTAACTGTGTTGGACGTAGTTGTTTGTAAGACCAGAGTCTTGCCATCAAAGATGGCCCAATCGAGTGTTGCTTTACTAATGTCAATGCCGACGTAGTGGAAAATGTCCATAAAGCGTTTAGTTTTGGTTATCAGTCAACTGACTTGCCGTTGCTCAAACCCTTGTAATGGGCCACGAACCCGTCTTTCTATCTGAGCCATTGCAAGTCTAACAGAGTGGGGTTCTAAATCCGAGCATAGGTCTTTCTCCCTGGCGGCCCCTTAGATTACCCCACTCTGGTTGACTACTGGCAAGCTACCAATTCTTGGTTTCTTACCATGACGCAAACCTAAAGGGCGGCCCCGCTTCACCTTGAACTCGGCAGTGAACTGACGACGACTTTTTGCTTGCATGCAGGGCCGCCTGAGCGGTTGACTAAGTTAGCAACCATTCCGACAAGCTTAAGGGGTGGTACAAAAAAGCGGGACCATTATACACAAGCTGAATTTTAAAATCTAATAGTTAAGCGATATAGACATTTGCAGTTTTCTTCCATCATATGAAAATACAGCATCGGAAAACGAAGGGGCACTCATTGTGACCTCTGCACCACTGGAAAAACCATACCCTTCTGTCGGTATCCCGAACAGATTAGTATCAAGTTTGCTGTTGCGGTTTTCATCATGGATCACGGCAATAGCATATTTTCCCGGTTTAATATCTGAAAACTCAAAACTCGCATCTTTTCCACTTATTTGTGTTAACATGATCTTGGATGCGAATTTTAGAAATTTACCAGGGAAACCTTTCTCGGATTCAAAAATCGCGCAGGCGATAACCCCGGTATTGTTACTTATATTCTGGATTTTTACATTAATGGAAGGGCAGTCTATCTGAGCAAAACAGTGTGACGGCAGCCATGCTAAGCTTATAGCCAACCAAAAAAGCAGTAGTGAAGATTTTCGGAAAAAGTAGCGCATTTCAGATTGCTCGGTATTTCGAAAAAAAAGCTTACAAAGAAGGTTATTCAACATTTTATTATTTGTTTAGAAAATATTGACCGAATCATAGTCGCCTTAAAACAAGACCAAATGACCTTTCGTGGCCTTCAACCCAGTACAACCACAAATCATTTAGCCAATCAAATGGATCAGGAAAAAGAAGGAGTATTATTCGATAGTAACTGGCCGGCCGTAATAGTCATAAAGGTTTTTCTCCAGGACCTCATTGATGGGTTGTCTGGGGTCGTATTCAGGACTGTTTTTTACCTGTTCCGCCGAAACGTCCACCAGTACAGTAGAGGTAGACCAGTTTATGGTCGTAATCCGGTTTGGCGCTATAAGTACCTGTTGACCGGTTAACCAGCTACCTGTACTAATCACCAGAAAACTGATTTCCCAGTTTTTGTCGTCCAGTATAAAATCGTCGACCGTACCCAGATCTACATCCGTTGCGTGGATACCATAGCCTTTCACCGAAGTGGTACTTCGCAAGTGTGAATCTTCCGTAATACTATCTGAAGCCTCCTGTGGTATAGGCGTGGGTGTTGCCGCTACGGTCATTGGGATCAAAAGGCCGGGAGCCCCCATACCACCGCCTGCGTAGCCACCACCCCAGTAACCTGTCCAGGGATAATGTTCGTTTAATTTAATCGCTTCCTGCCGGGTAACTGGTTTTTCCGTGTTTATGTCCGGACTATTCCTGATTTGATCTTTCGTTAGGTTTGTCGGCAGGACATGATTATTCCACTCAGGCGATTCAATGGCCTCAGGAGAAATAAGTACTTTCCGGCCGAATAGCCAGCTACCGGTTTCGACAACGAAATACCGAATCGACCACGTCTGGTCATCGAAGAAAAACGCTTCGACTTTGCCGATTTCTCCATCAGTAGCCCCCATCGTATACCCTATTAAACTCTCAGCACTGCGTTTCATAGTTTTTTTGTTTAGACTGATCCGTTAGGCGTATTGACATTCATCCCCCTATCCATTACTGACTTCAACGCCAGGTGGCGTTTTGGTTAACGAGTACGATTTATGATAAAAGATCCCCAGGATTTTGCCCCCTTCAGGGATGTGATTTTATAGAGGTAGTTACTGCCAGGATCGCCTGTCAGGGGTAAATAAGCTCCTGGAACAGAACCCCATCCCAACAGGAAAACCATCGATACAGGTGCATTCGATCGATTAATTAATATGTATCCGCCCTGGCCGTGTATTTTTCAAAAATCAGGTTAACATCAGTGTTCAATTTTCTGTCGGTGTCAACCGTTACATTCTGCGCCTGCGTCAGGCTGGTCACCAGGGACAAACCGGCGGCAATCACTAAATTTTCATCGTTGTCGAGTCTTAAAATGAGTTTGTTATCACGTTCAACCGGTCTAGTCGTAAGCCGGTTTATCAATGTCCGGCTTGTCGTTCGGATTGCGGTTCGGATTCATAATCCGCACGTTTTCGCCCGGCTCGTCGGGGCCGTCCGTATACTTGTTTCTCAGATCGTCATTGGGAAGTTTCTCGTCGGGTAAGTCGCTGACGGGTTGTTCACTGCTTACCCCACTATGCCCCTCAGCCGACTGGTTTTCCAGCCCATTGGGTGAAATGGCCTGTTTGGCCCGGATGATGTCTTCTCTGTCTTCGCTTTCCATACTAGGATTGAATCGTTTACATTAAATTTATACCGCTGTACAGGTTACACCGGCTGCTCAATTAATTCATTTACTAATTCCTTCTCCTGCCGGGCCAGCTGCTGCTTTTTTTGGGCCACGGCAACCGGACTACCGTAGAAGTAAAACAGCTTTTGCCGAAGCCCACGAGCCTTTCGCACGTCGTTGACCATGTCGATGAACTCGTGGAAATTGATGTGGATCGGATTCGCCTTGTTGCCGATGTTCGTCGTGATGCCGTAGACCGGTGCTTCTTCTTCCGGCTGGTAGGTTCCCAGCAGCCGGTCCCAGAAAATAAACGTAGCCCCGTAGTTTTTATCGATGTATTTCTCCTGCGATCCGTGATGAACCCGGTGGTTAGACGGCGTGGCGAAGATAAACTCGACCCACCTGGGCAACCGACGGATGTATTCGGTATGCACCCAGAACTGAAACAGGACCGCCACCTGGCTAACGGTAAAGAAAACGATGGGGTGAAATCCGAACAGCGCTACGGGCAGAAAAAAAATAACTTTTAAGTTTTGAATCCAGCTCAGGCGAAATGAAACCGTCAGGTTGTAGAATTCGCTCGAATGATGCACCACGTGGGTTGTCCACCAGAATCGACGCTCATGCGCAATGCGGTGTGCCCAGTAATTGAAAAAATCAAAAATGAGGTAGCAGGGAATAAACGTCCACCACTGAAGCGACATGCGCCAGGGGAGCAGGTTATACAGCCAGACTACCCCAAATAGCAACCCGAATTTCAGACTGGTACCAATCACGACCGAGCCTAAACCCACCAGCGTCGACCCAATCGTTTCCTGTTTATTGTAGTAGGGCTTCTCCTGAAGATGCGTAATCAGGATTTCAACCCCAGTCAGCAAAAACATAATCGGCGCGGCCCAGATAATGAGGTTCGGCGCGGCTTTTTCGATGGTCCACAGGCGCTCCAGCGGAATGACCGGCGCACCAAATAAGGCTTCGTACATGCAAGAAACGTTAATATTATGCCAACAATGGGGGATTGATTACTCATCATCCAACCAATCACGGGCCTTCTCAAAAGGAAAGCCTTAATACGGATGCGGTGCGGCAAAGGCAACCCTCGCTCGTTATCCCTTATGTACGCTGACAGACGGGCTTTTTCTAAGGCGTAAGCGTAATGACTACTTTATTGGGCGGTTTTGGTAAAGGCTCTCAGTCTTAAAGCAGTCCTGATTATAAAAAACATCGTCGTCACTGCGGTCATAAGCAATTATGGGATCACCCTGGCTACCACTTGCCAGATTAGGATGATTATTGGTTAGGATATCGGCTGATGAGCCCGGGCCGTCCTGATGCAGGCCCGTATGGTAATTGACAACCGCCCGTTCGTATTCTCTGGTTAGGGCGCGACCCGTTGAGCGGGGATAATACCGAAGCTCATCGGTCGTTGTGATTCGATCGATAAAGACATTGTCATCGTCCGCGTCCAGCCGGGCAGCTCCAACGGGTACGAGCAAATTTATGTCTATAGTATCCGTGTTGGCCAGAAACTCATCATCGAGTTTCAGATCGATATACCGCACCTTCCGGGCTACCGGATCAACTAACAGGTCTTTTACCCGCCCAATGGTCTTACCATCCCGGCTTTTGACGGCCCAACTCCGGATGTCGGCGCTATGATCCGCTACTTTATAGTCGTCGAGCTCACTCAGTCGGTAGAGTGTGTTACCGGCCGACCGGAGATCATCTCTGTCGGTTCTGTTTTCATATTCAGCCATAACCTTGTCTGTTTTGATGGGAAAGATGTCATACCCCGTAATACAATCAACTGCTCTTGTTCTGGCTCATCTTCTGCAAAACATCAGCCGACAACCTGAAGACATCCTTAACTTTATTTTTCTGGTTCAGTGTAAGCGTTTTCGTATCCATCTGGTTGACCATTTGCCGGATTTCCTGTACATCAGATTGCAGGTCAGGAAATGAGCTCTGCTGTAGCGCTTCAAATACATCGGTGCTTGCCTGAAATGCCTGCTTTATCTTGTTGGCATGAAATGTACTTTCCCAGTTTTCGGTAATTGTACCGGCATTCTCCCGCATTCGGATGAGTTTCTGGTTTACCTGCTGCTGATTTACGCTGGGTACCTTCTCCGCCACAGCCGCCAGGGCATTGGCCATACTCTCCAGCCCATTGCGGGTAAACTCATGATCCAGCCCCATCTCATTCTGCGGCATGTTACTACACCATTCTACGTAGGAACTCACTGGTTGAGCCATCGTATTGGCACCGGCTGCGACTTTCTCATTTGGGTAAGTATCAGTGGAACCGGCCCGTTGTTCAGTATTGCTTAAAGGGGCCAGTTCATTTTTGTCATCATAGCGTAGCCAGAAAATAAACGTTAATACGGCACCTACCAGCAGTAATCCCAACAGCCAGGGCCACATCGAGCCCCCCCTTTTTTTTTCGATATCTATGTTTGCCATGTTCGTATAAATGGTTAATGCGGTTCTAACTGGTATTGCTTCTCATGGCGCTAAAGGAAGCCAGCGATGAGCGTATAAATTAAACGCAGTTTTTATTTTAGCACATTTGCCCTCAACATGGCCCGTAAGACCGCAATGGGCAGCCTTTCCTGGTAAGCCGATCCAATGAGCCAGCTCAGTACAGGTTTTGGCGGGTCGGATTGCCGCCATGCTTTCGTAAGTGTATTTATCAGAATCGCTTCGGATTGGGAGGGGGATAGGTTGGTGAGGTTGATAAGGCCCCACAGCTTTAGCGCATACTGATCATAAAACAGCGTAAAGCCCGGCAGGTCTTAACATCCGGTTTGGTGGAGTCAGCGGTCATGGGTACGTTGAGAAGTTACCCAAAGGTCAGCCAACCGGCTCGTTTCTCCAATGACCGTTTGGCCATTGGAGAGTGATTCATGTCAGGGCTTAGCCTGATCTTTATCAGGTTCGAACCTGCGCAACGTCAGCCTGTCAGCGCTTCAGGCGGGTCAGTTTGTCAATGTCGAGCAGGGTAATCTGGCTGGTATTGATCTCAATTAGCCCTTCGGCCCGTAAATCGCTCAGAAGTCGAATGATCGTTTCGGTAGAGGCCCTACCAGGTGCGACCAGTTCTCGCGCGACAGGGTCATCGCCGGGAACGTGTTGAGAGCCGGATCGCCGGATTGCGGATAAAATTTTCGTTGATAGAGCAGCAAAGCTTCAGCTACCCGTTTACGCACCGACTGATACGCCCGTATGCTACGGATTGAGTTGGACAGATAGTAAAAAGTTGGCGACGTCGTTCCAGTTTGAACCGGACCTTTTTTTGAACGATGGCGGTATTAGTCCCTTTTAAACTACGATGATCATTTGTTACTTATCCAGCTTTAATTTATCTTATTCCAGTAAATAGAGGCATCACTAACCATTTCGTTTGGCCAAATGGTAGTACAGAGAATAGGGTATACTATAGATTAGCGTACCCCATTCTCTTTCCGGAGTTTAAACCGACCTTGTTCAGGACGCATTGAGGCAGTTGGATCGTCATCGTATCCAGGGTCGCCGATAGCCCCAAATAACACCGCATCCGAATTTCGCATTTTCTCCAGCGATTCATCCGTCAGCGGGGTGCCCGACGCTTCAATGGCCGCGTGCCCAATCAGTACTTCGTTGTAGCCGAAATCTTCTCAGCGACTTGTTTACCTACCGCGGTTACTTCCTGCCCTATGCCATCGCCGGGCGCATTGCCTTTGATTACTATGTTGAAAATCAGGCACAGACACTCTTCTTATCGCGTAAATCAATAGTCTGACTTTACGCGAGGAGATCTGCGCAGGAAGGGATGGGTTTTGCTACTTTACACGTTTATAATGCGGAAACAGGTGTTTGTTTAACCGGCTTTACAAAATCAAGATTCTCGGTCAACCGCTTGCCTTCTTTGACCAACGTATCCATATATAAGCTGATACGGTCTTTGGCCACGATCAGGTCAACATTGTTGAGATTGATATTCAGCAGGTCGATGAACCAGGGCGGTTTGATCTCGCTAAGCATGTACGTATTGGTAATTTCGCGGGCGATGGGCAGGGTAGTGCTTTTCGATGATTCGTACACATCTTTGTTACCCGCCTTCAGCAGTTTATCGTATTCCTGCTCTAGCAGGTAATTATACAACGCTTCCGAAAAAATGTCTCCGGCTTTTGTTCCCGTTTCTGCATCATCCTCGGTAAGTACGGCTCCTTTATGCATCCATTCCCAGAGTATACTAAGTCGGATTTCGCCGGTGGCCATATCTTCCATCAGGTATAATATATCATCGTTGCCGAAGAAGTCAGCTGGTTTCAGGGCAGCCGCCTGCATGCCCTGCCCAAAGGCATTGCCGTACTGCAAAGCCACGCTGAGCAGGTTGCGGGCACCCCGGATGTCGGTGGGTGCGGGTTCAATCAGTATCAACCCATCCGCATCGGATTGTGTGTACGTCAGTCGCGGAAATTCCCGGCCTAACTGGTTGGCCTGGCTCACTTTTTCCCAAACGGGGCGAACGATATGTACCATTTTCCAGTGCGCCACCCACTTTCCACTAGCCCCTTCGCGCTGTTCACGCTCGGCACCGGCTACCGCTTTTTTCATGCTGGCCGCAACACCTTCTTCTGAGCCTACGGGTATATTAGGCTCCATTCCACCCTGCCACAACGCAAAATTGCCATTTATATCCGGCGTATTAACAGCCCGCCGAACGCGGTCTTCGTAATTCCGCATGTAGCCGTAGGTCATAGTGATGGCCTCGATATTGGGGTTTATAAAACCTTTATCCCACGCCATCGCATCGGATACGCTGTTGATGTAGTCCCAGCGACCCGTATTATACCCTACAAAATGCTTCCCTAACGCGGCCCGGATCTCCATGAGCTGGTGCGTAGCTTCGAGCTGTTCGACGAGTACGTAGACCTTTATCGTGCCAACGTCCAGGCCAAGATGGTTTTCAAGGGCACTGAGCAATGCATTCCATACGCCAGCCTCTTCGGCGGTCTGAATTTTTGGTAAATACAGCACGATGGATGATCCTGCCTGTTGCAGCGCCTTGTAATTGTTGACCACATAAAGCGTCGCATCAACGATTGAGGCCGCCATCGCTTCGCCGTCCGCATCCCGAATGTGGCGGTCGTCGAGGTGGAGGCCACGCGCCCGGAAAATCTTGGTCGTAAAATCCAGTTGGGCTTTCCAGTCGGTGATCGTCTCCCGACCTAAAAAAGATTTTGCCCAGCGATTCATTTCAGTGGCTACCTGCTCGGCAACGGTCAGAAACAGCGGATCTTTGTGAATCGCCAGCTTTAGATTACGCTGATTATCGAGCGACATCGTAGAGATTTGCCCGAGCGCATCTTCGCCATCGAACATCCAGCCGTCGGCGCCCGATAGCAGCGCATAGGCTACATTTCGAATGCTGTTCTCAACCGGGACATTGGGTTTTGATGCGGGACCCGTACCCTGAATCCACTGCCGCTGCAGGTCGGCTGGAATAACAGCCCCTTCGAACCTACCATCGCGGGCATCCTGCACATTGACGGTTGTTCCGGGAATGGTGCTGTCGGGGTCGAGAAAGGTAATCCGGGTTTTATGCTCCTGACGATCAGACCGGCGTTTCATCCGGGTGGCCATCACCTCTTTGATGCGTTTGTTAAAATGGTTCAGCGCGTTTAGCGCCGACAGCACCTCGGGAGTATAGACATCAGGATAAACTTCCTGCAGATTGTCGCGAATGATAGGCATAGGGTGGTAAGCGTAAGGTTTACAGGTAAAATAAAAAGTCAGCCGGTAGCCCGTTGGTCTATTGTTCAGCCACGGATTTTTCGGGTTCCTCAAGGATGAAAACCGTCATGGAAATGGGGCCGTGTGCGCCCAGTACCAGGGCTTGTTCAATATCGGCGGTTTTGGAAGGGCCGCCAATGAACGCCCCGAACCCATAGTCGCCCACCCCGATTTTCTCGTAGGCTTCGTGCAGGGTCGGCACGATCCGTTCGGCAGGAACCACCACCGCCAAATGCTGACAGATGTAGGGAATGATCCGCTGGCCCATCCGTTGTTCGGGCAGCCAGACGGCTCCGTTCTCGGCTACGGCCAGTTCGGCCTCCAGCACTGCCAGTTCAATATCCTCATACGAATGGGGCGACACCTCGGCGGAGAGTAGTTCGATTCCGTCGCCGGATTGGTGCAGTGCCGGTAAGGTGGTGATGATGCGTAGGGAAACATCAAAATTCTCCTGAATCAGGTAATTGATCTCCGACAGGCTTTTAACGGTAAAGACCTGGCCCCCAATGCTGGCAAACACCTTCCTGTACCCCGACACGATATCCTGCTCCGTACCCTTGAATGCATCAATATCGGGCAGCGCACTGGTAGGTGGCTGATTGGATAACACGGCGGCTAATATGCTTTCTCTAGCGCTCATGGTGCTTGTCGGTTAGGGGTACATCCGGAGTCTGGGTCGTTTCGGGTTGCTTGCCTTCCTCCTCGTTTCGGCCATTTTTTGCGTACCATTCCCCAAAAGACCCTTTCGAGCCATCGGGCATTTCCCGCTGTTTATACCACGGGTTAAACTTATTGTTGACCGCAAATGGAATGTTGTTTAGCACCCATCGACCGGCTTTCCCGATTCGGGCGTAGGAAGCGGGCGAGGACAGGGTCCAGGCCATGGCTTTAATGCCCATCACTTTCGTATTGGCCGCATAGCCTTCCTGAACGATCACCTGCCGCCACTTGTACAGCTGCTCATGGATGTTGATCTTCACCGGACAAACATTAGAGCAGGAGCCGCAAAGCGTCGAGGCAAAGGGCAGATCGGCATGCTTCCTCATATCCAGATTAGGGGCCAGAATAGCGCCAATGGGCCCCGAAATTGTATTGTGATAACTTAAGCCGCCACTTTTCCGGTACACGGGGCAGGTGTTCATGCACGCACCACACCGGATGCACTTCAGCGAATCCCGGAAATCGGGTCGGCCCAGCTGGCGGCTCCGGCCGTAGTCGACCAGAATCAGGTGCATCTCCTGTCCCTGCCGTGGTTTCTTAAAATGGCTGGAATAAATGGTGATGGGCTGGCCGGTAGCACTGCGGGCCAGCAGCCGCAGGAACACGCCCAGGTGCTTCTTTTTAGGAATGATCTTTTCAATGCCCATCGACGAAATCTGCACCTCGGACAAATGCGCGCCCATATCGGCGTTTCCTTCGTTGGTACATACGACGTATTCACCGGTTTCGGCCACGGCAAAGTTCACGCCCGTGAGAGCCGCCCGCCGGGTAACGAACACATTGCGCAGGTGACGGCGGGCAAAGCGCGTCAGCGTGGTGGGGTCTGATACGCCTTTTTCGGTGCCCAGGTGTTCGTGAAAGATAGCCCCAATTTCTTCTTTCCGTTTGTGAATACAGGGCAGCACAATGTGGCTGGGGGGTTCATTGTCCAGCTGCTGAATGTATTCGCCCAGATCGGAATTGATCACGTCAACGCCCCGCTCGATCAGGTACTCGTTCAGGTGGCATTCCTCCGTGAGCATGGACTTGCTCTTGACCAGCTGATTTATGTCCTTAGCTTTCAGGATGGAATACACAATAGCGTTGTGTTCCTCGGCATCGGCGGCCCAGTGTACGGTGATCCCGTTTTTCTGGGCGTTGGCTTCAAATTCCAACAAATAATCGTGCAGGTTAGACAGCACGTTGCTCTTGATCTGTGAGGCCGCTTCGCGCAGGGCTTCCCATTCCGGTATGTTCTTAGCGGCTATATCGCGCTTCTGGCGAATCCACCAGAGGGCCCCGTCGTGCCAGTCGACACGCTCTTCGTCTTTGATAAACTCCTCCGCCAGCGCGGCATGATCTTTTAGTGCTTTTTCCATTAGCGGGTCGAATTTAAGATTTCGGCAATGTGCAGTGCTTTCAGGCCGCTTCTGTTCCGTTGCAGGATTCCTTCCAGGTGCATCAGGCAGGATAGATCGACGGAGGTGATGTAGTCGGCCCCGTTCCGCTGGTGATCCTGCACCCGGTCTTTACCCATCTTAACTGACACGGCTTCTTCAGCGACGCAGAACGTGCCCCCGAACCCGCAGCAGTCGTCGGGCCGGTCCAGGTCAACCAGTTCCAGGCCATCGACCATGTTCAGTAAACGCACGGGTTTGGAAAATGGCAACGCATTGAGTTCGCTCATCTGGGCCAGATGAAGGCCCCGCAGTCCGTGGCAGCTTTGATGCAGCCCTACTTTATGAGGAAACCAGGCCTTCAGGTTGTCAATGTTCAGTACGTCGGTTAGAAACTCGACCAGCTCGTAGGTTTTTGACCGGATGCTATCGGCCTGCGCCGGATCATCCGCCGAATGCAGATGGTCCCTGATGTGGAGCACGCAACTGGCCGATGGGGCCACGATATAATCGAAGCGGGCGAAGTTTTCCATAAAAAGATCGTTGCACTCCTTCGTGAGGTGTTCGAAGCCGGAGTTCGCCATAGGTTGCCCGCAGCAGGTTTGCTTGGGCGGGTAGACCACCCCGACCCCTAGCTTCTGCAGCAGTTGCAGGGTAGCAATGGCGGCCTGGGGATAAAACTGGTTGACGTAACAGGGAATAAAAAGGCCGACGGTCATGGGGTAAAGGAGTAGGATCAGGGGTTGGAAACTCGTTCTTACCTAAAGCACTAAAAAAGATTGATTTACTAGGAATGACCCGTCAAGCCAGCTTGATTCGTTTCCGATTCAGCAGCACGACAGCCAAAGCGATCAGCACGATCAGCACCGTCAGCGCCGTTATGTACAAAAAACCGGCTGACACATCCGAAACGGCGGTAGTGGTTGTGGCTTCCATCAGCTGGTAGGCGGGCACAATCCAGGGCGTTACATACGCCTGCATTAGCGTGAGCAGACAAACGGCCAGGAGCATGATGAAACTATGTTTCACCGTAAACCGAAACAGCTCCGATTCGCGCCCGACCAGTCCTACGGCTGCGGCCCCAATGGCAATGGACTGGGGGGAAATCATTTTCCCCGTCACCCCACCCGACGCATTGGCTGCCACCGTTATCAGCGGGTCGATCCCGATGGTATCGGCCGATGTGTATTGAAGTTTACAGAACAGGGCATTTGCGGAGGTATCGGAACCCGTCAGGAATACGCCAAGCCAGCCCAGAACCGGTGAGAAGAAAGGAAATAGCGCGCCCGTACTGGCCATCGACACAGCCATGGTAATCGACATGCCCGAATAGTTGGCGAGAAAGGCGAAACCAACCACCGACGCAATGGTAACGATGGAGAACTTCAACTGCACAAGCGTATCAAGGTAAACTTTCGCCCCTTCCGCGTAACGCATGCCAATCAGTGGCAGCGAAATCAGTGCAGCCAGCAACAGGGCCGAACCGGGATTGGACAGATAGTTAAATTCAACGGGTTTAACGACCAGTGGGCTTCCATCGGCCTTCGCCATGTTTTCCAGACCCGGCACCATAAACTTAACGTGTCCCAGCGAGTTCAGTGCGGCTTTGACAGGCTCCAGCCCCCAGGCAATCACCATCAGGGTCATGATAAGGAAGGGTGTCCAGGCCCGGAGAATCTGCCCCGACGAATACCGGAGTTCCGTTTCCAGGGTTTGGGGAGGCTCTTCCTGAAAACGCCAGACCGTTTTGGGCTTCCAGTATTTCAGCAGCAGCATCAGGCACAGAATAGAGGCCAGCCCGGCAATGACATCGGGCAGCATCGGGCCTAAATAGTTGGAGGTAAGCCACTGAAAAAAAGCGAACGACACTCCGGAAACGATGATAGCGGGTAATACCTCCAGCGACTTTCTGAATCCGGCCATCAGCGAAACCAGGTAGAGCGGCACCAGCACAGACAGTATGGGTAGCGTGCGCCCGACGAGTTGCGAAATGGCCATGTCGGGTATATCGGACACCTGCGAAGCCACCAGAATGGGCGTGCCAACGGCCCCGAAGGCGACCGGTGCGGTGTTGGCCACCAGGCAGATGCCAGCCGCGTAGAGCGGATTGAACCCCAGCCCTACCAGCATAGCTGCCGTAATGGCTACCGGCGCGCCCATACCGGCAGCGCCTTCCAGAAAGGCCCCGAATGAGAATGCGATCAGCAGGGCCTGTAGCCGCCGATCGGGGGTAATAGACGCCATGAAGTTTTTGATAACCTCAAACTGGCCGCTGGCAACGGTTATGTTGTAGAGAAAAACGGCGCCGATGATGATCCAGCAAATGGGAAACAGCCCGTAGAGCGCCCCGTGCAGGGTCGACAGCGCTGCGAGTTTGACGGGCATACCATATAGCAGAACAGCCACCAGCAGGGCCACCAGCGTGGTCAGTAAACTGGCCTGGTAACCCTTCTTCCGGCGGATAATTAATGCCCAGAAGATGAACAGGATAGGTAAAGCTGCCATTAAAGCAGATAAGCCGAGGTAGTTAAGCGGGTCGGTAACTTGCGTATAGTTCATCTACAGGAATCGGTTTAGGGAATCGGTTATACCAGCGTAGTGATGGCGGGTGGGAGAAAGAGAGTAGAAATTACCCGTCAGCGTCGGCCGTTAAAACTTGTACAGCAATAGCCCGTAGCCAACGCCAGCGGGATCGGCGGTGTTGGCCAGTTGGAAAGCCATGAATTTTCCATCCGTCGACACCACCGGATTAGACGCTTTGCCCCCTTCATAATCGTTGAAGTTGGTTAGCCGAACGAAATCCTTCCCGGTACCATCGAGCTTCAGTTTCCAGATATCGATGTTGGATGAACCCCGCTTGCCTCCCAGCCAATCGCACTGCCGGTCGGCCTCCACCAGCGTATACCTGCCATCCGGGAAAACCCCTTCGCATTCGTTGTAGGTCTGGGGTTTCTGGGAGTGGTTGACAACTTCGTTCGTTTTCAGATCGAGGGTCATCGTTGACGCGTTCAGACCGGTTTGTTTCCCGTTCGCATCCCGAACGGGCTCGTACCGAACGAAGGTCATTTTTGACTCATTATCGAAAAAGTCCTGGGCTTCAAAAGGATATCCATTGCCTTCGTAGACGGTTTTTTTGTTGATCAGTTTGGGCGTGCCGCCGGATAAATCGACCTCACAAACAACCAGCCGGGAGGCATTCTCGGCCAGTTCCGGGACCTGGTCATGCACCTGCGAATACGCAATTTTCATGCTCTTCTTCGAAATAGCCATGCCTTCGCTCATGTGTACGCCCAGCTTGACCGGCTTTGAGCCCGGCACTTTACTCAGGTACCATAACTCGTTGTCCCTCGACCGGCTAATGCGGATGTCCTGAAATCTTTCCGGGCCAATCAGTATGTAATCGCCATTGGCCAGGTGCATGACCCGCAGGAAAACGGCTGCCGGTACATTGCAGGTCAGGCATTTAACCTGGCGGGTGGCCAGGTCCAGCACCATGGCATCCCCAAAACTCTTGGTCATGAACGCAATCCGTTTGTTATCCGGCGAAAAATCAGCGCGTTCGCCAAAGCCGGTTAACACCTCAATGTTTTTGGGTAAGTGGTCGAGCGGGCTGCCCGTTTTTCGTTTTTTCAGCGGGTCATCGGCTTCATTGGTCAACGCATTGGCCACCTTATCCACTAAAAAGAATGAACGCGGGGCGGAGGCTACGAACAGCAAGCTGGTTAAAAAGATAAGGACGAGTTTCATAAAGTGAAGGGGTTAATTGGTTAGGGTAACAGAAGCATTGCGGGCAATATCAATATCGTTGGCCACGGCGGGCCTTAGATTTCCCCAGTGGAACCGCCGGGTATCGTCCGATTCGCTGAAGTGGACCAGGGGCATATCGTTATACAGCGGGCGCGTCAGGGCAATCACCTCGTCCCACTGCTTCAGGGCATTTTGCAGATGCCGAATCGCCAGCGCTTTATTTTTCTCATCGCCCTGGATCCGATAGGTCTGCAAGGCCACGGCCCCTCTGAGTTTCTGGGCAAAATACAGGCCCAGGTGCGCCCACGCTTTTACATCGGCTACCTCCTGCTGTAGGGCACTGCCGGGTGTTTTGACAGGTTTCACCAACGCCAGTGCCTTCTGGCAATCCTGCTCCAGTTGCCGAATCAGGTCCGGTGGGGTAATTCTATTTTTCCCGAAAGAACCACCCTTCGCTACCGTTTTCACGTACTCCAGAACCGATACATAATCGCCATCAGCGGGGGGCTGGCTAATCTGCCGGTCAACGGAAATAAAGTCCATGCTTTTGTTGTTCAACGCCATGAACCCTTCGCTATACAGCGTGAAGTCCCAGGTGAAATCGAAGTAGGAAGCCAGCCGTAAGGGCGTGGTGCCGGCCAGGGCCGAGGCTTCCAGCAGCGGTTCCGCTCCTTTGCCATACCGATGGGTAAATTCCGCTTTAAACACCGCATCCGGCGTGGCGGGGTCATACAGCAGCCGCCCCCACAGCTTGTAAAACAGCCACTGCCGCTCAAAAGCATACTGCCAGTCGACCGCCAGACCGGGTTTGGTGAAGTAATCCTTAGCCGGGATATAACATTCTGAGCCGACGAAATAGCCGCCCACATAGGGTTGGGTGTTGGTGGCGATGTGTTCCCGAATAAAGCCCGGCACGCCCCAGCGCAGGCAGAAGAAGTCCTCATTACGGGCCATCCAGGCGATTTTGTAGTTTTTAGGCATAGGGGTAAAATAGGTATCATTCAGCTTACCGCCGTGCACTTTTATGAGTTTGGGCGAGGAAAAAGCGTGCGACCAGTTGAACTTGATTTCGGCCCAGATAGGCCCATCCAGAAAGTCAAGCTCCTCCATGGCGTTGCGGGTCAGTTGTTCCGTGTCGACACTCGTTGATCCACCCAGCGCCAGGTTTGCCGAAAGCGGCACTCGGTGAATGAGTTTAGCCTTCCGGCTGGCCTGCCGCATACCGGCCAGGATGGTCTCGCTAAACCAGTCCTGACGTTGCCGGGGCGTCATGCCCCACATGGCTTCGCCGTGGGTAAAGCCTAATCCGGTCAGGTCGGGATACTCGTTGAGCACCTGCGTGACGCACTCCCGCGTATAGCGTTTGATAATAGCCGACGTGTCGCCGGTTGCGTGGATTTTATGGTCCAGATTGTCCAGGGCAACCTGATGGGCTTTGGCAAATTCAGGGCTTACGTAGATGTTCCAGTTGACCAGGTAGGTATCGATGCCCCGCTCCTTCGCCAGTCGGAATATACCCCGGTACAACGCCTGCCAGTCGGCCAGTTCCTGATTGGTAAAGGGGCTGGCTTCGGGGAAGTTGGTGGGCCGGATCATGAAGGGGAACGGGTGGAGGTTCCACAGGGTCAGGGCGTTGAAACGGTTCTGGGCCATCATGTCCAGAAAAGCTTCCCAGAAACGCAGGTCCCGGCAGGTTTCCCAGTGCTGATCGAGTGCCTGACTATGCCGGTACGTATCCCAGGGGAGGTTGAATTTAATGGCCCGAAAGGGCAGATTCGCCTTTTCCTGACGGGCCTTAATGGTGGGCAGGGTTGTTCCATTTCGCAGGTCTTCGCCCAGGGCCAGGCAGCCGTAGAGCAGGCCGTTTTCGTCGCTGCCAGTAACGGTAATGGTTCGGGCAGCGGGGGTTATTGAGTAGGCCTCACTGCCCGATGTGTCGGTTTTCAGTACAAGGTTTATTTCATACGCGGCTTTGCCATCGGTTAGCGTATAGCCGCTTTCAGACAGGGCCTTCTTCAGCTTCTTTGCGGCATAGGCAATTCGTGGCGATTCGGTCGATTGCCGGATATGAATCGTTTGCGAATAAACGTCGCTGGCAAATCCGGCCAGACAACCGAGCAGCACTAAAAGAACTTTCTTCATAGTCATCTCATTCTGTATCATACGGCGCTCCTTATCTTTAATACTGCTAACAATAAGATACTTACCAGTTGACTCTACCGGATTAAGTTCACTAGTCTGTAGGGCGTCTCCTGGTCCAGACTTGGATAAATCTGGCCTGCCCCGTTCTTGTCCATCACTTCAATGAAGTACATAAAGTCCCACTGTGGGTCGATCTGCCGGGCGGGGACCACAGCCTGATACGTGTCTTTTTCGCCGGAGGGGGCCATGGGCAGCGTCTGGTAGGCCAGTTCCTGATTGACGTTCCGGTAGCGTAACCGAACCCACTTGACCCCTGCCGGTGCACGCACCGTTACGCTTACGGCGATGGGCTGGCCGGCGGGCGCACTCGTAACCGGTTCATGCGAAATCTGGAACGAGGGGCGCGCCGGGCTGTCGGATAGTTTTGTGTATGGCAGGACTGCGCTCGTGGGAGTTGTTTTGGCCGTACTGGCTTCAGTTCGTAAAGCAGCTTGCTTTTGCTCCAGAGTGGCGAGACCCTTTTCCAGCGCCGATAGCTCGTCTTTCCAGTGTCCGCAAAGGTCGGCTACGCACACACCCAGCGCCAGGTTGTCCGTATATACATCGCCCGCAGCCGCTACCAGCTGACGCCAGGCCCCAACGGCTGCCCGTTCGTGGGTCAGTGCTTCGTTCAGGGCCGTTGCCTGCTGCGTCCGGTCAAAAATCCGGTAATTTACGGCGGCCAGAATCCGGTTTGAATGATACAGTGCCAGATTGGACAGAATCTTCAAATCGGTCAGGGTCGACGTAAATTCTTTCGTTGGTTTCTGCCCGGCGGCTCTTTCGGCTTCAGCAATAAGCTGGTTCAGCTCCCCGGCTGTTTGCCGGAACCAGCGGCTATTGGCCGATGGAAGGATGCGGGCTGTTTCTCCGCCGTCGATATGCATTCGGGCCTCTTCGTCGAAGCTGGCAAACTGGGCCATATCGCTGAACTCCGCTTTAGCAAAGGTGGGCAAATCGCCCAGGCGCTGCTTTTCTGCCCATCCCCTTGTGGTAGGAAAGCTGGTATAGGGGTAGCTGGAGGTGATAATGCGGGGCAGAATCCAGCTGGCCTGATGCAGGGCCTTTTCGAGAGCCGGTGCGGCTTCTGCCCCAAACCGGCGTTTGAATTCATGGTGCCATAGTTCCGGATCGGCCGATGGATTATAGCCAATCCGCCCAAAAACCTGAAAAAAGTGCCAGTAGCGCTCAAACTCATAATCGTAGTACCGATACGGCGCATTTAATAATGCAAAGGGTTTTTCATCGTGCGGCTGGGCTTCCATTTTGGTCGCCAGCGGTTCGTTTATCTCAAAACCGTCGCCGTCGTACAGGTGCGTACTTTCGGCAAACCGACGGGCGTAGTCCGGGCTTCCCCACAGCAGTATACGGGTGGTTCCTCCGCTCCAGAGCTGCCAGTTCATCCGGTATTTCTGCGGATACCGAAGCAGCTGCGCGTAACTATGCCGAATGGGGCTTTTATCGGGATTTACCAGCGTGGGGTGGTAGGGCATGCCCATCTGCTCCATCCAGTACTTGGTATTGATCCGGAAGTTAACGCCCACGTTCAGCGCACTCTGAATGACTGACTCAGGCAACTCCTTGGCCCGCAAGTCCAGTTGAAGGTTGGGAGCCGTTGTTTTCATAATGCGGAACACATCGGTCCAGAAACTCTCCTGTTCGCCTTCTTTCAGGCCCGACTCGTTGTGCATCCGGAACTGGATGGCATCCAGATGCGGTACCTGTTTCACAAACTTTGCCAGCGCCGTTTTCGTGTAGGCCGTCAGATTGTCGGCGTTCAGCCCCCATACCAGGCCCGGCATGGGTTTGTCGGGCGCATCCTTGGTGCCGGGAATACCACCGCCCTGCACCCCGCCCCGGTAAATATGGTCCCAGATACCCACCGTAAATTCGATACCCCGGTCGTGCGCCATCTGTATCAGCCGGTTGAACGCCAGCAGGTTGCGCTGCTGCTGCTGGGGCGTGATGCCCACCATGCGCACATCCGGATAGCCCTCCACATTGAAGAAGTATGGATAACAGGGGGCCAGAAAGCCGCCGTTTTCATAGCCGAAAATGACCACCAGCTTGTTGAATCGGTTCTGAGCCAGTAAATCAAGGTAGCGGTTCCAGTGCTTCTCGTCATACAGCCGGGTTTCCCAGTAGGCCCGGTTCATGGTATAGATGGAGATGGCCCGGTTGCTCACGGCGGGCTTTTCGGTCACTTCTTTTAGCTCACTGAGGGGTGTTTTTGAATCGGCACCCCAACCGATGCGGTCGGCAACGTCCAGCAAACCATACATGAGCCCCCGGTCATCGGACCCGCTCACCACCCACGCTGGCTTTTTGGCCGACATTGTTTTCCAGACTGACAGGGCTTCCATGCCCTCTGGCGCAGGTCGGCTTCCTGTTTTCAGCAACTGAGCGGCCGTTCCGCCACCGGCTCCCAGTCCGGCAACCAGAATGATTTTGCCCCTTGCCTGAGCTATCGATTTGATTTCCTCAAACAGGACACGTCTGGCCCGTAAAGCGTCCGTTACTTTCCGAAGCCCGTGCCTGACGGCAAGGCCGGGTTTTTGATCCGTCACGATGGATAGCTCCGGCGTGCCAACGGCGGCATAGCTCCTGAATGGCAGAGACAACCAACCAAGCAGGAACGGTAAAAATAACCACTTGAGCAGAGAGAGATTACTATTCATGAGTACACAGTTATTAGGGTTTTCAGAAATCGGGTATGTATTGCCGGGGCCGTATGGCTAGTCAATGGTCGACTAATTGCTTTTTGCTAGCTGCCTGAACGGTGGCGTTTCTGGCCGTTTCGACGTCCCTGGCGACGTCCGGCCTTAGGGTTTGCCAGTGAAACCGCCGGTTCGTGTCAGAAACAAGCCGTTTCCCATCGTGCGGATACGAATAAGCCGCCAGGGGCATATCGTTATACAGTGGGCGAGTGATGCGGATAACCTCATCCCACTGCTTCAGGGCCTTTTCCAGGTACTGGATGGCGGCCTGTTTATGGGCTTCGTCCCCCTGTTGGCGGTAGGTTTCCAGGGCGGTAGCTCCTCTGAGTTTTTGGGCGAAATGCAGACCCAGATAGGCCCAGGCTTTTATATCGGCCACTTCGAAAGGCAGGGCCTTATTCGCTGTTGTTTTGCTATGTGCTACCAGATTCAGGGCGTTGCGGCAATCCTGTTCGAGTAACCCGGCCAGCCTGAGCGGTGTAAGCTTATCGGGGCCGAAGGCCACCCCGCGGCTCCCTTTGCGCACATACTCCGCTACCGAAATAGCGGTAGTATCCGTTGTTGGCTGGCTGATTAACCGGTCAACGGAAATGTAGTCCATGCTTTTTTTATCCATCGCCATGAACCCTTCACTATACAGCGAAAAATCCCAGGTAAAATCGAAATAGGAAGCCAGCCGCAAGGGGGTGGTGCCGGCCAGCGCCGAGGCTTCCAGCAGCGGTTCAGTTCCTTTGCCATACCGATGGGTAAACTCCGCCTTAAATACGGCATCCGGCGTGGCGGGGTCATACAACAAGCGGCCCCATAGCTTGTAGAACAGCCACTGCCGCTCAAAAGCATACTGCCAGTCGACGCCCAGGCCGGGTTTGGTGAAGTAATCCTTCGCCGGGATGTACCCTTCTGACCCAACAAAATAGCCCCCGACATAGGGTTGGGTGTTGGTGGCGATGTGCTCCCGAATAAAGCCCGGCACGCCCCAGCGCAGGCAGAAAAAGTCCTCGTTGCGGGCCATCCAGGCAATCCGGTAGTTTCTGGGCTGTGGGGTAAAGTAGGTGTCGCTGATTTTTCCGCCATGCACTTTTATGAGTTTCGGCGATGAAAAAGCGTGCGACCAGTTAAACTTGATTTCGGCCCAGATGGGCCCATCCAGAAAATCAAGCTCCTCCATCGCTTTGCGGGTCAGTTGTTCGGTGCCAATGCTGGTAGAACCGCCCACGCCCGTATTAGCTTCAAGCGGCACCCGGTGAATAAGTTTGGCCTTGCGGCTGGCCTGCTGCATACCCGCCAGAATGGTCTCGCTAAACCAGTCCTGACGCTGCCGGGGTGTCATGCCGCGCATGGCTTCCCCATGAGTAAAGCCTAATCCCGTTAGGTCGGGATACTCGTTGAGCACCTGCGTGACGCACTCCCGCGTGTAGCGTTTGATAATTGCCGACGTGTCGGCATTTCCATAATGAATTCGATTGTCCGGGTTGTCGCCCCCCACCTGATACGCTTTGGTAAATTCGGGGCTAACGAAGATGTTCCAGTTGACCAGGTAGGTATCGATGCCCCGTTCCTTCGCCAGCCGAAAAATACCCCGGTACAGTGCCTGCCAGTCGGCCAGCTCCTGATCGGTAAAGGGGCTGGCTTCGGGGAAGTTGGTGGGCCGGATCATGAAGGGGAAGGGGTGGAGATTCCACAGGGTCAGGGCATTGAAGCGGTTCTGGGCCATCATGTCCAGAAAGGCTTCCCAGAAACGAAGGTCCCGGCAGGTCTCCTGATGCAGTTCCATGGCGTACCCTTCCCGATACGAGTCCCAGGGGAGGTTGAACTTAATGGCCCGAAAGGGCAGATTCGCCTTTTCGTGACGGGCCTTAATGTTGGGTAGGGCTGTTCCATTCCGAAGGTCTTCACTCAGAGACAGGCAGCCGTAGAGCAATCCCCGTTCATCGCTGCCCGTAATGGTTAGCTGACCGGTTGCCGGTTTGATAGAAAAGGCTTCGGGATCGGATTGGCGGGCGTCTACGGCCAATGTCAGGGTGTAACTGGCCTGTTTTTCGCTCAGGACGTAGTGCTGTTCCCGGAGTGCCTTCTCAAGCGTATGAGCAGCATAGGCAGTCTGGGGCCGGGTTCGATCGTACAGCAACTGCACGGTCTGTGAAAAAGCACCCGAAATAAATCCAGTAAAACAGGCAGCAAAAACAACTAAGCTTTTCATCCGTCGCGATGTTTGGGTCAGGCCTGCCGGACTAGAAAATAAGGCTGATTGGTACGTTCGGCGTTGAAGCCCGGATAGAGCCAGGCGACCTCCGGATTGTCCACTATTTCGAAATAATACTGTAGCGGATAAACCGATTGCGTGTAGGCAGCCGGAATCGTGGCCCGATACTGGGTTCCTTCGGCCTGCATGTCCATCACCTCGTACCGTTCAGCCTGGTTGACCCGACGATAATACAGCCTGACCAGCTGGGGTGCTTTCTCAAAAGACACCTGAATGGCAACGGGCTGCCCGGCCTGGAAGGAGGAAGGTTGCGTGTGGCGACTGGCAGAACTCACACGCCGGGGACGAGCCAGGGCGGTCTGGATGGCCACCTGTACAGGCCTATCCGAAGCGGCATCACTGTCGGTGGCTGACGCCAGTTTTTTTGCCATGGCATCAATATCCTGGTCCAGGGCCGGGAGCCGGTCAGTCCAGTGCCCCCGCAGGAACGTCTGCTCACCCACCGTAATGTCGGTTTTGTAAACCCCTTTAGCCCGGCTGGCCAGGTCGGCCCAGAACGTCCGGGCATTGCGGTAGGCGTTGAGCGACTGCTCCAGGGCCGTCCGGTTGCCGGTTTGTTCATAGATGGCGTAGAGAACCCCCGCCCGAAATTTACTGGCAAAAAACCGCCCCAGGCCAATTTGCATCCCTACATCGACCACCATCCGCCGAAATTCCGGTGTTTTTTTGTTAGTCCCGTTTCCCTGGGCCGCTGTCAGGTGTTTATCGGCTTCGGTGGCGTAGTCGTCCAGCCACTGCGCCGTGTCGATGGGTGTATATTTGCCGCTTCGACTACCCTTCAGCAGTTCGTTCACATAGTCGTTGATGGACAGAAATAGCTGAGGATCGAGCGGACTGACATTCCCAAACACTTTGGGCGAGGGTGTATCGTAGAGGTGGCTGATGTTCCCATTGATGGCCGGGTCCACAATGGGCTGATTGGTGTACATTTCGGGCCAGTACGTGTTATTGCCCGCCGATGTGCCGTGGGCAGTGAGCACAGTGGGCAAAATCCGACTGGCGTTGGCCAGCGCCTGTTCAACGGACCCGGCACCTGCTCCGAATGATTTGTTCAGATACCGTTTCCAGGTTGCCGGATTTGCTTCCGGATTATAGAGCAGTCGGCCAAAGAGCCGGAGCGTGTACTGGTATTTCTGCCAGTCCCAGCGCGGTTCCAGCGAGGCATCGGCATAGCCGCAGCGCCCCCCGGCAATACCCGTCCCCCGGCGTCCTTTAAACGATAGCGGCTCCATCAGTTCGGCCCCCGCACTGCCACTAAAACTAAACGCTCTGGCGTGTGCCGCCTGGGTGAGCGGATCGCCCCAGAGCAGCAGCCGTTGCGTACCGGGCCAGATGCGATGCAGCACGCGATAGGATCGATTCTCTTTCAGCAAATCACCATAGCCATACCGCATAAAGCTCCGCGACCCTTCGCTGAGATTCATCAGGGTTGAGGTTTTTTTCTTCGGGTCGGGAACTTCCATCGCGCGGATATCGGCCTGGTGGTACGGCATTCCAAGGTGCTCGGCCCAGTATTTGGGCGAAATCACGATGGGTAAGCCGGTGTTCACGGCCGAATCGATCATGGTCTGGTCCATACCCTTTGAGTGCATGTCGATTTCTACCCGGCGGCCACAGGTAGCCACCCCCTCGAACACGGTTTGCCAGAACTTGTAGCTGCCTTCATTCACGCCACTTTCGCCATGTACCCGGAACGTCACACCACTGATGGCCGGGCAGGCCTGCAACAGCGCCCGCACAGCATCGCGGCAGTAGGGGCCGTGATTTTCGGGGGTGATACCGGCAATGGTGTAATTGGGGTTCGGACTGTTGAGCCACTGGTAGCCGTGCATCCACAAACCCAGCTGAAACTGCATGCCCCGCGCTACGGTCTGCTCACTAATGTAGCGCAGCATGGCCAGATTCCGGTCCCGTTCGGCATCCGACAGCTCCGGCACCCGGACAGCGTAGCCGGGCACTGACAGCAGGAAGGGATAGGCAAACAGAAAATACGCATCCGTCACGTTGCGGAGGAAGTCGTAGCCAATGCCTAAACTCAGGTTAAAGCGGTTGAACCGCTGGGTAGCCAGCATTGTCAGGTACTCGGGCCACATGGCGCGGTCGTTGAACCAGCCTTTATCTTCTACCTCGCTCACAAAGAGCCGGGTCAGGCTGCGGATGGCGTTGGCAGGCTGCTCAGCGAGGGGCTTCTGATTCGTGAGGGAGGCAACTGGCTGCGCATCGTACTGAACCCGGTCTGCCAGTTCAAGCACTGCATACAGGAGGCCCCGTTCGTCGTGGCCGCAGGCCAGCAACACCTGTTTTCCGGCCGACTGCCCCATGACCAACCCCAGCGCTTCGGGTACGGCGGGCACGGCAACTCCGCCTGCCTTTAACAGCGGGCGAGCCAGAGAAGAACTCGCTCCGGCCAGCACAATACACAGGTTACCGGCAGTGGCCTGTGTGAGTTGGGCGCATCGCTGAACGGGAATGCGTCGGGTAGTCAATGATTGTTCCAGTTCATGAGCCGCCCACTGCACGGATGCCGCGTTGGCAACGGCATCGGCTGGATCAGCAACGAGGGAAATGCCTTTTGTTTCAAAGGCCTCAATCCCTTCAAAGCCAGTACCCAGGGTGGTCAAACCCGCCATTTTCAGAAAAAGCCGTCGGCTAACCGGGAGAAATTCCTGACTGGTTTCCTGTTGCATACTTCAGCCTGCTAAATACGAATGAAACTTCCTGATAAAAACCCTAAGAAATTTATTTTTACTATCTACCCGTACACTATTCGTAGCCCGGATTCTGCGCAAAAACGGCAGGGTTGCGGATAATCTCCAGCTCTGTTAGCGGAATGGGGAAAACCGTCATGTACGGCTTCATGCCAAAGGCGGTCATCACCGTTAAGGCACGCCCGGTTCTGACCAGGTCAAACCAGCGGTGGCCTTCCAGATACAGCTCCAGCCGCCGTTCCAGATACACCTTTTCGCGAAACTCATCTTTTGTCAATCCGGTATAGGCTGACAGTCCAGCCCGTTGACGTACCTGATTCAGGTACGGAAGGGCTTCGGTGGTTTTGCCATTTTCGTTCATGGCTTCGGCCAGCATCAGCAACACATCGGCGTAACGGATCACCTTCCAGTTGGTCGGGCTGTCGTTATTGGCTTTTAGCGGAGCCATATATTTTTTGGAGAACGAGGTGACGCCCGTGGTCGACAGGGCAACGAACTTGCCATCGGCACCAATAACGCCTTTAGCGACGCTGACATCCCGGCGCAGGTCGCTGGGGTCGAAAGCCGCAAACATACCCGCCGTTGGGTTGCCGCCACTGGCTGCGGTGGCACCGGGCAAAATACCGTAAATACGGGATAGCTCGTCGACCAGTGCTTTCCCACCGGACTGAAACTCCAGGGTAAACGTGTTGGTGAATGTACTGCCCAGGCCTATGCCGCCTGCCAGGTACTCAATATCGAAAATGTATTCGCTATGGTGTTCATCCTTTGTATAGTCCCACAGGTCGTTGTAGTTTTTCAGGAGCGCGTAGCCAAGGGTTGTAACGTCCTTTAGCTTCTCTTCCGCTTTGGCAAACTCTTTTCTGGTCAGATAAACCCGGCCCAGCAGTGCTTTGGCGGCTCCTTTGGTGGCCCGACCCACATCGGCTCCCGTGTATTTGACGGGTAGCTTGGCTTCGGCATCGAGCAGGTCTTTGATAATAACCTCCTCGTATATTTTATCCACCTTCTCCCGGCCCTTCTGGTACGCTTCTTCCGTCGAGATGGGCGTAGTCACCATAGGGACATCACCAAAAATGCGCACCAGGTTAAAATAAGCCAGCGCCCGCAGGAATTTGGTTTCGCCGATATGCCGGTCTTTATTGGTTACCACGGCTGCATTGGCCCCGGCAATTTTGTCCAGGATGGTGTTGGCATTCGTGATCGCGCTGTAATAGCCCCGCCAGCTTGCCAGCAGGATATTGTCACTGTAATCGGTCAGGAAGTTATCGACCCGAATCGACTCCAGCCCGTTGGCCAGATCGTGTTTGGTATCGTCGCCCCGCAGGTCGCCAAACTGCCAGAAGTTCTGATAAGGCACCCGAAAGCCGCTGTAAACCCCTACAACCGCATCCTGAAAATCTTTATCTGTTTTGTATAATACATCGACGCTGACCGTAGACACCGGCGTTAGCTCGATAAATTCCTTCCGACAGGACGTTGTCAGCAGGATGGCAAGTACGAATACGAACAAGATACGTTTCATATTTCCTGGTAGGTTTAGTTGGGAGGAACGGTCATTAAAAACCAAGTGTCAGGCCTAAAATCAGGCTTTTGGGCAACGGATAATCATTCAGGTCCAGGCCCGGGGTCAGGGGGTTATCGCCGTTGCTCACGTCCGGGTTGAAGCCCATGTTTTTGGTGAAAAGAAACGGGTTGTTGGCGTTCAGGTAAACACGTAGTGAACTAAGTCCCAGACGCTGGCTCAGGTTCTCCGGCACCGCGTAGTTCAGTGATATGTTGTTGATCCGCAGGTACGTTCCCGTATCCAGCCACCGCTGGCTATATTCCCCCCGAACGTTGCCCGTTGGGGCGTCATTAGGGCGGGGGGTGTTGCCATCTCCTGGCTGCTGCTCCGACCGCCAGTAGTTGTTCTGGGATGCGGCATTCCGGAAGCGGGACCGGGTAGCGTACGTTGACCGGCGGGCAACGCTCAGAAGCTGGTTGCCATAAACACCCTGGAGACTAACCGTTAAGCTCAGATTTTTATAGGAAAATCGGTTCGACATGCCATAGTAGAAATCCGGATAGGGCGACCCCATGATGGCTTTGTCGAAGCTATTGATAACCCCATCGGGCTTCCCATTGGCCCCGCTGACATCCACAAACCGCAGGTCGCCGGGCCGGGAGCGGGACGCCGTGCCAGGGCTGAAAACCGGCCCTCTGTCCACCTCAGCCTGGTTAAGAAACACTCCGTCGGTCAGCCAGCCGTAAAACATGCCGATGGGCTGGCCAATCATGGTAATGTTGCCCCCATTGATGATCGGGTCACCACTGGGCCCCAGCTTAACGACTCTGTTTTTAAAGGTCGAAATATTGAAGTCGGTGGTCCATTTAAACTGGCTGGTGGTATTGACCGTGCTGGCCGAAAACTCCCAGCCCGTGTTGCGCACCTCCCCAATATTTTTCAGCGCCGTGCTAAAGCCCGTAATGCCGGGCGTGTTGACATTCAGTAATAAATTGGTATTCCGGGAAATGAAGTAATCGATGGTGAAGCGAAGCCGGTTATTGAGGAAGGCGGCATCAAGGCCCGCATTCAGCTGCTCCTGCGTTTCCCAGGTCAGCAGCGGGTTGGGCAGTCGGCCCTGCACAAAGCCAGCCGCTGGCGTTTCGCCCAGTGGGTACTTCTGGTAATTGATCGTGGCAAAATGTTCGAAATTACCAATGTTGTTATTTCCCGTTTTACCATAGCTGGCCCTCAACTTAAGTTCACTAATGGATCGATCGTTACGCAGAAAATTCTCGTCCGAAATACGCCAGGCTAAGGCAGCCGAGGGAAACACGCCGTACTTATTCTCACTGCCAAACCGGGACGAGCCATCGGTGCGCACCGAAGCCGTTACGTAATACTTGCTGTTGTAGTTGTAGTTGGCCCGCGCCAGATAGGAAATCAATGACCACTGGTACTGGTCCGAGGTTCCGTTGGTGATAATACCGCTAACGGCGCTCAGGGTAGGCACCAGGTTATTGGGATACTTATTACTGGCGATGAGGTTGGATTCTCCGGTTTCCTGCTGGGCCGTAAAGCCTGCCAGACCAGTCAGGTTATGCTTGCCAAAGCTCTTGACATAGTTCAGGGTATATTCGGTCAGCCAGTTATAGCTCGCAGCTACGTTGTCTGTACCAGAAGCGGGTTCGTTGAAAAAGGCCGGAAGCTGCGGAACAAAGCGCGACCCTTTGCTGCTCAGGAGCGTAGCCCCCAGCAGGACGTTGAACCGCAGCTCATCCAGAATTTTATATTCGAGATTGACATTACCCAGCATACCAATTCGGCGCTGGCGGTCCTTCACCTCCCGGGCCAGGGCAGATGGGTTATTGAAATTCCCTACGGCTTCGAGCCCGTTATACCAGAAATAGTCTCCCTTATCGTCGTAGATCGGGTAGAAGGGATTCACCGACGTGGCGGCTCCCATTACACTGAAATCGCCGGCCCCAACCGTTACCCCACTTGAATTGACGTTACCCTTGTCGATAAAAGAAGGATTAAAGTTAAGTTTAAGGGCTAACCGGTTCGACAGTTTCGCATCCAGATTGACGCGTAACGAATAGCGTTTGAAGTTACTGTTGATAATCAGGCCATCCTGATTGAAATACTCCCCGCTAACGGCGTACTTCATGTTTTCACTGCCGCCCGTTGCCGAAAGCTGGTATTGCTGCTGGGGAGCCACCCGCAGTACCTCATCCAATGGTTCCACATCCGTTGTGTTACGCCCTTCCAGTACGTCCAGAATAAGTTGGGGCACTTTGAAATTCCAGGTGTTACCGGGCCCTGACACGTTAAAGCCCCCATCGATGTTCCGGTTCTTAACGCCGTCGTAGAAATACTGGGCCTGTTCCCGGGCGTTCATGTACTGAGGCACTTTGGATACCTTCTGCAAGCCATAGTAGGTGTCGAACGTAATGGTCGCTTTGCCGCTCCGGCCCCGTTTGGTGTTGATGATAATGACGCCGTTCGAGCCCCGAGAGCCGTAAATAGCCGTGGCAGAGGCATCTTTGAGAATATCCAGGCTTTCAATGTCGTTGGGGTTCAGCGTCTCGATGGTTTGCGTCGGGAAGCCATCCACGACGTAGAGCGGACCAGCCCCGGCCGAGATGCTGCCAATACCCCGGATTCTGATTTGCGGAGGGGCGCCCGGCTCCCCGCTTACGGGCTTAACCTGCACGCCCGCCACTTTACCCAGCAGGGCCTGGTCGATCCGCGTGACCGACATTTCTTTGATTTCCTTACTGTCTACAGTGCCCACGGCTCCCGTCAGGTCTTTGCGTTTCTGGGTTCCGTACCCCACCACAACAATCTCCTCCAGCGTTTTATTATCCGCCGTAAGCGTAACGTCCAGCGTTTTTCGACTCCCAACCACCACTTCCTGAGGTACATAGCCCACAAAGCTAAAAATAAGGATAGCCGCTGCCGAGGGTACATCCAGCTTATACCTCCCTTCCGAGTCGCTGGTTGTTCCTTTCTGGGTGCCTTTTAGCACAATACTTACACCGGGAAGTGTTTCCCCCTTTTCGTCGCTAATAACTCCAGCCACGGTAATATCAGCGGGAGTCTGGGTTGTACGGGTCGTGAACGGTTCAACTTTAGAGGTGAGTTGCGAAGTCAGTACAAGGGCCGTCATCTCGGTTTCGGAAGCAATGCCGACCGGAAAGCGGACATCTGCACTACGGCCCGTTTTATTGCCTCTGTTTATTGAAATGGTGTAGGAGGTTCGATTGATTTTTTTGTACTTCAGCCCGGCAGGCCGTAGCACATTCTCTAAGTTTTGCTCCAGGCTCAGCCCTGTATCGACTAACTGACTACTGACCGAAATGCCCTGTATCGTTTTCGGCTCAAACAAAATTTCGGCATGGTAGTAACTTTTCAGGTCACTCAGTACATCACTCAACAGGCGATTAACCGTCGTTTGAGACAGTCCGGGAGTTCTGGTCTGTTGAACACTGGCCATTAGTTGGGATTGAGCTGGCCAGCCCAATCCCAAAAGAATAGCCGTTAGCCCCAGTTTGTAAGCAGTGCGTAAACCGTGCATCTTCATAAGATTTGATTTAGAAAAAGGTATAGGTTTATTTTTCGGAAAGTCGCACCTGGTCTTCCTGACGAACTACGTTGATGTCGAGCAGGTCGGAAATGGTACGCAAGAGTTCATCGACATTTTCGGCCCGAAAAGACCCCATCAGTTTTCGCTGGGCAAGTTCAGGCGTATCAATCGTTACGGATAGGCCGTAGGTTTCTTCCAATAGCTGCGCCACGTCGGAGAGGGATATCTCGTCAAATACAAACCGTTTTTCTTTCCAGATGGAGAAGTTTTGGGATGGGGAAACCGTTTTCAGCGTAGCCTGATTTTTTGCATTGAACGACACTAAATCGCCCGGCTTCATCACCAATTGCTTAGCGGAATTTCCCTCCTGGTAGTTGACCTGTACTTTGCCTTTTTCCAAAATAACCCGCGCTCCCCGATGGCGGGCAAAAACGGAAAACTCGGTACCCAGCACAACAACCTCAAACTTCTTATCGGTTTTCACCAAAAATTTTTGGTGGTTAGGCAGGTGTGTTACCGTAAAACCAGCCTCGCCGTCTAAAATGACTTCTCGTTTTTGGTCCCCAAATCCCCAGCGCGGTATCCGAAGCGATGAGTTCGCATTGAGTGTTACCTGACTGCCGTCTGTCAGCACAAACGTTTTTACTTCGCCGTAGGCTGTCTGGTACGTTTTGTAGTATGTGTAATCCCTAAAGAGCCAGGTGCCCATTGCCAGCACAAACAGGACGGAGGCCGCAATCAACCATGTTAGCCACCACTGCCGTTGCTGAAAATACCCCGACCGGTTTTTTAGTTGATTAGCCTGAACAGGGTGTGGATTATTGTGTAAAAAATGGGTGTATCGTTCTAGCAGACGTTCACTTTGGGGTAGGTACTCCAGGTTTGCATTTTCCCATTCTTCCAGCCATTGGTAATAGAGTTCTTCATTGGTTTGCGATTGCAACCAGTCATCAATTTGCTTTCGCTGTAAGGGTGTGGTCTTGTTGGCGAAATTATTGAAGATTAACTCCTTGGTGATATCAGCTTTCATGCCTTGTATTACTCGTTTATCAGGAGACGCTTTTCTGGAAAAAACACCTTAGTCCACTACCCATTTTCCAGTAGCAGAAGCACTAAACTCGCCAATAGCGTCAGGTAGCCTTTCAAGCCCGTTCTCATAAAGCTCAGCCCTTTTCCCATGTGGACTTCAACCGTTTTGATGGATAAACCCAGCTCATCGGCAATTTCCTGGTACCGTTTCCCCTCGAATCGACTCATCAGAAAAACCTTCCGGCATTGAGGGGGCAGTTCTTCCACCAATTCCTTGACCCGGTTAAACGTTTCTTCGTATTGGGTGATGTAATCGGGCCGAAGGCCAGCTGCGCTTTCGGTCAGGTTATGGTCCAGACTGTCTAACTGAGTAAATTCTGATCGCAGGTAGGAGTACGCTTCGTTACGAACACTGCGAAACAGATAATACCGAAAGGAAGAGGTGACGGATTGATAGGCGTTGGTTTTCCAGAATTTGCAAAACACGTCACTGACTATATCTTCGGCCACCTCTCTGGAATATACGTAGCGGGCAGCATGGCTGCACAGGGCCCGGTGGTAGCGTCGAAACAACAACTCGCAACCTTGCACAGGGCTGGTATTGAATACCTGCCGAATGAAAAGCTCATCGTCCGAACGGTCCATGCTTTTATTTTCTGGTTCATCAGCTAAATCATTCCGAAAGGGAAATCGGACGTTTGCTGGCTGAGCAGAGAAATCTCCTGGGGTATTGACCTGCTGCATGGGCTTTCTTTTAGACTAAAATATCCCAAAAAGATACAATTCAATCTACAAGACGCAGTTCAGAGAAAATACCCTTAGTGCAAGCAGTAATTCTTTTTATCGCACCTCAGTTGCCAGGAAAAAGTAGTGATTTAACCAGCACGGTTAGACAGACACGTGTAACAACAGAAATCAGTCAAAGCGAAAGCCGATAGGGGCTAATTGTTGAGTTCGCATTATAAAACGCCTGCTCAAAAACCTGGCATGATTGCCACTACTACGTTTTGCCAGTATAGCTGCCTACGTAAATCACTCCATTTTACTAGCCACCCGCCACTTTACGTAATTGATAAAACAATTTCTCCAGTAAACGGCTATCATCGGTGATGACCTCGGCGGTGGCTGACATGCCGTCCGCACGGCATGATTCAGCCGGTCGGCGTCGATGCGCTCCACGCCCACGGCGACGTTGCGGGCGATGGTATCTGAAAACAGGAATCTGTCCTGCATCACTACCCCGCCTTTCCAACTTTCACTATCGACCCGAATCAGACTCGACAGGCAGAGCCAGACCTGGGCTACATCCGGTAATTCGACCTGATAACACATCCAGACAGGGCACTTTCGGACCGACTATGCTTCAAACATTGGCTTACGCCAGCAGTGAGTTTGTACTCTAATCCTTTCCGGATGAAGAGGGCAACTTTGGCTTCGTCTTCAACGACCAGCAGGCGGGGTTTTAACGTATTCACGGACAGGCTGGCCGTTCAGGTGGTTGGGGGGATTATTGATTTAATCGACCGCTCAAAACATTGGTTGGTTTGGCAGTGTGGCTCCCGGGCCGAAGGCGCAATACCGACTGGGTCTGTGTTCAGGCAATGGGTTGACACACAGTTTTTCGGGTGAAGGCCCTGTTCGGGTCACTGGCAGATGACTACACTGAATTAGTCGAGTATGTTGACCGGGGAGCCGGAGCGATGCCACTACAACCGAAACCGTCGCCGTTCGTGACTGGGTTCTAAGTACAGGACAAAAGTGGTACAAGGTGGCCAACAGGTTGGCCTTTAAGGATTCTATCGCGCAGTTCATCTAAACCGTGACGGAATAAACTAAACAACGCTTGGCATCGGCCTGTCAAGTTGCGGGTTGGTATTTTATGACCCGCTTTGATGAGCCACTCGCCCGTTTCAAGGGCCCAAAT
>NZ_KB893573.1 GCF_000374085.1 Spirosoma spitsbergense DSM 19989 | reverse complement strand
ATGTGAGTTCGGGGCTGGTTAGTTTTGTTTGGTTAGCACCCAAAACTACCAATTTCGGCTCATATGCCCTTTAAACGCCGGTTTTAAGAATTTCACAATCCCATAGTTCGCGTTAATATGGGAATAACAAACCCATATGTGCTGGTAGATAAGGATACGTACTATAACACGGTTTGGGCCTCTGGCGGAAGCATATCGATACCTGGGTCCATCAAAAGCCGAATTGTTCAGTACAACCTATCTTCTGACCAGGTAACGGAGGCAACAGACTTTAGTGTGCAATTGAGTAAGCAACACTATAATAATACCGATAACTTTCTGGCAGCCCAAGGCACAGATTTTCTAACAGGCTATGGATCAATCGCTAATCTAATCCTAAGGCCTGGAAGTGTAGCAGCCGACGGTTTGCTGGTCAAGGATGAATTAGTTCGGTATTCTACTCAGGATCGCAGGATAACGGCTTACTACTATATATCAGGTATCCCCAACAGCCTGGCTTACACCCAAACGCCGATCATCGTAGATAATCGCCTGTATATTTTCAATGCGTCGACTGAAAAAGGGCTTCTGACAGAAGTAGTCTTTAAATAAGGCGTGATAACCACAACTTCACCTGACAGTTTACTGAGTTCAAAATGCCTCATAAACGTAGCGGTTGTACAGGCTTGTAAGCCGCTACGTTTATGAGGCATTGGAAGTGCATTAATTCACCGGCCTACTTTCGGGCTTACTCCTGTCAATTAGTCAACCTGCCTTCTATATTTTCATGTGAATGATATCTGCCTGTTTTTGCGCTTTCAGGGCCAGTTCGGTCGCCAGGAAGCAGTGCTCCTGACTCATGGCCGTTTCGGTACGATTCAGTACGTCGTTCACCAGTTGTTCACCGTAGGGCAGTGGTTCTTTGTTACAATCCATATAGCGGGTTTCTTTCTTGTCGGTGATGTAGAGGTGATTGCCTCCTTCGTGTACGGCGGGGTCGATATTCTTGCGGATTTCGATAAAGCCATCGGTACCCAGAATCGTGAGTCGGCCATCGCCCCAGCTTTTTAGTCCGTCGGGTGTGAACCAGTCTACCCGGATGTAGCCCATGCCCTTGTCACCCCGTAGCATCACATCGCCGAAATCTTCGAGACCCGGATATTGCGGATAATGCACATTACCGACCTGAGAGGCCACAACATCCGCTTTGGTGGAGCCGGTGAAAAACAAAAACTGGTCGAACTGATGCGAGCCAATGTCGCAGATGATACCACCGTATTTGTCTTTCTCGAAGAACCATTCCGGGCGGGATTTAGGCGTCATCCGGTGCGGTCCCAGCCCAATGGTTTGAATCACGTTGCCGATGGCCCCGGCTTTTATGAGTTCACCCGCTTTTACAGTGGCCCGATTCTCGAACCGCTCGCTGTACATGATCGAGTAAATACGCTTGGTCTCCTTTTGCACCTTACGTACTTCGGCTAGTTGGTCGAGGGTGGTGATACCGGGCTTATCAGACATATAGTCTTTACCGGCTTTCATGACCCGGATTCCCAGCGGAGCACGGTCGACGGGGATACCCGCGCTCAACACCAGTTGAATCGACTTATCGTCCAGAATTTCTGCCTCACTTTTCGCCGGTTTCGCCTGTGGGTACCGTTTGGCAAAGTCAGCCATTAGTTCAGGCTCTTTGGCGTAATAGGAAACGAATTCGCCCCCACCCCGGGTCACGGCCCCAACCTGACTGTTGATGTGGCCGTGGTTCATCCCAATCACCGAAAAGCGAATTCGGGCTGCCAGCGGCAGTCCATCGCTACCCAGCACTTCAGACTTAATAATGGCCGGGGTATCCGGCGTGGATACGCCCGGCATGGAGTTGCCGATTGTGGGCAGTGTAACTAAGCCAGCCGCCGTAGCGATGGCTTCTTTGAGAAATGTACGTCGATTATCCATAATCAATTTTGAATGACAGCGTGAGTGAATGATAGAATGAGACGAACCTGTTTAAACTGTTGAAAACAAGACTAAAAGGTTCGTTTTGTCATGCTGAGGTACGAAGCATCTTGAACTTCCCCGAGTGACTCGTTAGGAAACAGTAAGATGCTTCGTACCTCAGCATGACAAAACGGTTGCTCAGGGAAATTTAAAACGTGTTCAGTACTCAAGTTCTCCATTCACAATTATTTTTTCGCTTTTTCCAGTGCCTGGGTGGTCGTGTAATATTTAGCAATCATGTTTGGTACTTCCCAGGCGGGTAGCTTGCCCGCTTTCAGGTATTCCAGGTATTTTTCGGTTACCCGGCCGAAATGGGCTTCGTGGCCTTCCTTATATTTATCGGGAATAACGATTTCCCAACCGGCCGCATTTTTCTTACTATCAACGCCCGGAAATTCCTGCTGAATTTTGGGCAGTACGGCTTTCAGCGATGCTTCCAGGTCTTTACTTCCATTGGCCGCTTCGACATACAAAGCCGGTTTATACTGTTGTTCAGCTCCCTGCCGGATAATCAGGTTGGCTTTTGTGCCGCGCATGATGGAGTAGTGCGTATCGCCCGCGCCTTCGGGGGCTTTGTAGGCCCAGGTGACGGATACTTTGGCGTGTACACCCCGAAGCTGATAGTTGATTTCGCCGTTGCTGTAGACCTTCAGGACACTGTCTTTCACCACATCTTTTTTCAGATAATCCGGAAATGCGTCCTGTTTGGTAATGGCCTTAAACTGGCTGAGTGTCATATCGGTCGTCCAGCGCCGGGCGGCTGTCAGGCTGATATCTTTCTGGTAATCAATAACCTGCTCTGGAAAACAGGCCCACTGTACCAGGTCGACCAGGTGCGTTGTTACATCAACGATGCCTTCACCCTGTTGCGCGACATCCATGAACCAGGCCGGACGGGTAAGAATACTACCCGATACATTCTTGTAAAAATGGTGAACGCTTTCTTTGGTAACGGCGGGATTTTCGAGCGTTCCTTTTTCCAGCGTACCGAACAAAGCAGGCTGCTGCGAGAAGGCCCGCTGGAGCATGGTCGTTATTTCGTACCGCTCGGTCATGATGTCGTAGAGCAGTACATTGTTCTTCTCCGCCGTGGCAAAAGCTTCTTTAAGTTCATCAAATTTCGAGGCATCGATCACCATCGGTTTATCGGCCAGTACGTTGAAACCGGCACCAACTGTTTTTAGTATATAGTCGGTTTTTAGTCGATTGTTACCCGCCATCACCACTACGTTCCCCGCCTTTTCGGCAATCATCTTGTCCAGAAAATCGGGGCCTTTGTACACAACCTCTTTCCAGTGGGTCGGATTCTCGGGGCGTGTGTTATAACCCTCAATCTTATCGAGATGGAGTTGCAGGTCAGGCCCGTCGGGCGCGTACACGTGTACGACAGAGTCAACATCCGGGTACATGGTTTTCTGCACCAGGGCGGCATGAAAATGGCCGGGGTCCAGGGTAATCAGCCGGAAGGCAGCTTTGGTAGTATCGGTTTTTTCGGCCGACTGGCAGGCTGTTAATAAGGTAGCCATAAGGAGGCTGCTGGCAAGGGGGAGTTTCATCAAGCAGAGTTAGTTATTTTGGTTTTGGTGGGTGGCATTCCGGTTTATGCCGGGATGCCACAGCGGGGTGTGGGTTATTTTCGGCTGACGTATGAGATAACTATTATTTTTTCGGTTGACATAATCGAGGGGATCATAAACGACTCTTATATTACCGTAAGCGGATATACTGCTGTTTTTACTAATCACCCGTTTGGCATCCCCGTTTTACGGTAGCTGTATTTTAAACCTTTCCCCCTGTAGAGCGTCTTATGAGTCAGGTTGTTAACAGCCTTTTTATTAACCACTTTTCACTACTTCTCCCCATGTGGCAACGTCCTTTGGTTTTTATTTTTCTGACCAGTCTTCTGGCTTCCTGTATGAGCGGCTCTTACCCGTCCGGCTCGCCATCGGGAGGAGGGCAGTCATCACCCGATGACACGTACCCCAGCACGGGCAGTACCTACCCAAACTCCAGAAGGCAGTACCCTGATTCCAGAAGCCAGACGCCCAATTCCGGCAGTCAGTACCCTAATTCCAGAAGCCAGTATCCAAACTCCCGAAGTCAGTATCCCAATTCTGGCAACTCGTACCCTAACGTCAACAATCAGACCGGCAGTGGCCGTTCTGCCGATCCCGGTATAACGGTAAACAGCATACGGCTAACGCAGGAGTATACCATTCTGGATTTGACGTACATAGACAGAAGCAAGCCGAGAAAAGATCAGAACGGCCGCCCTTTGTCAACAAACACCATCGGTTTCGACCCGAACGCGTATCTGGTATCGGCCAATGGAGCCAGAACATTTGGATTCGTAAAAGTGGAAGGTATTCCCGTAAAGCGGGAACAGGTAGACCGGAACACCGGCAAATCAGTATTAGTGGGCATGACTACCTTTCCTGGCGACCAGGTTACTTTCTCCCTCTATTTTCAGCGACTGGACAGAGGGCTGGAAAATTTCGACCTGTTCGAGTGCGTTAGTGACCAATATACCTGTTGGAACATTTACAACCTGCACGTTAACAACCCGGCCGATGACGTCGTTTATTCGCCCCCGACTACCCCAAGGCCCGTGCCTAATCTACCCAGAAAACCGACGTCCCAACTCCCGCCCGCACCTACCGGCAATTCGGGCGGGGAAATGGAAACGCCAAAACCGAACATACCCACTCCGGCTCCCGTAGCAACCATCGTGACGGTGTCGGGCATTGTAAGCGATGCCAAAAACAGGCGGCCCGTTACGGCTACCATCGACTATCAGCTATCGGCCAGTAAGCAGGCTATTGATTCCGTACAGAGTTTTGCCTCAACGGGCGCCTATCGGATGAGCCTTAACAAAGGGCAGGTGTACACCTACGTGGTATCGGCGCGGGGCTACCAGTCTACCAGCGGGGTGCTGGATTTGAGCAAAACAGCCGGGGGGCAGAAACTAACGCGCGACATTGCCCTGACGCCTTTGGCCGTAGGTGATAAAGTGACGCTGAAAAACGTCTACTTCGAAATGTCGAAGTCCGATTTACTGTCGGCTTCTTTTGCCGAACTGGATAAGCTGGTGGGTATGATGCAGGATAACCCCAACATGACCATCCGGCTGGAAGGTCATACCGACGTCATCGGTGACCACGACAAGAATCTCCAGCTTTCTCAGGACAGGGTCATCGCCTGTCAGCGTTATCTGGTTCAGAAAGGCATCAGCATCGACCGTATTCAAACAATCGGGTATGGAGATACGCGCCCCATTCTGACCAAGGGTACGGATGAAGACCGCAAAATCAACCGCCGGGTTGAGTTTGCCATTCTGACTCTTTGATAAAAGACTTGTCTTCCCTTCTTGAAGAGATAGCAAGGCGACTTTCTGTCATTTCTCCGCAGCCGGGGCGCCGGGGCGTGAAATGACAGAAAGTCGAACGCATCAACGCGCATTTATTGATGCTCTTATCGTGTACCAGACGCAAAGAGCGCTCCTGAAGTGTTATGGCAAGGTCTATGCTAGATTTTTTGCAGAAACATCGTCTTCAGTACCATTGTCGTTTTTTCTATTCGCCCCTCAATTTCTTCCGCATCTCCTGTAAGCCTGATATTTTTCACGACTGTGCCTCTTTTCAGAATCGTGGATGCCCCTTTCACCTTCAAATCTTTCGTCAGTTTAACCGAGTCACCCTCAGTAAGGGTAGCTCCGTTAGTGTCTCTTACATCCATATTCTTCCTTTTTAATACCCTGCAAATGTAGGTAAAAGCGCGAACCTTACGGGAAACGTAAAGTCTACCAGTATCGCAGCTGCTCTGTTGGCCTATATTACCTGACAGATGGACTAGTTTACCGGAGTAAAACGGGAAATCCACCCTTGCAAAGCAGCGGGTATCTAGCCAATTTTAGCGTTTAAACCCGTTAACCAATCACACTTTATGCTAAAACTATTCACCATCGGCGATAGCATCAGCCAGGGATTTATGTCGGGGGCGGCTGCCCGTACAGACCTGTGCTATTCAACACTACTGGCTAACGTGCTCGGGATAGCAGACTATAAATACCCCGACTGGCCGGAAGGAGGCTTGCCGGTCAATATAGAAGGACTATTCAGGTTACTCGAGAAAGACTATGGTTCGGAGATCAATACCCTTGAATGGACACTGGCTTTCGCGGCCACCATACCCCGGTTTCTGGACAAGGTAGAAGCCTTCTACGAGCGGGGTGATTACGCAGCTGACAAACCTTACCCGGACAAGGCAATTTCGTATTTTCATAACGTGGCCGTGCGGGGCTTTAACGTATCCGATGCCTGGCTCATCGACGGCGCTTACTGCCAGCGAAAAATTAAGGAGAGTGGTACGAAAGATGATTTCTACGCAGCCCCGAACGAATCGCTGGTACGAACAGCCCTGAAAGTGCTGAACCCCTCACTCAAGAAAGAACACAGCACCAAATCGCAACTGGACTGGCTGAACTACCACGTTCAAAACGGCGGTGTCGAAAATGTAATCATCTGGTTAGGAGCCAATAATGCGCTGGGCACCATTGTCGATTTAAGTATCAACTACACACCCGGGCTGGGCAAAACGGCTGCTCTCAGCCGCGACAAAATACTGGAGAATGGCTGGAACTTGTGGCACCCAACCGATTTTGCGGCTGACTATAAAATGCTCCTCGATAAAATTGATACGGCTCTGGCGGGCACTACTACAAAGGTTTTTCTGGCTACCGTTCCGCTGGTAACCATTGCACCTTTGGCGAAGGGCGTTGGTGAAACATTTGAGGTGAAAATCATGAACGATGACGGCACTGACGATACGGTAACGTATTTTAAATACTACACCTACTTTCCGTTCGATGAGGCATACGCATTCAAGACCGGCATTAACCTCAGTTTCACGCAGGCTCTCCATGTCGATAACTGCATACGGGCGTACAATAAAACCATCAAAAATTTGATAGCAGAACGGAACAACCAGCAGCCGGGACGTTATCATCTGGTAGATATGGCCAATGTACTCGACAACCTAGCCTTCAAGCGCAACAATGGCGTTCCCTGTTATAAGTTCCCGCCTTATTTTCAGTTCAAATACCCAACACCAAACACCAAGTACTACCACGCAGACACGGAAGGAAACCTGAAACAGGGCGGCATCTTCTCCCTCGACGGCGTTCACCCAACCGCCATTGCACATGGCCTCATTGCCTATGAGTTTCTGAAGGTAATGAAACAGGCTAACGTACCCGGAGCTAACCCCAACGGTTTAGACTGGGAGGCTATTTTTGCCTCCGACCGGCTTTATCAGGAGCCTATCAAAATTATGCACGAAGTATATGACAATACGCACCTTGCGGAGTGGGTATTGCGCTTTGCAAAAGGATTCCATCGGGAAGAAACCAAACGCGAGAAGGAGGGTTGACGTTGTTGAGCGCGTACGACTGGGGGCGCCGTTCATTAGGTTATCGGCAAAAAAACAGGCACGTTTGTACTGTCCCTTAACCAACGTCTGCTCCTGATATGCACCTCCGTATCAACGGCCGCATCTGGCTCGAAACAACCGCTGCCGATACCACGCAACGATTTATGGGTATTGGCCGGCTTGAATTACTTGATCATATCCAGCGTACCGGCTCCATCAATCAGGCCGCCAAGGCCATGAAGATGTCCTACAAGCGAGCCTGGGAACTGGTTCATTCCATGAATACGCAGGCCGGTACTCCCCTGGTAACGACCCAAACCGGGGGCGAAAAAGGTGGAGGTGCTATCGTGACCGAAACCGGCGAAGCGTACCTTACCTATTACCGCGCCCTCCACGAACGCTTCCAGCAGTTTCTGACTGACGAACTGACTAACCTACCCCGCTAGCGAAGTTGTTGGCGGGGTGCGGCAACAGTATCGGTAAGGTGGTTACAGACAGAGAAATGATTCAGCTGCCCATTATCTGCCGACATTCAGGCAGGCACTCTATTTTTTATACCTGAAAGCCAGATAGTTAACAACTACGGGATAATAAGTGCCGTCATTAATTCGGTACGCACCATTGGCCCCCAGCTTTTGGCAATCATCTCTAAGTTGTTGTTTGACTACCTCATCTATACGCAAGCCAACTCCGCTTTCTATACGAATTGTAACGACACCCAATTGCTCAATGTCGGATGGTATGTCGCGCTCCAGCAAAAAGATCTTCACGTCCGAACTATCGGGCATCTGGCTACTCTGCCCCTGAGCAACTGGTTTAATCCTGGACGTAACACAAGCCGAGAAAATCGTACTGACCAGCATCATAACAACCATTAATTTCAATGAAAACAGTCTCATAATATTCTGTTTTTTAGTCGGTTACCCCCCCTTACAGGGCTGAAACGCCTAAATCTCCGTTCCTTCTTCAATCGCTTCCGGTTCAGGTTTGCCTTCTTCGTCCAGCACAACGCGCTTGCGGTTGCGGTTGACCAGGTAGAACAGGGGCGGAATAATCAACGGGGCGAAAAACAGCGTGGTGGTTAGCCCGCCGATGATAACCGTTGCCAAAGGCCGCTGCACGTCGGAGCCGATACCGCTCGAAATAGCTGCCGGTACCAGACCGATGATGGCGACTACCATGATGGCCATAATAGCCCGAAACTGCTCCTGTGCCGTTTCGATGGTGATTTCTTTCAGCGATTTGCTCATATCAGTCAAGTTCCGGTTCAGGGCCGACACCAGCAGCACGCCCGCCATAACCGAAATACCGAAGATACTCACAAAGCCCACACCCGCCGAAACGTTGAAGTTGTACCCCCGCAGCAGTAAGGCCCCGATACCACCCGCCAGCGCAAATAGCAGACAGGTAAGTGTAAGCAGCGTATCGCGCACGTTGCCATAGAGCATAAACAGAAATAGAAAAACCACCACGATCGTGAGCGGAATAGAGATAGCCAGTTGACCGCCCGCCCGTTCAAGGTTTTCGTACTGACCACCATAGATGATACTATAGCCTTCGGGAATTTTAACGTGCTCACGTACTTTCTGGCTGATTTCAGTTACGAAACCACCCTGGTCGCGACCCCGAATATTGGTGCGCACCGTCACCATGCGCTTGCCATTCAGCCGGTAAATATTCGTCTGGCCCTGTACGTACCGGATATCAGCGAGTTCATTCATGGGAATGAGCGCGCCCGTGGCCGATGGTACCTGCAATTGCCTGACTGCGTCAATACTACCCCGGCTTTCGGGCGTGAAGCGAACAATGATATCGTACCGTTTGGCTTCGTCGTAAATGGTCCCGATGGCTTTGCCACCGATGGCCGCTTCAATCAGATTCTCGATTTCAGCCACATTGATGCCGTAACGGGCAGCCGCCGGGCGGTTGATTTTGATGGCCAACTGGTCCTGAGGACCTTCCTGCTCGATATTTACGGACACGGCCCCATCCATCTTTTTCACCAAAGCGGCAATGCTGTCGGCTTTGGCCCGCATCAGCGTCAGGTCATTACCCACGATGGAAATGGCTAAATCGGCCGCACTACCGGTTACAATTTCCATCACCTGGTCAATAATTGGCTGACCCGATGAGAAGAACGCACCCGGAAACGTTTCCTGCAATTCGCTCTGCATGGACCGGACGATTTCTTTCTTGGATATACTGTCCGACCAGGTACTATAGTCTTTCAGACCCACCAGAATTTCGGTACGGTCGCTCGGAAATGGGTCAGTACCGTCGTCGTTGCGTCCGGCCTGGGTAATGACGAAGCTAACGGGTTTGTATTTGCTGATGATGTCGCGAATTTTGGGCGATATCTTGGCGTTTTCCTGAATCGTAATACCCGATGGCATAAAGGCCCGCATGAATATAGACCCTTCGTCCAACTCGGGCAGGAACTCGGTGCCGAGCTTCAGCCCGAAGCCAATCATAACCAGCACAACAATCATCCCCACAGCCACCACCAGTTTCGGTACGCGAAACAACGTCGAGATCAACAACCACTTGTACCCCCGTTCTAAGGGTGTGAGCAGGAAGTTTTTGTACTCCTTCAACGGCTTTCCACCGGGCGTGAGTACTTTACGAAAAGCAAACGAAATCAGTACCGGAATCACCGTCATGGCGCAGATGAGCGACCCGATTACAGCAAACGACAACGTAAGTGCCATGGGGGAAAACAGCTTACCTTCTACCCGCTGCATCAACAAAATGGGTAGATAAGCCAGAATGATGATGGTGACGGAGAAGAAAATTTCCCGGGCTACCTCCTTCGCCGAGTTTGTCGTGACAGGCACAATACCAACGTCCCGGTCGCTGGGTCGGCTGTGGCGGTATCGGTGGATGAGGTGTACCGCCATCACGCTGGCCCCGTCTACAATAATTCCGAAGTCGATGGCGCCCAAGGACAGCAGGTTGGCTGGAATACCCGCTAATTTCATCAGGATGAAGGCGAACAGTAGTGAGAAGGGAATGGTGACCGTCACGACCAGAGCCGCCCGCAAACTACCCAGAAACAGCACGAGCAGAAGGGTAACGATGGCAACTCCTTCAATGAGCGTATGCGCTACCGTTTCCAGCGAGTGGTCAATCAAAAAACCCCGGTCGTAGAGTACCCGCAGGTGAACGCCTTTGGGTAGTTCCCGCGCTTCGAGGTCGGCAATTTTCTCCTTCAGCAATTCCAGCACCTCACTGGGGTTTTCGCCCCTCCGCAGCAGGACAATGCCTTCCGTTGCGCCTACTACATCTAGTTTTTCGTCGGGAATGCGGTAGCCCAGGATACCCGATGGCGAAGGCGGATTGATTTCCACGCTGGCCACATCACGCAACAGTACGGGTACGCCTTCGTTGGCTTTGAGCACAATATTCTGCACATCGTCGGGTGATTTGAGCGCACCCAGCCCACGCACGGCAAAGCCTTGTCCTCCCCGTGCCAGAATGTTCCCCCCCGTGTTCTGGTTGTTTTTCTGAACAGCATCAATCACCTCCTGTAAGGTGATGTCGTACTTACGGAGTTTGGCCGGGTCGGGAATAACCTGATATTGTTTAATGGGGCCGCCAAACGTGGTAACGTCGGCCAGACCCGGCACCTGTAGCAGTTGCGGAATAATGACCCAGTCCTGCAAATCGCGCAACTGCATGGGCGTCATACTGGCCGGGGCCTCGATCACATAGCGGTAAATTTCACCCACCGCCGTGGTGAGCGGGGCTAATTCGGGCGAAACACCATCGGGTAGTTGGGCACTACTGAGCCGTTCGATAATCTGCTGCCGGGCAAAGTAGTCCGTCACGGTTTCATCGAAGTTCAGCTGCACTACCGATAGCCCGAAGATAGTTCGGGAACGACGGTCAGTTACGTGCGGCACGTTGTTGAGAACCCGCTCAATCGGGATGGTGACCTGTTGCTCTACTTCCTCGGCGGCACGACCATCGTACTTGGAAATGATGATGACGTTGGTATCGGCAATGTCCGGGTAGGCTTCAATCTTGAGCAGTTTGAAGCACCAGAGGCCCAGGCCCATAACCGCTACAGCCAGCCCAACGACCGCCCAGCGATTGCGAAGGGAAAATGTTATTAGTTTCTGAATCATTCGTTCTACGAATGATGAATAACAAATGATGAATGTTTACGCCAACAGTATCCGCCGGTTCGCCGGTGTGGTCAGTCCAATTCATCATTTTTCATGCATCATTCCCTTTTAATAGCCAAAACTTAACCCTTTCAATTGCATCACGTTTTCTACCACAACCTGGTCGTTATCGGTCAGACCGCCCTGTACTACCACACGGTCGTCACGTTGCTGACCAAGCTGAACGGCCCGGCGTTCAATGGTCTTGTGGCCGGTCTGAACAAAAACATAATCACTGCCCTGAACCGTAACGATCGCATCGCGCGAGACGGTCATGGCATTACCCTCTGCAATACCAAACTGAACGGTGGCAAACATGCCCGCTTTCAGCCGACCATCGGGGTTGGCAACGGAGATGCGGAGTTTGATTTGCCGGGTTGTATTGTCCACGTAGTCGTTCACGTTGTCGATTCGACCCATGAATTTTTCATTCGGGAACGCTGTAAAATTGAGCGTACAGACCAGTCCTTTACGAATACTACCGAACTGATTTTCAGGAATTTCACAAACGACCAGTATCGTGTTCGGAGCCGCCTGGCGGAGTTCTTTGGGGTCGAAACCAGCCAGTTTCAGGGTAGCCTCATCCGAAATAATAGCCGCTTCTTCATTGGCCAACTGCGTTTGGGCTTCAATCACTTCTTTTCCCGATGCCGCGCCATGAGCCTGTAAATCACGCACCCGCTCCAGGTTGCCACGTTCCATCTGAATATTAATCCGATGCTGCAAAATGGCGGTGTAGTTATTCGACAGGCCAGGTTCATCAAACAGGACGAGCCGCTCGGACGGATTCTCTACCGACCGGACGACCATAGCCGCTACGTGGCCCGGTGCCGAAAAATCAGTACGAATCGCCGACGCACGGGCAGCCTGCGTGGTAAAAGCGCGTATCATGACCGAATCAGGAAACGTAATCTTGCTACCGTCCGCACTTATTTCCGGTCGTGGTATCGACTGCACAACGGGCTTTGGCTTTTCCTTGCAGGCAGTAGCCAGCAAAGCCAGCAGGAGAATTGAATATAGTTTCATATTTTTTTTAATAGAGAATGGACAATGGAAGGAGCCGGGCGCATTATCCATTCATTATTCACTCTAGTAGGCATTTATCTGCCCGGTGGCGTAAATAAGCCGGACGTAGTTTAGTCGGTAGGTATAAAGAATCTGATAATAAGCGGTTTGCGTATCGAACCACGAACTTTGTGCCTGGAGCAGGTCAATAAGTGTGGTGGCTCCGCGCAGATACGCATAGCGAACCGACGTGAGCACCCGGTCAGCATCCCGACGAATGTCGACGTAGCGATTGACGTTTTCCCGACTCGTCACGAACGATTGATAGGCAGTTTGTACTTCTGCCCGGATACGCGCCTGTACCAAGGATGACGCTTGCCCCGCCTGTTCCTGCAACACCCTCGACTTCTGAATTTCGCCCTGGTTCCGGCTGTACACCGGCAACTCAAGCGTTAGAAACACACCTGCATAGGGTACTGAATTCTGCGGGTTCCAGATAAGACCTGCTTCGTTACGTGGTTTGGCCAATACCTGCTGGAGGTCGATATTTCGCCGGGCCGCTTCGAGATTGGCTTCGGCTACCCGCACGTCCGTTCTATTGGTTGAAGCCAGTTGCAACAGACTATCGGCACTGGCCGTTACGTTCGGGTATAGGGCCAGTGGGTTATTAAAAACCGGGCTGATAATGGAGTCGTTCAGGAACACATTGACACTATCGGCCGAGCCTACCACTAATTGCAGTTCATTCAGGCGGTTGCGGAACTCCTGCCGGGCCGTACGGGTCTGAATGGCGTACTGGTCCGAAATCAACTGAGTCCTGGCAAGGTCGGTACTGGTAATGGCCAGATTTTTGAGCCGCACTTTATTTAACTGCACCAGCGTATCGACGTTGGCTTTGGCCCGTTGCAGCAGGGCGAGTTGAATGCGGGCATACCAGGCATCCAGAAACCGGTTGGCCGCATCGAACAGCAAATTGCGCTCCGTTTCAGCTACGCTCCGGACGGCCAGATTCGTGTTGGCTTCGGCAAATCGATTGCGGTATGTGCGTTTGCCATAAATATCGAATTCTTTGGTGGCCTGTAACCAGAACTGCCGACGCTGTCGATTTAGCAACCCAACATTTTCAATACCGGGAACCGGCGTATTGCTTAGCTGAAATAGCGTCTGATTGTTCAAAACAGGATTAGGACGGAGGTTGGCCGTGGTCTGGTCGGCCTGAGCAGCATTGATATTGAATCGCTCGACGCGCAACGCTGGGCTATTTTCACGAACTTGCTGCAACGTCTGTTGCAAGGTCAGAATTCTCTGTGCAAAAGCGGGTACAGGAAGTACACAGATTAACAGCAGTTTAATAATTATTTTTCGCGGAATCATTCTACGTGTAAAGACAATACAAACCAACACTATTTACGGCCCAAAACCCCCGTTTATCAATTAAAACATCTTAAAATTACTATTAAAAGGTAGTTAAAATTACTTACTAGTAAATTGAGTAATAGCTCCTGTATCCAAATCAGTTAGTACACTTTCTGTAAAAGTCAATGAAAAAGTTATCTATACTTATCGACTGCGATCCTGGCCACGATGATGCCGTGATGCTGATGCTGGCCATTGGCTGCAATCTATTTGATATTAAGGCAATTACAACATCGGCTGGCAACCAGACGCAGGCGAAAACCCTGAAAAATGCGCTAAAAATTCTGCAATTACTGGAAACCGACATTCCGGTGTACAAAGGATGCGATAAGCCACTCTTTCGTAACCTGATTATTGCCGACTATGTGCACGGCGAAATGGGCCTGGATGGGCCGTCTCTTCCCGAACCAACGCACCAACCTGAATCCCAGTCGGCAGTAGAAGCGATAGCCCGGATTCTGATGGACAGCCCGGAGAAAATTACCATCGTGCCAACGGGTCCACTAACCAATATTGCCACGTTTCTGCTGGCTTACCCACACCTGAAGCCCAAAATTGAACGGATTTCGCTGATGGGCGGTGGTGCTTTCCGGGGTAACATGACGCCAACGGCCGAGTTCAACATCTACGTCGACCCCGAAGCGGCCGCCGTTGTGTTCAGTTCCGGCGTACCCATTACCATGTGTGGCCTGGATGTAACGCACAAAGCATTGGTTTTTCAGGAAGATATTAACCGGTTTCGGGCCATTGGGAATAAGACGGGGCAGGTAGTGGCCGAATTGATGGACTTCTTCTCCATTTTTTACCGGCGCGAACGGCCGGAACTAAACGGCGGGGCAGCCCTGCACGACCCCTGCGCCATTGCCTGGCTCATTGACCCAACAATGTTTACATCAAAGCCCTGTTACGTAGCGGTTGAAACAACGGGGACATTGACGACGGGAACTACCGTTGTCGATTTTTTTGACATACTCAAACAACCGCCCAACACTGAAGTCGTGTACGACATCGACCGGGAGCGATACATGAATTTGATTTACGAAGCCGTCCAGAAACTCCCGTAGTTAAAACCAGGGGCGCCTGACTTTAAATGAACGTTTCAACCCACTCAGTAGCAGGAACGCACCAACGATACCAAAAATAATAGCCAGTATCGTAATATGCAGAATGGCGAACAAAACGGCTACCAGAATAACCAGTACCGATGCTTTGAGCTTCCAGCTAATGCGTTGCCACCAGTTAAGTTCCGGGCGTAGTTTCATGCCCAGGCCCTGCCTAATCTGATTGCCCAGTTTAAGTTTTTTCTTCGGTTTGGGTTGCGGTTGCTGCGGGGTATTCCTTTGGGCTGACGCTTCCAGCAATAATTGAGTCTGGGCTATCCGGTGATGGAGTCGGCTGCTCGTTTCCGGAATCGGTTCGCGGCTTTGACGGGCTACAGCCTGACTAGCCGGGGCGGGTGGTTCAGCCACCGGAGGGTTCTCCCGAACAGATGGATCGGGGGCGGTGCTGATCTCAGAAACCAGCGCAGGCTTAGCCGATAGTCTGGCTGCTGCAGGATGGGATGTCGGTTGAAAATAGGCAGTAGGCCGATGGCAGGAAAACAGGAAAAGAAATGCCGCGGCAACGGCGGGGGAAATCAGTTTTTTCATCAGGTCGCAACTAATACAAACCAAAGGTAAAGCGGCAAAAGTCCACTTTACAACGAATCGGACGGGACGGTTAATATGAAACCAACAAAAAAGCCGTGATTTCAGCCGCATTTTTTGCCGGGTTATCGTACCCGGCAGCCTAAGAAATCACCCGTTACCACCACCAGACCCGCAAACATGGGTTGCTGCACCAGAACGGGAACAATACATATACGTTGCCGATACATTAGTCCATTCGGTCTCATTACCTTTGCGGCATGAATCCCGACAACGACCCCCGGCCCTGGCAGGTTGAAGCCTCTGAATACATTCATCAACTGCCCTGGTTTACCGTTCGCAAAGACGCTATTCGTATGGAAGGCGGTGGTGTCATCCCCGATTATTTTGTTCTTGAATACCCCAACTGGGTAAATGTAGTAGCCGTTACGACCGATAAGGAACTAGTCCTGATTCGGCAATACCGGCACGGCATTGCCGGTGTTCACTACGAGCTTTGCGCGGGAGTTATCGACCCCGGCGAAGACCCCCTGGTATCGGCTCAGCGCGAATTACTGGAAGAAACGGGTTTTGGCAACGGAGAGTGGCAACCCCTGATGACCCTCTCTGCCAATCCCGGCACGCACGCCAATCTGACCTATTCGTTTCTGGCAACGGGTGTTCAGAAAGTAAAACCCCAGCACCTGGAAATCACGGAAGAAATTACCGTCCATGTCGTTTCTCCCGAACGGGCTATGGCCATTATCGACAATGGGGAGATGATGCAGTCACTTCATCTGGCTCCGTTGCTGAAATACCTCTCAAAACTATGATTATCCCGCTCGCCCACCGCGCCAGCCAAACGCAGGAATATTATTTTTCCGTCAAACTGGCCGAAGTCCGCCAACTACAGGCCGCCGGTCATGACATCATCAATCTGGGTATTGGCAATCCGGATATGATGCCCTCGGCCAATACGCTCGACACACTGACCCGGTCGGCCCAGCAACCCACGTCGCACGGCTACCAGCCGTACAAAGGCACCCCGCCCCTTCGGCAGGCTATTGCCCGGTTTTACAGCCATACCTACGGCGTTACGCTGGACCCCGACACGGAAATATTACCCCTGATAGGCTCCAAAGAAGGCATTACGCATATTTCCCTGACCTTTTTGAATGAGGGAGATAGCGTACTGGTTCCCGAATTAGGCTATCCGGCTTACCGGGCCGTCAGCCAGATGGTGGGTGCCAGCGTGCTGGAATATCCTCTGCTGGAATATCAGGGCTGGCAACCCGACTGGCAGGCAATGGCCGATCTGGTTATGAATGATGCGTCGGGGAAACGGACGAAAATTGTCTGGCTAAACTACCCGCACATGCCCACCGGTGCGCCCGCTACCCATGCGCTGTTTGAACAGGCCGTTCGGTTTGCGCACGACCATAAAATTCTGCTCTGTCACGACAATCCTTACAGCCTGATTCTCAATAAGAAGCCACCCATCAGTCTACTCTCTATTGACGGGGCGAAGGAAGTAACTGTCGAATTAAATTCACTGAGTAAGTCGCACAACATGGCGGGTTGGCGCATGGGCTGGATGGCGGCTTCCAAACCCTATGTGGATGCCGTACTGACCATCAAGAGCAATATTGACTCCGGGCAATTCAAACCCCTGCTGGATGCAGCGACCGAAGCCCTCACCAACTCCGACGACTGGCACCGCGAACGCAACGCCGTGTATCAGGGTCGGCTGGATGCCGTTCACACGTTTCTGGATACGCTGGGCTGTACGTACACAACAGACCAAGAAGGGCTGTTCATCTGGGCCAAACTCCCCGACACAGTAGCATCGGCTGAGCACTTTGTGAATGAGTTACTACTACAAAAACACGTATTCATTGCACCGGGCTTCATTTTTGGCCCTAAAGGAAGCCGGTACGTGCGGGTATCGCTATGCGTGAACGAGGAGCGTATCAACGAAGCAGTAGGGCGTCTGAACCATTCTGAACCAAGATTTTCACAGGATTAAAAAGATTAAACAGGATGTGCTGGTTATAAATTTTACACAATGGAAGGTAGGAAAACACCAGTAACTGATGACCTGACCGGCCGGGTTATTGGATGTGCTATGGAAGTGCATCGTATGCTTGGCAATGGTTTTCAGCCGGGCCGCCGGTGCGAAGGTTGTTTACCAGCGGGCCTTGGCCGTCGAATTGGAACTAAACGGTATCCGTTTCGCTCGTGAGTTTGAAATGCCTATTTTTTACAAAAAAGTGCAGATTGGAACAAGACGAGTCGATTTTCTGATTGAAGATACTTTGTCTGTTGAGTTAAAGGCCGTGATTGCTTTGGATAATTCAAATTTGGCTCAGGGAAAAAATTACCTAGAAGCGTATAATCTACAAACTGGACTACTAATCAACTTTGGCTCAATGAGCCTAGAGTTCAAACGTTTATTCAACAACAAGTATAGGCACGATAAATAGACAACCCATTCATTGCCCCCCCGCAGGCTGTTTCAATTTCGCACTATCCTGTAAATCTTTAAAATCCTGTTAAAATCCCGGTTAAGATGACTATTTCCATTATTGGTGTTGGCCTCCTCGGCGGCTCATTTGCCCTCTCCGTTCGCGAAAAGTATCCAAAAATGCGCTTCATCGGTGTCGATGCGTCGCCCGTAAATGGACAACTGGCTCTGGCAAAAGGTATTGTGGATGAGGTGATGCCACTTCCGGAAGCCGTTGCGCAGAGTACGCTGGTTGTCATGGCCACGCCCGTCAATATCATCATTAATCTGCTGCCTACGGTATTGGACCACCTGCCGCCGGGTGCCACCGTGCTGGATTTAGGTTCCACCAAAGAAACAATCTGTGCCCTAGCGGATGCCCATCCCAAGCGGGCGCAGTTTGTGGCGGCCCACCCCATGGCCGGTACCGAAAACTCAGGCCCCGGAGCCGCTTTCCGGGAGTTGTTGCCCGGCAAAAACCTAATCATCTGCGCCCGCGAGAAAAGCCTGCCCGATTCCGTAACCCTGGCTGAAAGCCTGTTCCGGGATATTGGGATGAAACTGTTTTACATGACCCCGCAGGAGCATGACCTGCACCTGGCGTATGTATCGCACCTGAGCCATATCAGCGCGTTTGCCCTGGGCTTAACGGTACTGGAAAAAGAAAAAGATCAACAAACCATTTTCGATATGGCCAGCACGGGCTTCAGCTCGACGGTGCGACTGGCCAAAAGTTCTCCGCAGATGTGGGCACCTATCTTCGATCAGAACCGGACAAATGTTTCCAAGGCGCTCACGGCTTACATTGAGTTCCTGCAACAATTCAAGCAGGTAATAGATAATCAGGACGTGGCAACTTCCCTGGAATTCATGCAGCGCGCCAACGTGATCCGGCGAGTGCTGGACGGTATCGAGAAGCGGTAAAATTTGTATATTTGAGAAGTAAAAACGCCTAATGACATGACAAAAACTGTTGTTCAGGAATCACTGGCAACGATGCCGGATGAATTTCCGGTCGAAGCCCTTATTGAACGCCTACTGTTCATTCAGAACGTGCAGGAAGGACTGGCACAGTCGGAGCGGGGCGAAACCGTTTCTATCGAAGAAGTCAAACAACGGCTACGCCGATAATGCGCATCTCGTTCACAAACCGGGCTATTGATGATCTCGATGCCATTAACGAGTATCATTCGCTCTATTCACCTGCTTACGCCGACCATCTTATCGACTCTATTATCGCTAAAGTTGAGCGGCTAACGCGATTCCCGGAAATGGGTCGAAAAGTACCGGAGTTTGACTTATCGTATTTGCGTGAATTGATCCAGAACAATTACCGAATCGTTTATAAGATTGTCAGCGACGGACAAATTGACATCATTACAGTCCAGCATAGTTCGCGGGATATGAGCGAACGATTTTTCGACGGAGCATAAACCGCTTGACTTACCTGGCAATGGGTGCTGGATGGTATCGAGAAGCGGTAAAGGCAAAACTTAACACGTCTTAGCATACAAAAGCGGGTTTCTGTTTGTTAATAGAACTGCGTAGCGGGGTACAGGACCCCGCTACTTACGGATTCAATCAAAAACACGTATGCAAGCTACTGAACAACAACCCGCTAAAGCTGCCGGTACGATTACCCTCGGCGACATGACCGTTAACCGGATGAGTTATGGAGCCATGCGCCTGACTGGCGATGGCATTTGGGGCCCCCCAAAAGACCACGATGAAGCCATTCGTGTGCTCAAACGCTGCCTGGATTTGGGCATAAACTTTATCGACACTGCCGATAGTTATGGCCCTTATGTTTCAGAAGAACTCATCGCCGAAGCACTCTACCCTTACCCAACTGGTCTGGTTATCGGGACTAAAGGTGCCCTACTGCGTACTGGCCCCAACCAATGGCCGGTTGACGGAAGTCGGAAACACCTGGAAGAAGCCCTCAATGGTAGCCTGAAACGACTGAAACTAAACCAGATTGACCTGTATCAACTGCACCGGTTCGATACGCAGGTACCTACGGACGAGTATCTTGGTTTTTTGAAGGAAGCCCAGGAAGCGGGGAAAATCCGGCACATTGGTTTATCGGAAGTCAGTATCGACCAGATCGAGGAAGCCAAGAAATACTTCGAGGTCGTATCGGTACAGAACATGTACAATTTTGGCGAGCAGAAGTGGAATGATGTGCTGAAATACTGCGAACAGAATAATATAGCCTTTATTCCCTGGTTCCCGCTGAATGCCGGTAACGTAAGTGCCGAAGAAGCGATTAAAAAAGTAGCAGCCCGGCATGATGCCACCGATTACCAGATTGCACTGGCCTGGCTACTGGCGGCATCACCCGTTATGTTGCCTATTGCCGGTACATCGTCGGTAAAGCACCTGGAAGAAAACGTCCAGGCCGCCACCATTAAACTTACCGACGAGGATTTCCAGGATATGCCACTACCGAAGTAATCTTTTCATTCTGGTACAAAACGAACCGGGGGCTGATACACCATTCTACTGGTGTCAACCCCCGGTTCGTTTATGTGCTGGGACGCTAAAATTAAGCCGCCATCGACTTAATTTTAGCGTGACTCACTTTCAGTTCTGTTAGCTGCTTTTCCAGATCCTCTTTGATATAGGCAGGTATTTTATCGTTTTCGATAGCATCCTCATACGCTTCTACGGCGGCACTTTCGCCAAATTCAACCGAACTCAAAACAGAATCGCGGTCTTTGCCGGTCAGTGCCGATTTGATGTCGATCCAGGCCCGGTGCAGTTTGCTCGTTGTATCCGTAGAGGTTACATCGGAAACGGCCAGTCCATCAATTCGTACAATGTGCTCTGCCAGTTGGCTACGGAAATTCTGACTTTGAATGACGTAATGCCGAAACAGGTCATCTAGCTGAGGGTCTTCGTTGTCTTCGATGGCTTTCTCATAGCCCTGCATCCGGTCATTGTTAATTTTTACCAGATCGTTCAAATCGTCGACAATTTCTTTATTCGTAATCATAATGGTTGAGATTCGTTTGGTTGAAAAACTAAACGTATAACTCAGGGGAAAACGAATTGTTTGGGGGGAACCATTTCAAAAAGTCTGTTTCCTACTTCGATGCCGTTACACCCCGAAGGCGGAGCACAGACCCTTTCTCAAACTGGTTCTGGCTACTGGGGCTTTTCAACGACAGTTGCGTAATAACCCCGTTCCAACCGCTTAGCTGGCTGGTATTTATTTCGTAGGTACGGTACTGTCCATCGCCCACAATGGGGAAATCAACGTACCGATCCGGTATATCAAAAAAATCTACCTCGTCTGCTTTCCGCCAGGAGAGACGGGCAACCGTCCCTTTAGTCAGGAAGGCAGCATCTATATAAATTTTTGACACATTAGTCGACTGCCAGAACGAGAGCGGGCTAATGACCCGAAAATCATTCCTTGTCGAATCTGCCCTGTACCACCGGACTACCATCTCCCCCCGCACGGGCCATCCCTGGTCGCGGGTGTTGGCGAAATACCAACCCAGCCGGTCATTGGCAAACTTGTAGGTGGGGCCCGCAGGCGGACGGGGTTGTGCGTAGGCAAACTGCCGGATATCGGTCAGGCTACCAACCACCAGCGTGTACTCAAACTCATGAACTCCGTTGTGGTCGATGAGCAGAAAGGGCTGGCTGTTAATGTAGCCAGAAGACACATCAAATTCACCGCCCGACCGGGGGTTGGTACCAAAACCCGCCGAAGCGAAACGAACTTCATTAGGCTTATAGATGCCCACACCCCGTCCATCGACATTCAGCAACGCAATCCAATTTTCGCTGCCAAACCGATTTATAACATCCCGGTCAGTAAATTCGGATAGGGCATCATTCGTGAAGGGCTTAGCACCACCATACGTAACAAAGCGGTAATAGGGGCCATTCAGGTACACACAGGGGGCCTCCTGCGTTCGGGATTCATACTGCGTAGTGTCGGCCCGGTTCACGGTAAGCCGGCAGCGAACATGAATGGTATTGCCTTTCAGTTCCATCCAGTGTTCGAAAACACAGTCGGCGGGTTCGTTGAATAAGGGCCAGATTAGGGGAATCGTTTTAACGTAAATAGTATTCTGCGTCTGCTGGTAACTAACAATCTCGGATGGATGGTTGTAAAAATCACCCGTCTGAACGGGGTTCCATCCCAGATTCCGCCACTCGTAAACAGGCTGCTTTCCGTTTACAACGTAAGGGTAAGGTCCGGCATAGAGCGACGTCTGAATTTGCCGTCCAAGGTCATTATTGTTGACCATGTTTACGGTAGTACCAGCCTCCGACAGGTACGTTATGGCACCACCCGCGTTGAGGTCGATGCCGACACGAATCTTGTCATTGTCCAGATACAGTCGTTTTTGGGCGGAAGGCTGAGCCTGACTGGGCAACCCGCCCGATGGCGGATTAGGGACAATAGGTGCCTTGTAAGGGTCTGTGGACGGGTAGTCGCGAACGCACGTAACGGCCAGACAGCTAACCACAACGCACACGAGCAATAATGGGTAAGGACGAATCATAAGCGCAGAGAGTACAACAATACAATAACCAAAAATAGGGCTATATCGAGCCTTTTACAATAACCCTTTATCCTCTAACGGTTAAATTAATGGTTTCCGTTTAAGAAACACGCCAATCCAATGACCCGATAATTCACTACAGGAATAAACTTCATTAGACGCAGTAATCGCTGCTCAACATTCCCGTAAGGCCAATAATCCTGATTATCCCGTTTTATTCTGTCATTCTCCTTTTTCCTTCCCTGACAAAATCCTAATTTTGCAGGATTTTTGACCACCTCAAAGCCTGTCGACTATCCGTTATTGCGCTCAAACTACTAGTGTTATTCGGGACCGCCCGTGCGGTTCATTGTCCCGTTGAAAAATGCCTAAAAACACGAATATCCGTTCCGTTCTGATTATTGGCTCCGGCCCCATTGTTATCGGGCAAGCCTGTGAGTTCGATTATGCCGGCTCCCAGGCCGCCCGCTCTATTCGGGAGGAAGGTATCGAAGTAGCGTTGATTAATTCCAACCCGGCCACCATCATGACCGACCCTATCAACGCCGACTACGTTTACCTGCTGCCGCTGGAAAAGAAATCCATCGTCGAAATCCTGAAAAAACACCAGGAAATGGGGCGTCCTATCGACGCAATTCTCCCAACGATGGGCGGCCAAACGGCCCTTAACCTGGCCATCGACTGCGAGAAGGCGGGTATCTGGGCGAAGTACAACGTGCAGATTATCGGGGTGGACATCAAAGCGATTGAAACGACCGAAGACCGCGAAAAATTCCGGTTGCTAATGCTCCAGCTTGGCGCCGGCGTTTGCAAAGGCCGCACAGCCCGTTCGTTCCTGGAAGGAAAAGAAATTGCGCAGGAAATTGGCTTCCCGCTTGTAATCCGACCATCGTTTACGCTCGGTGGTACGGGGGGCGGATTCGTAAATACACCCGAAGAATTTGATAACGCGCTTACGCATGGCTTACACGCATCGCCGGTGCATGAGGTACTGGTAGAGCAAAGCGTAATGGGGTGGAAAGAATATGAACTGGAACTGTTGCGCGACAACAACGGCAACTTTATCATCATCTGCTCCATCGAGAACTTCGACCCGATGGGTATCCATACCGGCGACAGTATTACAGTGGCTCCGGCTATGACCCTGCCCGACACGCTTTACCAGAAAATGCGCGATTTATCCATTACCGTGATGAGTGGTATCGGGCAATTTGCCGGTGGGTGCAACATTCAGTTCTCGGTCAACCCGCAAACTGACGATATTATTGTTATTGAGGTAAATCCCCGCGTGAGCCGGTCATCGGCGCTGGCCTCCAAAGCAACGGGCTATCCCATTGCTAAGATTGCGGCTAAAATGGCGGTCGGGTATAACCTCGATGAGTTGATGAATCCCATTACGGGCACCACGTCGGCCTTTTTTGAACCAGCTATCGACTATGTTATCGTGAAAGTGCCCCGCTGGAACTTCGATAAGTTTCCGGGTGCAGACCGCTCTCTGGGCTTGCAGATGAAGTCGGTTGGCGAAGCGATGGGCATTGGCCGAAATTTTCAGGAAGCGCTGCAAAAAGCCTGTCAGAGTCTCGAAATCCGGCGCAACGGGCTGGGTGCCGATGGTCGGGAACTGACCGACCGCGTGGCCCTGACTGAGAGCCTGCAACACCCAAGCTGGAACCGGTTATTTCATATTTACGATGCGTTTAAGGCGGGGATGTCGTTTCGCACTATTCAGCAGCTCACCCGGATTGACCCCTGGTTTTTGCACCAGATTGAGGAACTGATTGAACTGGAGCGCGAAATTCAGCAATACGACCTGGAAGATCTCCCCCCCGAACTCCTGCGCATTGCCAAGCAAAAAGGGTACGCCGACCGGCAGCTGGCGCATTTGCTTCAGGTCAAAGAGAGCAAGATTTATAACTTCCGGCAGGACCACAACATCCGGCGGGTTTTCAAGTGCGTGGATACCTGCGCGGCTGAATTTGAAGCCCAAACACCTTACTATTACTCGACCTTCAATAACCAGTTGCCCATTACGCAGGATCGGCCCGAACCCGTTTCTGACCTGCCCGGTAATGAGTCGATACGAAGCAACCGCAAAAAGGTTGTTGTACTGGGTTCGGGGCCAAACCGCATTGGGCAGGGTATCGAATTCGACTACTCCTGTGTACACGGCGTGCTGGCGGCTAAAGAAGCGGGTTATGAAACCATCATGATTAACTGCAATCCGGAAACAGTTTCTACCGACCCCGACATTGCGGATAAACTGTATTTCGAGCCGGTATTCTGGGAACATGTTCATGCCATAATCATGCACGAACAGCCAGAAGGGGTCATTGTGCAGCTAGGTGGTCAGACGGCCCTGAAAATGGCGGAAAAATTAACTCGTTACGGTATCAAAATCATTGGTACGAGTTGGGATGCGCTCGACCTTGCCGAAGACCGGGGCCGTTTTTCGGGCCTGTTGCGCGATCTGAATATTCCATACCCAAAATTCGGTACCGTAAGGGAATCCGAAGGGGCCATTGAATTGTCGCGGGAGTTGGGCTTCCCGTTACTGGTTCGCCCAAGCTACGTGCTTGGTGGACAAAGCATGAAAATCGTGATTAACGAGCAGGAACTGGAGCAACACGTGATGAAGATTTTGCAGGACATCCCTGACAATAACATCCTGCTCGATCACTTCCTGGAAAATGCCATTGAAGCCGAAGCCGACGCCATCTGCGACGGTGAAGATGTGTACATCATTGGCATCATGGAGCACATCGAACCAGCGGGTATCCACTCCGGCGATTCATACGCCGTTCTGCCCACTTTCGATTTGAGCGATGATGTGATCCGTCAAATTGAGGAACATACCAAAAAGATTGCCGTTGCCCTGAAAACCGTCGGGCTGATCAACATTCAGTTTGCTATTAAGAACGATGCGGATGGCAAACCCATAGTGTATATCATCGAAGCCAACCCACGGGCCAGCCGTACGGTTCCGTTCATCTGCAAAGCCTACCAGGAACCGTATGTCAACTACGCTACGAAGGTGATGCTGGGCGACAAGAAAGTGAAGGATTTCGATTTCAAGCCCGTCAAAAAAGGGTATGCGATCAAGATTCCGGTTTTCTCATTCAACAAGTTCCCGAAAGTGAACAAGGAGCTCGGCCCGGAAATGAAATCGACCGGAGAGGGTATCTATTTCATCGACGACCTGACCGACGATTATTTCCAGAAGGTCTATTCCGAGCGGAATCTCTACCTGAGCCGGTAACGCGACGGAACTCCGCTGAAACCTTATATCGAAAACCGTTGTGCCATTCTATGGAAGTGTGGCACAACGGTTTTATTGGTATTTGCGTTTAGAAAGTAGATATTCATGTCGGACCAGGAAGAGATATAGCGATGACGGTTGTAACGGTTGAATTGGAGGATAAAGTCTTTCGGGATTTGGAGGAAATATCCGGCACGGTTAACCTGCCATCCGACCAGATGATTAGCCGAATTGTGAAGAACTACCTACACATTGAAAAGTTGAATAAACTTCGGCAGGAACTCAAAGGAACTGCCGAAGCGGCTGGTTTTTTATCGGAAGAAGATGTTTATCTGTTTTGACCGGGCTGGCGTATCGGTGGAATCTGTATTCGAGCCGATAAGTAATAAATCCTTCCCTGAGCCAGCCATTTAAATGGCTGGCTCAGGGAAGGATTTATTACACCAGGCGCAACAGCGCGACCGGTATTTGTTCCAAAACCTTCTGTACCGAAACATCCTTTCCACTGCCAGTTGCGCCGGTCAGCTGGTTCGTCCAGGTTGCTGGTGCTTTGTCGGGCAGCACAATTCGGGTCTTTTTCCAGTCGAGCGAACGGATGTCGGTACCCTGTTGGCGGCAAAGTTGTGCCGTGTGCAACGGGGTAATAACTACATGCCAGTCCTGCTCGTGCTGCCGGGCGAAAGCGATGATGTGTTTGGCATGATCACCTTCAACGGCCAGGGGGATATACTGCCCTTTGGCAAATAGAATTGGGTTCTGTTGCCGCTCCCGCAGGAGTTGGTGAGTCAGCCAGAATTTTACGCGTCCATCGAAGCGGTTTTGCCAGAGTTCGTCCAGACGATCTGCTGCCACTTCTCCGGCAAATTCATCCAGACACTGTTGTCGTTTCTCATAGTCAACCGGTCGGCGGTTGTCGGGATCAACCAGGCTCAGGTCCCAGCCTTCGCTTCCCTGATACACATCGGGAACGCCGGGGCAGGTAAGTTTCAGGAGTACCTGCGCCAGCGAATTAACCACACCAAAATCGGCTATTTCCCGCTGGAATACCTGAAACCGCGCCCAGAAGGGGCTTTTCTTGTCCAGTACGTAGTCGGTAAAGGTCCGAATATCCGCGTGGTAGCCTTCATCAATGACCCAACTGGTCGTATGCCGCTTGGCTTCCTGCAACGCTTTCTCCAGATACAGACGGAACCGGTTCGAAAAATCGTCCTCATCCTGCCCCGGCATGGGGTACGCCCCCAGCAGATTCTGGTAAATCAGGTATTCATCGTTGTAATCCAACTCTCCCCTGACCGAACTGGTCATTTCCTGCCAGCGCGCCACTTCCGGCAGCCACTCATCGGCCAGATCCGTCAGTACGTTGAGTCGCGCCCGCACATCTTCGCCCCGTTTGGTATCATGAGTGGCCGTTGTGTTCTGAGCCAGCGGCCAGTGCTGTTGCCGGGATTGCATAGCCCGGTGAAACGCATCAACAGACATGCCGAACCGCTCCGGCGAGTCGCCCACCTCGTTATGCCCTACAAAACTATTGTAGGTGTACATAAGCGTATCTTCCACGCCTTTGGCCATCAGCGGTCCTGAAAACTGCATCAGTCGCTGGTAGAAACGAAGTGCCCGCTCGTTGTAATCCGCGTCGGCCACCGGGGGTTTGGTAATCAGGGCTATTTCCAGCACATTCACTGCCGTTTCAATGGCAGGGTTGTTTTGCCGAATGTTTTTAAGCAGTCTACGGATAACGGTAGCTTCCTCGTCCGGCAATGGAAACTGGTTGCCGTAATACCGATAAACGGGGCACTCGACCAACAGTTCGCCAATGGCAAATTTCAGTTCACCCGCCTTCAGGACTTCTACGTCCGGCTCATCGGCCAGATTCATCGCCAGAAAATAGTGGTACAGATTATCGAGTTCACCGCCCATGTATTGCGCCAGAAAGTACGACTTCCGATACCGGATGCGGTCGTGCAGGGACGTATCCGACCCAATTAGCTGATGGTAAAAATCCACGAATACCTTTTCGCTATCGCCGTTGGTCAGCAGGTTGTTTACCATCGCCAGGAAATCGTAGCCCGATGTCCCTTCTATCGGCCATGATTCGGGTAGGTCTTCATTGTCGTGCAGGATTTTCTCAACGACGATGTAAGTTTCTTCCCCAACCAGGTTTCGCAGTTGTTGCAGGTACTGAGTCGGGTCGAACAGCCCATCGACATGGTCGATGCGCAGGCCCTGAAAAACGGACTCATTGACCAGCTTTTTCGTCAGGGAATGCACATGCTCAAAAGTCATTTCGTCGCGCATGTTCAGGCAAATCAAACCATTGATCGTAAAGAAACGGCGGTAGTTCATTTCCTGACGGGACTCCGGCTCGGTGCAGAACCGATAGTGCTGTTCATCGACAATCGGGCGCAACTGGGTCAAATCGGCATTAAGAACCCGCAAACAATCCATTACGTATTCGCCAATCGATGGCGTCTTAACCAGTGATGCCAGTTGCAGCCGTAGTTCATCCCAGGCAAGGGCGTACTCTTCCGGCTCATCAGTGTATTGAAGTTGATCGAGTTCCGTCAGCAGTTGTTTTATGGCATCATTTCGCGGAGTGGCCGTAGCCTGTAAAACCGCCGTGTATGAAGTTGGCTTTACCGGTAGTACGTTTCCGCTTACTTTCAACACGAAGCGGGCGTCTTCGTAGTCAATGGTCAGTTTACCATCCTGCATCGTCTCATCCAGCGATTCTGGCAGAAAGGGTGCCATGATGCGGCCATGAAAGAACGAACTGGACAAGGATGTTTCAAAAAACTGGCGGAATCGTGAATACATCCCCTTTTCCAGGACATCCATCAGCCAGACATTGTCAGGATGGTAGGCCATGTGGTTGGGCACAATGTCCTGCAACCAGCCCATGCCCGATTCCTGCAACTGTTGGCTGATAGCACTCAGTTGTTCCTGCGTGCCTATCTCCGGATTGATGCGGGTGGGATCGACATTGTCGTAACCATGCGAACTCTCGGGAGTTGCCGCAAAAATGGGCGAAGCATAAACAGTGGTGATGCCTAGCTTTTGCAGGTAAGGCAACAGGGCAGCCAGATGGGTAAGCGTAAAGTCTTTATTGAACTGAAAGCGATATGTAGAAATCGGATTATACATCTTATTTGTTTGTGTAGATCAGAATTGATTCGGGCTGGACGCTAACATGTTCGTGGTTACTGGCCACAACCGCAGGAGCAGCCGCCGGTCCATTCCATTGAGGATCGGCCGAATCGAGCAGTTTATGCCAGGGCCGCTCACCAGCGGGCAGCGTAAGTAACTGGATTTCTTTCGAGAAATTCATCAGACAAACCACTGTCTCTTCCTGCTGACCTGCCAGCTCGCCTGCGTGTTGACGAAGAAGCGTCAGTGTTGCCCGTTCTTCATCCACTACCACCGCTACCGACTCGCGGTTGGGGTGACGTAATGACGACTGTTTACGTAGGGCCAGCAAGGTTTGGTAATAACGAAAAATGGTCTGGTGCGGCTCCTGTGTTACGCGTGACCAGTTTAGCTTAGAGCGTTCAAATGTTTCTGCGGCCTGCGGGTCGGGGGCGGCAAACGGCCCGTGAAAATCGGCAAATTCCCGTCTGCGCCCCTGCCGAACGGCCTCAATGAGGGGCAAGTCGGAATGGCTCACAAAGTACATGAACGGGTTTAACTCGCCCCATTCCTCGCCCATAAATAGCATGGGCAGATAGGGACTGCTGATAACGGCGCCCGCCATCAGTTTCTTCATTTCCGGACTTACTAACTGGCTTGGCCGTTCGCCCAGCATCCGGTTACCGATCTGGTCATGGTTCTGGCTGAAAACCACGAACTGCCGCCCCGCATGCCCCGCCGTCGATTTCCCGGCAATTCGGGCACGCGGGTGCATCGTTGTTCCATCATACACATACGCATCCCTGTAGGCTTTCGCCAAATGCTGGATGCCATTATAGTCGGCGTAGTACCCGTTTCGTTCGCCCCCAGCCGTAACGCGCAGGGCGTGGTGAAACTCATCATTCCACTGGGCATCCATACCGTACCCATCCCCGGCAATGGGCTTGATAAAGCGGGTCTCGTTCAAATCCGACTCCACAATCAGGTAATGTTGTTTGCCCGTAAGCGTCATCAATTCATCGACATACTCTTTTATTTCCCGTAGTAAATGCACCTCACTGGTATCACGAATGGCATGTACGGCATCCAGTCGGAGCGCGTCGATATGGAAGTCCCGAAACCACATCAGCACGTTTTCGATGAAGTACCGGCGCACGCTATCGCTGTAATCATCATCGAAGTTCAGGGCGTCGCCCCAGGGTGTCTGGTGTTTTGTGGTAAAATAAGGGCCAAAGTCAGACAGGTAATTCCCTTCCGGCCCCACATGGTTATAGACAACATCCAGCACTACGGCCAGGCCGCGCTGGTGGCAGGCATCCACTAATTTTTGCAGGCCAGCCGCTCCACCGTAGGAGTTCTGTACCGCATACGGACATACTCCATCGTAACCCCAGTTGCGCGTACCCGGAAACTGGGCTATCGGCATGATTTCGATGGCGTTGATTCCCAGTTCGACCAGGTAGTCCAATCGTTCTTCAATCCCGGCAAAGGTGCCCTCAGGCGAGAAAGTACCCGTATGGAGTTCATACATGAGGTAATCGTCCAGCGGTATGTTTTGCCAATCGGTATCCGACCAGACAAAAGCAGCGGTATCGACTACCTTCGAGGGGCCGTGTACACCCTCCGGTTGCGCCAGAGAAGCCGGGTCGGGCCGTTCGAGGGTATCGTTCAGTATAAATTTATAGGCATCGCCGGGCTGGAGCTGGTCGGTCGTTGTATGCCAGTAAGTACCGTCGTTTTGAAGCGGGATTTTCACATCCTGCTGGCAAAGATGCAGGACTACTGACTGGGCCATTGGCGCCCATACCCGCACGTTTGTGTGGTCTGGGTTATATGTAACACCCAGTGCTCGCTGATCAATAATTGCTCTGTTCATAGGGTCAATGATTGTATACACAACCAACCATTGCATGGATGTGTTAGTTGAAGGGGGCGAAAAAACTGTGTCGATTAATTACAATGAGCCTATACGGCTACCTCCACGGTGGTTCCATTGTCGGCGAAAATCCGAAATGTGCCGCCTAATTCCTGCGCTCGGGTCTTCATATTTTCAAGGCCGTAATGATGCGCCGAAACTGCGCCATTTACCCATGTAAAGCCTCGGCCATTGTCGCGTACCTGCAGGTTTATATGCCCCGATGCACTGACTTCCAACTGTACGTGGGCGGCTGTAGCCTGCGCGTGTTTGATCACGTTGGTAAGGGCTTCCTGCACAATGCGGAACAGGTTCAACACCTGAGTTGAGCTAAGCCGCTGGGTTTGTGAACCCGTTACCAGCACATCGACATGCAGGCCATCCGTATCATGAAAATAGCGGTTGATATACTGATTGAGCCGGTCCGAGAACTCTTCGACCGTGAAGCTCTCCTGGTGAATGGCCCAGATGGTTTCACGCAGCAGTTTAACGGCTTCGCGGGTATGGGTCACTATGGTACGCAACCGGCTGGCCCACTGTTTGCCATCCTTAATGGGCTGCTTTTCGGCCTGATCGCTGATGTGGGTGAGGTTGGTTACGATAAACGCCAGATGAGCACCCACGTTATCGTGCAAATCGCGGGCAATCCGTTCTTTTTCGATCAGCAGATTGTTTTTCAGGGCCAGGGTCTGCACCTCGGCTTCATAGGCCCGCTGTTGCTGAGCCGTGGTTGCTTTAATTAGTTGTTCGGTTAGGTCGCGGTCTATTTTGTACCGATAGGCAAGCCCGATAGTTAAAACCAGTACTTCAAATAAGGCCGCTGACGCGTAGTAGGCAAAGTTGGCAATGGGGTGGTAGGTAGGCAGCAAACCGAAGTTGGCGAAAACGAGGGCAAAATTCAACGAATAAAAGGGCAGGATAGCCACCAGGTACAGCAAGGCCTCCTGCACGCGATACCGCCGAACAATGTTGACGATAATATAAGTGACAATTACGGGTAAAGGCAACCAATAGAGTGAGGTGAATAGCCGAACCAAAATCAGTTCTGTAGTAGGAGTCAGGGGGAAAAACCACTCGGCCGTCAGAGAAATCAGGCATAGTATGCCTCCCCAGAGAACTACCTTTCCAACGGTATGCCATCGGTGAGAGGGGGTATTTTTCAGGTTTAGAAACGTCCGGACAAACGTTAACTGTGAATAGAAAAGAATGAGTGGAAACAGGAAATAAACATTCTGCCGGGGCATCCAGAATTGCGCCTGAAAAGCAAACTGATTCATGAAACCATCATTGATGAAGAAGAAACCCACTAACCCCAACAAACAGAAAATGTATTTTGAATAGATTCGATCGAACGTAGTAAAGAAGAAAATAAGGCTCATAAGGGCTACAAAAGCCAGCGTAAACAACACGCCACCCCAATACAAATAACTTTTCTGAACGGTGTAGGCATAAGCGGATTCCCGAACGAGGTCAACGGGAATGACCTGTGCTCCCCGGTGCTTGATAACCCGTAAATAAACCGTTACGGTTTGCCCGGCCGGAATGGTGAACGGGAACCAGAAATGCCGATGCGATATAATACGCTGATCGGCTGGGGTTTTCCAGCCAATAGTTCGCGATGTGGACAAGACCCGGTTCCGGGCATCGACCACAAAAAGCTGTAGTTCGTCGAAGCACCAGAAATCTATTTCGGTCAGCCAGTACTGTAACTGACCAGCGGGATTCTGAGCCCGAAATCGCAGCCAGATGGGTGCGGCTACTTTTGTGCCTGTAACAACGCCAAAGTTGGGAACGGGAGACGTAACCGGATTGAAAGCGACCCGGCCCGTCGGACTGAGTACATCGGTAAGGGTTCCGGTATGGGCAGAATCCAGCCAACAAGCCATTTTCCCTTCCAACGAAATATGCTCACTATGAGCAGACAAAACAACAGCAGGCTGCCTGCTCAACGGTTGTGCCGTGAGAGAGGTAACGAGTAGGGAACTGCTCAGGACGTATAAAATTCGTTGGTAGAGAAGTCTCATTAGGGGTCTGAGGTACCACTAATGTAAGAATTTATTCAGAACAAAGGATTAAACGAAGCACAGGAGCAACAAACGTTAATCACCTGCCTGGCAGCCTCTCCCCTGCCGGCTCTGCCCATTACAGCGTATAACCGCCGTTATACTGCCGCTTCACAAACTGGTTAGCGTAGTCAAAGTTGGTGATTTTCATGGTGTCGCCATCCCACAGGAGTTTTTTCCGACCGGGGAATTTTCCATTTTCATGGGCCAGATAAGAACGCGTAGCCAGATTTCCCATTAGAACCGTTTCCGTAAGCGGCCCCGACTGGTCGAAGGAGGAGGAGGTATAAGCACCATACCCCTGTTTGCAGGCTTTAACCCACTGCTGCTGGTGACCTTCTGTTTTGCCTTCTACCAGTGGTTTTTCGGGTGTTGGCAGGTCTTTATCGCCAAACTTCTCAACGGGAAACAGCTTGGGGTCATTACCGAACAGACCACCGGTCAGCATCCCTTTTGTCCCGATGAACAGCATACCACCATCGATACTGCGGAACATATCATCGTACGCGACGCCTTCGGGCAACGGTGGCCGGATACCGCCATCGAACCACGAAAACCTGATTTCTTTTACTTTTTTGTCTTCTGAAGGAAAAGTCAGATGAATGGCCGATGAGGGTGGGCAACTATCGTCAAAGAACGCTTCCTCAAAAAAGTCTTTATACACCGTACCAACGCTACACTCCACGGATGTGGGGTATTTTAGTTTCAGTGCGCGGAAGGGAACGTCCATAAAATGGCAGCCCATATCGCCGAGTGCTCCGGTACCAAAATCCCAGTAGCCACGCCAGCGGGTGGGCATGTAGGCTTCGTGGTACGGGCGGGTTGGAGCCGTACCGAGCCAGAGTGGCCAGTTTACTTCGGGTGGTACTGGCTGCGATTCACCTTTGTCCTTTGGCGAGGCAACTCCCTGTGGCCAAACCGGACGGTTAGTCCAGCAGTACACGGTATGCACATGCCCGATTAATTTATTCTGGATAGCCGTCTCGATAATTCGCGTCGCATCACCTGAGCTTCCCTGATTGCCCATCTGCGTCACGACCTTATACTTTTTTGCCGCTTCGGTCAGCATCCGGGCTTCGTAAATGTCGTGCGTCAGGGGTTTTTCCACATACACGTGTTTACCCAGTTGCATGGCCGCCATGGCAATGGGTGCGTGCATATGGTCGGGCGTGCTCACAATAACGGCGTCGAATGTTTTACCGGCTTTATCGAACATCTCGCGGTAATCCTGAAAATAGGGCGCATTCGGAAATTGGGCACGAAACTTCTTCGACTGCCGGTCGTCTACGTCGCACAGGGCCACAAAATTATCCGAACCGTTGTTGTAGGCCAGCCGAATATTGACATCGGCTTTCCCACCGCAGCCTACAGCGGCTATATTCAGTTTGTCGGAGGGGGCCACGTACCCTTTGCCGAGCACATGGCGTGGCACAATGTAAAACGCAGTAGCTGCAATGGCACTATTCTGGATAAATTTACGGCGCGAGGACATGGGTAATGAGCGGATTAGCGAATGAATGAATTAGTGAATGAAAGGCGTATGCACGGTCAATCTATTCATTCATTCGCTAATCCGCTCCTAATTTTCATCCCATGATGCTGCCCATCTTCATCGCAATTCCCATATTACCGTCGATTTTAAGTTTTTTCGTCATCACGGCCATCATGGGGTTGAGGTCGCCATTGCCCATTTTCACCAGATTATCGACAGTTATTTGCAAATCACAGTCGGCGGGTTTATCCTCGTTGGAGACCACCGCCGGCGATTGTTTGCCATCGATATACACAACGCCCTGGTCGGTTGTAATTTTCACGGTAGCGTTGATGTCATCTGCATGCGTAACTTTGTTTCTTATCTGCTCGGTTAATTCCTGCAAGGTCATTGGATTTGGCTTTTGTTGGTAGTACGAAAACTTAGCTGTGCAAATAAGGTTAATTCTCCCTAATTATATGCGTTCTCAGTTCTTAACCCTCCTCTGTATTCTCACCTTTCTTAGCTGTGCCTGGGGTCTGGCCGATGCTGTCGTGTCTTATTTTCAAACCAGCGCGGTCTCGGAAACGCCTTATGTGGCCGGCCAGCGGAAGAAGTCTGATACTGACAAGGAACCAAAGAAATACTTTGAAGACCGCTCATCGGGAGATGTTCCCTTACCGCCTGACCAGGTACAAGTACGCTTGCTGTCTATTGCTCAATTTGCGTATTCCTTATTAACCCTAATCGGCGCGATACTCATGTTTCGGTTGCGTCGGATTGGTTTTTGGGTGTACATAGCGGGCATTGTCACTGGCTTTGTGCTAACGGTTTCTCTGGCCGGCTTTGGTGCCCTGAACACTTCATTCGGGGTCTTTTTCAGCCTGATATTTGCGGGATTGTATTGGACTAACATCAAGGAAATGAGTTAGATAAAGCGACTAATAATAGCTCCTATCACTACCGCCGTCTGTGAATCATCCAGATACAGACATATATCATACGTTTCAGGAAGGGTTGCAGGGCTTAAACCCTGACTACCCTTTTTTAGTCTATATGATATCCTGCACTTTTCAGGGTAATTACTGAACAATTTGTTTAAACTACGTTATGAACTTAATACGCCCGGTCTCTTTCTTACTTGTAATTTGTTTTGGTTTGACTTCGATGGCCCCCAAAGCCGATGACCCCGATGCCATTTTGGGCAAGTGGCTCAGTTCAAAGAAGCGAAATCAGGTTCAGATTTATAAGCAGGGGAATAAATACAACGGCAAGCTGGTCTGGATGCTGGAACCAACAGAACCAAACTCGAACAAGCCTAAACTGGACGCTGAAAATCCCGATGAAAAATTACGTACCCGCCCCCTAATGGGCCTGGTCATTCTTACTGATCTGACTTATAAGGGAAACGGCGTTTGGGGCGATGGTAATATTTATAATCCCGAAGATGGCAAGACGTACGGCTGTGAAGTTACGCTCAGTAACCAAAACACGCTGGATATGCGTGGCTACGTAATGGGCATGCCTTTCCTGGGTAAAACCAAAACGTGGACCCGGGTACGGTAAAACCGCACCTACTTGTCTAAATCACAGGTATTTAAAATCCTATTGAATTACCCCCGTCCACCGGTAACGATACGCCCGTTATGTATTTAGCCGCTTCAGAAGCCAGGAACACGGCGGCCCAGCCGATGTCTTCGGGTTGACCAAACTTTCCCATCGGTGTCCGGCGCATGGCCCGGGCAAATCGGTCGGGGTCGCCCCCCATGGCCGTTTTACTCATAGCTGTTTCAATAAACCCCGGCGCAATGGCATTGACGCGAACGCCATTACCCGAAAATTCCGAGGCCAGCACCTTGACCATCCCTTCGACCCCCGATTTGGACGCGGCATAAGCGGCAACCCGGTCAATTCCGTAATAGGCGGCCATCGACGATATCATGATAATAGAGCCGCTTTTACGCGCCATCATGCGTTGCGCACATACCCGCGTCAGGCTAAAAACCGAGTTCAGGTTCGTGTGTACAATCCGGTCAAAATCCTCATCGGTTACCTCCAGGGCCGGTTTTTTCATGTTGATACCCGCGTTGTTGACGAGTATGTCAACGGGTGCAATTGTCCGTTCTATTTCTTCCACCAACGCATCCAGCGAATCCCGCTTTGTTACGTCGTTGACTCGATATTGCGCCCGTTCGCCCAGTTTGGCAACGGCTTCGCGGAGGGGTTCCTCCCGTCGACCGGTGATAACGACGCGCCCACCAGCACTCACCATACAGTTCGCAATATCGAAGCCGATACCACTGCCCCCACCGGTAATGAGGGCTACTTTTCCGGCCAGCGAAAAAACAGCCATTGGATTTTGTTCCATTAACGCAATTGATAAATATGTACTAAGTTTTTAACCTCGTCCAGTGTTCGGTCCGGCTTTTTGAACGGTGCAGGAATCGATTGCCGGGAATAGGTCTGAAGGTACAGCACCCAGGCATCGCGCCACCAGATAGCTTCTTTTTGCTGTGTTGTCAACCGGCCCGTAACGTCGGCAAAAATTTCCGGGTCGATGGCGGGTTTCACCTGCGCCCATTGCTGCTGCATCCAGCCAACGGAATCGGCACCGGTATAGAATCGGGTGCAGAGTTCATCCCAGAGCGTTCGGCCCGTGCTTAGCTTTTTCGTCCAGGGAACGTGGTGAAACCAGAGTAAATACGGTAGCGGACAGGTTTCGACATTGTTCCATTTTTTCTGTACCTCGGGGCTATACTGCGCCAGTGCATTACTCCCCGCAGCGGTCCGGTCGAACCCAAGCCCGATGGAGTCAGCCCGGTGGTAATAAATGGCCGTCCAGTCGGGTCGGGCACTTTTCTCCTGCCAGGGTTCGGGTGCGAAATGAACACCCGACCAGGGACGCGATAGACCCAGGGGGGTGTTGTAGCCCACATAAATATCCCGCGACCGCAGCATAATATCGGCAATTGTTTTCACTGCTTTAGGCTCTTTTGTCAGGGTCATTTTAATCCAATCCGTAGCAATGTCCTCCGACGAAAGGGTATGGTCCCAGGCCAGCCGACCAAAGGCATACCAGTTGGCCTGCGCCATCGGGTTACCCGTCCAGTTTCGATCTGAACCGGTATTGGCCACCCCGGCAATAGCCGTCAAATCGTATCCCTGCAAACTGCCATCAATCACCTTCGCCACGGTAGAGCCTTTGCCTTTTACATATGTGTCCGACTCCAGGCATTCTTTAAAGATGGGCGCTTCGTAGACCCAGTGCGTAGCAAAGCCGGTGTACTCCTGCGTAATTTGGAACTCCATCGACAGGGGCGTTTTGGGCATATTACCAAACAGGGGAGAAAATGGCTCACGCGGCTGAAAATCAATGGGGCCGTTCTTAACCTGAACGATTACCTTCTTGTCAAACTTTCCATCCAGGGGTGTAAACTCTTCGTAGGCCGCCTTGAACCGGTCGGCATTCCCGTCGGCTTTGTACACAAAGGCCCGCCACATCACAATACCATCATAAGGTGCAAGGGCTTCGGCCAGCATGTTGGCCCCGTCGGCGTGGTTACGCCCATAGTCCTGCGGGCCGGGTTCGCCTTCCGAGTTGGCTTTCACCAGATACCCGCCAAAGTCGGGGATGAGTGTATAAATTTCACGGGTTTTGTCAGCCCACCATTTCTTTACGTCGGGGTCAAGCGGGTCGGCGGTTTTTAGACCACCAATAACTTTGGGAGCCGGGAAGTAGACGGATAAATAAATTCGTATGCCATAAGGCCGAAAAACCGCTGCCAGCGCAGCAACTTTCTCCAGGTATTCGGCGGTCAGGAAGCGGGCACTGGCGTTCACGTTATTAACCACCGTACCGTTAATTCCGATTGAGGCATTAGCCCGGGCGTAGTCCCGGTAACGCGGATCGACCGTTGCGGGTAATTCATACCACTTCCAGAGCGATTCACCGGCGTAACCCCGCTCAATAGTGCTATTGGTATTATCCCAATGATTGAGCAGGCGGTGCTTAATTTTGGGGCTGCTCACCAGCGAAAGACCACTGAGTGATTGACCGGTTTGCAGTTGCCGAAGCAGGGCGAATGCGCCGTGAAGAACCCCCGCACCAGATTGACTGACGATGGTGATGTTAGCAGTCTTTTTTGTGATAGCGTACCCCTCTTTAGTGAGTTTTTGCAAGTCGGCTTGTGGTGCCGTAGCCACCGTCAGCACAATACCGCCCGTTCGGGCACCAGCATTGGAGACAACAGGAATCGTTTTGCCCAACAAGCCCTGCAAGCCCATCTGCAATTCACTGGCTGTCGATTTCAGGATAGGGTCATTACCCGTAACGGCAATGAACTGCGCCGACCGGGCGTATTCTTCGCGTTTGGCCGCGTCTTTAATCAGGTCGTATTTCAGCCATAACCGGTAACCATCGTCGGCGCTGGCAGTGCAGGCAACCAGAAGGAACAGGAAGAGGAATCGAGTCATTAATAAGGGGGATTGTTAACACATAAGAAACCATAAAGGCGACTATACTCGTTAAACGACCGCCTTTATTTCGGCTATACTGCGTGTAATGCCCAGTTCCAGTCCCCGTAGTTCGGCCAAACCGCGCAGTCGACCGATGGCCGAATAACCAGGATACGTCTTTTTAGTCAGGTCGTCCAGCATCTGATGGCCGTGGTCCGGGCGCATGGGAATGGACGTTTCACCAATGCCTGCCTGCTCCCGCCGTTTCTGTTCGAGCACAATGGCTTTAACCACCGCGTACATATCCACATCACCCGCCAGATGGTCGGCTTCGTGGAAATTACGCGGGTCTGACTCCCGTTTTGTGGTACGGAGGTGAATGAAATGGATACGCTCACCAAACCGCTGAATCATGCCGGGCAAATCGTTATCCGGCCGAATCCCTAATGAACCCGTGCAGAAGGTAATGCCATTGGCCACTACATCACTAGCCGCCATTAACCGGGCCAAATCTGCTTCGGTACTGACCACGCGGGGGAGACCCAGCAACGAACGAGGGGGGTCGTCCGGGTGAATACACAGCCTGACACCCACTTCCTGCGCTACTGGAGCTACCTGTTGAATGAAATAGTACAGATTTTGCCGGAGTTCAGCATCGCCAATGGTAGCATACTCGTTTAGTAATCCCTGGAACGTATCGAGAGTAAAGGCTTCCTCAGAACCGGGTAAGCCAAGCAAAACGATGTTCGATAATTCGGTAATCTGCGCGGCCGATAACGTACTGAATTTCCGGTGAGACGATTCAATGATTTCGGGCTCATAATCCGATTCGGCACCGGGTCGTTTCAGGATGCACAAGTCGAAGATGGCGAAGTCTTCCCACACAAACCGAAGGGCGCGGGAGCCATCCGGCATTTCGTAGTTGAGGTTTGTGCGCGACCAGTCCAGCACCGGCATGAAGTTGTAACAAACCGTCTTGATACCACAGGTTGCCAGATTCCGAATCGACTGTTTATAGGTGTCAATGTACGTTTCGCGGGAGGGAAGGCCTTTCTTAATGTCTTCATGAACGGGCAAACTCTCCACCACTGCCCAATGCAGCGGGGTGTACCGGTCGTTATCGGCTTCTACCAGTTGTTTTCTTTCGTCAATTGCCTCAACCGGCCACAACTCACCCACCGGAATCTGGTGCAGTGCCGTAACAACGCCCGTGCAACCGGCCTGCCGTAGGGCCATTAATGGAACTGGGTCGTTTGGGCCGAACCAGCGCATGGTTTGTAACATTCCCATTGAGTAAACGGACTACCTGTTTATGAATTTTGTACGCTGCTGGCGCCATACGTCGCACCAACAGCGTACAAAAGTACAATCCGTTTACCAACCACCCGATACTAATGCGTTGTCTGAAGCCTCAATTCGGCCGATGTTTATTTGAGATTAAGCTGCCGCCGGGCAAATTGCAAAAAAACAGGCCAGTCGGGCGAATCGACATGACCACCTTCATGGTTTCGAAAAGCAATGTCTCCCTGTATCAGTGATATATCGGGAGCGGGCATCCGGGTAGTGCCAACTCCCTTTTTACCCAGTAATTCATAAACGGGACCAGCGGCAACGCAGGCCAGAAATTCACCTTTGGGGTCGGCCCAGCTATCCTGCGTACCACCAGTAATAAAAACCGGCCGGGGCGCTACGAGCGCAATCAGTTCATGGGCATCAACCGGCATTGCATCCCAGTTGCCACCGTATTTCAGGAAGTTCCCCGCCATCCAGTGGTACTCGCTGGGGCCGTTCACGTTATCAATTGTTTCACCAAAGTTTCGTTTTTCCAGCGAGGCTCCCATGGAACCCGAACAACTGGAAAACACAATGGCCCAGCGCGGGTCCAGCGCACCGGCCAAAAGGGCTGTTTTGCCCCAGCGTGAATGCCCCTGGATACCAATTTGTTTGGGGTTGATGGCTTTATCGGTTTCGAAATAGTCGAGTACCCGGCTCAGGCCCCAGCTCCAGGCGGTCAAAACGCCCCAATCGTCGGGCTGGCGATCCTGACCTTTACTCATCAGTCCGATAACGCCCTCGTGCAACCCCGCTCCACTGTCCATTTGAAGGGCACCCGTATTCACAACAGCGACGGCCCAACCCGCGTCAATCAGCGTTTCGACCGTAGTCATGGGGGTAGGAGATGAACCCCAGACAATGACCATCAGCGGCACCGGACCCGACGCATTCGCGGGCATGAAACGAAGCACAGGGATGACGGGAGTTGCCCGTGGGTACTGCGTGTTGTCTACATAGCCCAGCAACTTTTTTTGGGTTGCTTTCCCGCCCAGCACCGTACTGTCGGCACCTAAGGTGGAAAAAAAGACTCGGGGTGTATTAGTCGGTATTTTTCCGTAAATCTCGGTCTGATAGTCGTTCAGAATTTCGGGGCGACGCAGGTTCCACCAGGTAGCGGCATCCTGCACTGCCTGCCCATTTTTCAGTTTCAGCGGGTCGGGCAGGGTGTAAATTGTTGCCGTTGCCTTTGCCTCATCGTAATTAGTCCAGTTTCCCCAGGCTGACTGCACGTAGGTAAGTCCGGCATTATCGGCCCAACTGTTCGATCCTGCTACCGGCTGGAGTGCTGCGGGTCGGCTTGGGTCGGAGGCAGGTGGTGACAACACAGGTGGTTTAACCCCCAGTTTATCCAACATCTGCTGGCGGTTTGCCTCGTAGGCAGCGCGAATTTTTTGCTGGTGAGCGATTTTCTCCCCGGCAGTCAGCCGATGAAATTCGTCAGACTGAGCTTTAGCCGTGTAGCCCGGCAGGTTCATAGCCAGAAGTCCCACCCAGGCTATCGAACAGGCACCCCTCAATACCTTCCTCTTTTTCATAAATCATTTGTTTTTGGCCGCCCGGCTAAAAACAAAAATGTACAGCATTGTCCAGGCGACCAGATAAGCGAGGCCAGCAATGTAGAAGATGACGTAATAGCCTTCAGACAAACTGCCCAACAACTTATAATGATCAAGAATCCTGCCAACTATCAACGGGAAGATCGCTCCGCCCAGGGTTCCTGCCATTGTCCCCAGACCAACCACACGGCTGATCACCGTTTTGGGGAACTGGTCAGCGGCTACGGTGAAAATATTAGCCGACCACGCCTGGTGAGCCGCTACTGCCAGCGATAGTATGCCGATAACCGGCCACAGCCCATCTACCTGGCTGATAAGCATGACGGGCGTAACGCAAATAGCAAATAAAGCCATCGACCATTGCCTCGCCCGGGTAGGGTGCCAGCCTTTGCGGATAAGCATGGACGACAGCCAGCCTCCCCCCACACTACCAATGGTGGCTGCCGAATAAATAACAATCAGCGGAGCACCCAGGGTTTTCAGGTCGAGGTTATAGATGTTTGACAGGTAGGTAGGCAGCCAGAACAGGAAAAACCACCAGATAGGGTCGGTCATGAACTTGCCACTCATAAAGCCCCATATGGCTCTATTACCAAAAATAGCGTATTTACGGTCTGGGGCATCATCAACCAAATTTGTCGAAGCCGCGTTGCCAGCCATCATGGGGTCTACCGTGGGGGCTTCCGTGATGTAGGCCAGTTCGGATGGGCTAACCCGCTTGTGCCGGGCCGGCACTTCGTAGTAATACCACCAGGCCCCAATCCAGAGGAAACCCAGTGCGCCGGTAATGATGAAAGCCATTTGCCATCCCCACACAACGGCGATTATGGGTACCAGTGCCGGAGCGGCCACCGCCCCAATATTAGCCCCCGCGTTGAAAATACCAACAGCCAGCGCCCGCTCTTTTTGTGGAAACCATTCTGCTACGGTCTTGATAGAAGCCGGAAAGTTACCGGCCTCGCCAATACCGAGGAAGGCACGGGCCACCATAAAACCAGCCGTACCACCCGCCAGAGCGTGACCCATGGCAGCAAAACTCCACACGATAATAGCACCGATGTAGCCGAGTTTAGTACCAACCCGGTCAATGATATAGCCCGCTAGTAGCGTACTTGTACCATAGAAAAAAGTAAAAACCGTTACAATGTTACCATAGTCCGTTTCGCTCCAGTTAAACTCTTTTTCCAGTATAGGCTTCAGCAGACTGATTACCTGTCGATCGAGGTAGTTGATTGTCGTGGCAAAAAAGAGCAGGGCCACAATTACCCAGCGGTAATTGGTTTGTTTGCTCATCAGGTCAGGCGTTGTCAGCACATTGCCGGTGGATGTTGGATTCTGGTTTCCTGTCATAAACAAGTAAGGATAAATAAGCAAGCGGGTAGTTAAGCTCAACCAAGAAATAGTACGTATTTTTTTAGGCACTGGCAGGAACCTACACGCTTTCACTGTCGGCCCCAGGAGCAATCAATCTTCCCATTAGTAGTCTGTTGTGCAGTACATACTGTTTTATGCCCGGCAGGCATAGACAAAAACAGCCAGTAGAGGAGAGATTTCATGGGTTCAGACGCGTCAAAGAAGTTTGTTAGTGGTTTGCCGAATAAGAATGGCAGCCATTTATTCTACCCGTATAAGTGCGAATTAGGTTGTTGATACCCTATTTGATAAGTAAAGTAAGGGTGTATTCTGGTTTATGAGAACATAGTACCTATTCCCAAAAACTGACTCCCTGATGCATAAAAAGTCGTGTTATCCTACTCTGCTCACCGTATTTTTCATGCTATTCCACGGATCTACTCAGGCCCAGGCATTGCGCCCGCCCGCTTATCCGCTTATCACCCACGACCCTTACTTCAGCGTATGGAGTATGACCGATAAACTAACCGACTCCCCCACGCGCCACTGGACGGGTAAACCGCAGTCGCTGGAGGGAATCATTCGGGTGGATGGCAAAGCCTATCAGTTTCTGGGTGCTGTACCGACTGCTTATAAACCCATTTTAGCCACCGGCGAAACCCAGCCTTACACGGCTCAGTATACCCTCACAAAACCAGGTGCCGGCTGGGAGAAGCCAGTCTTCAATGCCCGTGCCTGGCAATCAGGACCGGGGCCATTTGGCGATACGCCCGACGCCAGAACGAAGTGGACCACCAGCGCGAAAGACGGTATCTACCTCCGGCGGGAGTTTACCTACGATGGCCAGGCCGACCCAACAAAACTGCTGCTTTCCCTTAATCACGACGACGATATAGTGGTTTACCTGAACGGTACCAAAATTCTGGATAAGACCGGTTACGTCAATGAATACATTTACCTGTCCCTATCGGCAGCCGGACAGAAAGCCCTCCAAAAAGGCAAAAATGTACTGGCCGTTCATTGCGTGAGTCCACGCGGAGGATCATTTGTGGATATTGGTATCGTCAATCCAATTCCGTCGGCGGTTGTGGCACGGGCCATACAAACGAATGTAGCTGTATCAGCCACGCAAACCAACTACGCCTTCACGGCCGGACCGGTAAGACTATCAGTCAACTTCATGTCGCCCCTGTTGCTGGAGGAACTGGACATTGCAGCCCGGCCCGTTTCGTACATCACCTTCGAGGTTCAGTCGGGCGACAAAAAGCAGCATTCCGTACAGGTATTTTTCAGCGAATCCGGCACGCTGGCAACTAACACGATTGGGCAGGAAGTGGCGATAAATACCGGTCAGGCCAATGGACTGAATTTTGCGTCGATTGGCACCGTAGCTCAACCCATTCTGGCCAAAAAAGGCGACAACATCCGGATTGACTGGGGACAGGCATATCTGGCGGTACCGCAGATAACCGGCAACCAGTTGGAATCCGGCATGGCCGACGGGCTGAAAAAATCATTCATAACCAGCGGTACGCTACCCAAAACGGATAAAACGGCACCGGGGGCCGCTGCACCCAGGGCCGCTATCGACCTCGCACTGGCTACCACGCTGGATTTTGGTAATGTAACAAAGTCGGCGAGTAAACACCTTTTACTGGCCTACGACGATGTTTATTCCGTCCAGTATTTTGGCAAGAACCTGCGACCCTGGTGGAATCGGGACGGTAAAATAACCATGCCGGTGCTGTTGCAAACGGCGGAGAAGGAGTACGACCAGTTGCAGAAAAAATGCAACGACTTCGATGCCCGTCTTCGGGCCGATGCTCGTAAAGCCGGGGGTACTCAGTACGCCGATTTGTGCGTGCTGGCGTACCGTCAGGCCATTGCGGCCCATAAAATTGTGGCCAGTCCCAAAGGAGAGGTTTTCTTCTTCTCCAAAGAAAATTTCTCAAACGGCTCCATCGGCACTGTCGATGTTACGTATCCTTCTGCTCCGTTGTTTCTACTGTATAATAATGAACTGGCAAAGGGACTGCTCCGATTCATTTTCGACTACAGCGAATCGGGAAAATGGAAAAAGGATTTTCCGGCGCATGACGTAGGTACCTATCCACTGGCCAACGGACAAACCTACGGCGAGGATATGCCGGTAGAAGAAGCTGGAAATATGATGATTCTGACGGCCGCATCGGTGCAGCGCGACGGGAAGCCCGACTTCGCCAGGGAACACTGGCCTACGCTCACCAAGTGGGTTGGGTTCCTCAAGCGTGATGGCTTCGACCCCGCTAATCAGCTTTGCACCGACGACTTCGCCGGACACCTTGCCCGGAACGCTAACCTCTCCGCCAAGGCAATCATGGGTATTGCCTGCTATGGACACATGGCCGGGATGATGGGCGATAAGAAAACAGCCGACGAGCATTTGGCACTGGCCCGAGATTTAGCGCTAAAGTGGATGAAGATGGACTCAGAAGGCGACCATTATGCACTGACCTTCGACAAAGCACCCGGAAGCTGGAGCCAGAAATACAACATTGTCTGGGATAAGCTACTGGGTCTGGATATCTTCCCCAAAGAAGTAGCGCAGAAAGAAATCGACTTCTACCTGACCAAACAAAAGCAGTATGGGTTGCCCTTAGACAGCCGCAAGACATACACCAAATCGGACTGGATTATGTGGACAGCCACGCTGGCAAAGTCGGACAAAGACTTCCAGAAGTTTGTGGCACCCGTCTGGAAATTTGCCAACGAAACCCCTACCCGCGTCCCCCTCAGCGACTGGCACGAAACTACCAATGCCAAACAGGTCGGGTTTCAAGCCCGGTCGGTAGTAGGTGGGTATTTTATCAAAATGCTGGAAGGAAAACTGGATAAGGGTAAGTAAGACTAATGATGGATATGATAACGGAAGAAAGGCAAAAAACACAGATGATTCGCTACCTGTTTCTGTGCGTTTCACTACTTAGTACCAGCGCTGTTGTTGCCCAGCCACCACCCGTTAATCAACCCCGGCCTGCGCCCATCATGAGCCGCTGGGAAAAGCAGGTAACCGCCGACAATGCCTGGCGGGACTATCCACGCCCGCAGATGATTCGGCAGCAGTGGCAAAACCTGAATGGGATGTGGGACTACGCCATAACGCCCAAAACGGCTCCCGCTCCTACCCGTTATCAGGGGCAGATTCTGGTCCCATTCGCCGTTGAGTCAACGCTGTCTACAGTAACCAAATCCCTCACCGCCAACCAGCGTCTTTGGTACCGAAAGGCAGTGAGCATACCAAAGGAATGGGCTGGGCAACGGGTGCTTATTCACTTCGGGGCCGTAGATTACGAATGCAACCTGTGGGTAAACGGGGGGCTGACCGGTTCGCATGCGGGTGGTTCCGATTCGTTTAGCTTCGACATTACCGACTTTCTGAAAGAGGGACAAAATGAACTGGTTCTTGGTGTCCTGGACCCTACCTCTGCCGGGGAACAGCCACGGGGTAAGCAGTTGATGAATCCACAGGGTATCTGGTACACACCGGTATCGGGCATCTGGCAAACGGTGTGGCTGGAACCGGTACCAAAGCAAACTTACATCGAAGAAGTCCAGTTGACCCCCGAGCTGGATTCAGGCCGGGTTCGGGTGGAAGCCCTGCTGGATAAACCAGCCAATAATTACACCACGGCCATTCGGGTAACGGCACTGGATGGTAGTCAAACAGTAGCCACAACCCTCGTACGGGCAGGCCGAACGGCGTACCTCCCCATAAGCAATCCCAAACTATGGTCGCCGGATAGTCCGTTTTTATACGATTACAAAGTAGAACTGGTTACCGTAACGGACCCCTTCGGCGATACACCTAGGAACAAACGGCCCCGTCAGGACGAAGCCCTCCGGACGGCATACGCCAATGCTACCGCAACGGGTATGCCCCTCGACGCCGTAACGGGATACTTCGGCATGCGCAAGATTTCGGTGGGGGATGGACCCTTGCCAAATCAGCCGGTGTTGCTGCTGAACAACAAATTCGTGTTTCAGAATGGCCCGCTCGACCAGGGCTGGTGGCCTGCCGGATTGCTCACGCCCCCGTCGGAGGAAGGAATGGCCTTTGAAATAGACTTCCTCAAAAAGTCGGGGTTCAATATGCTCCGGAAACACATAAAAGTGGAACCGGAGCGGTACTATTACCTCTGCGACAAAATGGGTATCCTGGTCTGGCAGGATATGCCATCGGGTTTTCTGGAAGGGCAGAACGAATCCCCCGGCGACCAGTCAGAACCCATTCGCAGGTCGAAGGGGAAGGAGCAGTTTGAACTGGAACTGCGCCGGATGATGAACCGCCTGCATAATCACCCCAGCATTGTTACCTGGGTCGTGCATAATGAAGGATGGGGGCAGTACGACAATGGGCGGCTGGCAGCCTGGGTAAAAGCTCTCGACCCAAGTCGGTTGGTGAACGCGGCCAGTGGCTGGAATGACCGGGGCGCGGGCGATTTTTACGATATTCACACGTACCAGGAAGAACCAAAAGCCCCCGAACCGAAGTCAGACCGCGTTGTGGTTATCGGTGAGTTTGGCGGCATTGGCTGGCCCATCGACGGGCATCTCTGGAACCCGAACATGCGTAACTGGGGCTATCAGACTTATCATTCGGCCGATACGGTACTGGCAGCTTACAAAAAGAAATACGCCAAAATAGTTGAGTACTACCAGAAACAGGCTCTCTCAGCGGCTGTGTACACCCAGACAACCGACGTAGAAGGAGAAGTAAATGGGTTGCTCACCTACGACAGAGAGGTCATTAAAATTCCCGTCGAAACCCTCCGGCAAATCCACGCGCCCCTGTTCAGGTAGCGTTAGTATTAACCGCAGAGAACGCTAAGGCAAAACCGCAAAGGTCTCAAATGAATTCAGTCAGCCACTCAGTGCTCTTTGCGAATTTGCCTTAGCGTTCTCTGCGGTTATCACCAGACACTCCAGAACTACGAAAGAATAAGTTCACATTGGTTCAAAACCAAAAGGCCAATCCACGTGGGACTGGCCTTTCTGATATAAAATCAGGAGAATAAATTTAATCCCAAAAATTCTGTCGGGGCCGCCCGCGCGGTCAGACGGCGAAACTTTCTCCGCAACCGCAGGTACGACTGGCGTTTGGATTTTTGAACTGGAACCCTTTGCCGTTCAGCCCGTCCGAAAAATCGAGTTCGGTACCGGCCAGATAGAGCAGGCTTTTACGGTCTACCAGAATTTTAATGCCTTTATCTTCAACGATATGGTCGGTGGGCTGCTGGGTTGCATCAAATTGCAGGTCGTACATCAGGCCCGAGCACCCACCCCCCTGCACCGCTACCCGGATAGCGAGATCTGCGGCCAGACCGTCTTTGGTACGTAGTTCAACAATCTTATTTTTGGCAATTTCCGAAACCGTAACCATAGTCGTAATTAAGTCAATTTTGACGCATATCAATGCTTTCTCTATAACTTTCGGCCGAAAGGAAAAGTTCTTTTGTAACCATGCTTACCAACGTCGAACACATTGGCATTGCCGTCCGGGACCTGACCGCGTCGAACGCCCTGTTTACGAGCCTGCTGAATGTAGCTCCCTACAAATCCGAAGCCGTCGAGGCCGAAGGCGTCCTGACGTCTTTTTTTCAGGTAAACAAGACGAAAGTCGAATTACTCGAAGCCACGAACCCCGATAGCCCCATCGCCAAATTTCTGGAGAAAAAAGGAGAAGGGATTCACCATATTGCTTTTGAGGTCGACGACATCGAAGCCGAAATGGAACGGCTAAAAAACGACGGATTTACGTTACTGAATGACGTTCCCAAACGCGGTGCCGACAATAAGTTAGTGTGTTTTCTACATCCTAAAACAACCAACGGTGTCCTGATTGAACTGTGTCAGGAAATTAAGGAATAACCCAGTATGAATAAAAAACAACGTTTTCTGGTTGCCTTGTGCATTTTCATCACCACCGTTACGCAGGCGCAGATAGCCAGCAGGGCGGCTCTGTACACGCAGCCGGGTGTGGATGTGCAGCATTACGCTTTTTCCCTGATGCTAAGTGATTCTACCAACCAAATCAAGGGCGAAACCACCATCCGCTTCACCCGCGCCGACGACCGGCAAACCGTCTGGTTCGACTTGATTAGCAATAAAGCCGATTCGGCACAGGCTGACGACGGGGCTACCGGTATGCGGGTACGCGCGGTAAGCCTGCCCGATGGGAAAGCAGTGCCGTTCAGTCAGCGTAACGACCGGGTATTTATCAATCTGCCCCCGGCCCCAAATCAGCCAACCGAGGTGGTGATTCGGTACGAAGGAACGCCTGCGCGAGGGTTGATTATCAGCCAGAATAAGTTTGGTGAACGCACGTTCTTCGGCGATAACTGGCCCAACAACGCCCGCAATTACCTGCCCGTCATCGACCATCCATCCGATAAGGCTACCTGTTCGTTTGCAGTCAATGCCCCGGCTACGTATCGGGTTATTTCCAACGGCAAATTCGTGAACGAAACCAATCTACCCAACGGACGAAAGCTAACGCGCTGGGACGAGAAGACGCCCATTCCAACGAAGGTAATGGTTATTGGCGCGGCAAAGTTTGCGGTCGATGAGGTTGGCTCCGTCAATGGCGTACCGGTGCAAAGCTGGCTCTACCCGCGCGATAGTCAGAAGGGGTTTATTGACTACCGTCCGGCTAAAGAGATTCTACAATACTTCATGGATAAAATTGGGCCCTACTCCTACGAGAAACTGGCCAATGTGGAGTCCACGACTATTTTTGGCGGGATGGAGAATGCCAGTTGTATTTTCTACAATGAGAAGGTGATTGTGGGTCATAAGGATTCCGATGTGGAAGCCCTGCTGGCCCACGAAATTGCGCACCAGTGGTTTGGCAATTCGGCTACCGAAACCGACTGGTCGCAGCTTTGGCTGAGTGAGGGATTCGCTACGTATTTCTCTGCCCTCTACCTCGAACACGCTTACGGCAAAGACACGCTTAACGCGGTACTGAATCAGAACCGGAACCAGATTTACCGGTACACGGCACTCAAACCAACCGGCACCGTTGTTGATTCCACTACCGCAAACCTGATGGATTTATTGAACCCAAACTCCTACCAGAAAGGCGGTTGGGTGCTGCACATGCTCCGCAACGAACTCGGCGACGATACGTTCTGGAAAGGCATCCGGGCCTACTACGCCAAATACCGTAACGCCAATGCCCAAACGTCCGATTTACAGGCCATCATGGAAAGCGTTTCAGGGAAAAAGCTGGGCACGTTTTTTCAGCAATGGCTCTATCAGCCGGGATTCCCCGAAGTAGTGTGGGGATCGAGTTATGACGCGGCAAAGAAAGCTCTGGTTATCGATATTCGGCAGGCGCAGCGGTCGGGTACCGTGTTCACCATCCCGCTCACGTTCAGCATGAAGGACGGTAGTGGCCGCGAACTAACCCGCTCCCCCCGCCTGACCATGAATCAGCAAAACCAGACGTTCACCATCCCGGTAGCCAACAAACCAGCCTCCGTTATGATCGACCCGGACAATGTCGTGCTCATGCGGGCTGTGCAAATGGGTAAATAGCTATGTTTCGTTATTCCGTTGTTCCATTAGCCCATTGTTCCACGATTCCGTTAGCCCACGGTTTATTGATTTGTAGTAATTAACCGCCGAAACTGACTTTACCTGTGGTACATTAACAAACGGCGACCACTATGCTTAAACTCACCCTTGACCAGTCCGCTCAACAAGCCTTGCAAAAGGCCCTCAAAACCCACCCCAAAGCCTATGTCCGAGAACGAGTTAGTGCCATTCTCCAAATTCATGCAGCAGTTTCTAATTTGGGTGTTTTCAAGTAATTTCGACTCCGTACAGGTAAGCAGTTTCTTGATATAGATGTCTAAAACTGGTTAAGGGTTTGACCATAAACAAGGCCCGGAAGGTAGCCCAAAGTTTGGCTTTTGTTTTGGCTTCTCGCCAGAGAACTTCAAACGGATGACTGCACCACTGAATGAGCTGATCGGTGGTAAAGGCCATCAGCATTAGATAAGCCAGCACCGTGGCCAGCGACTGCTGAC
>NZ_KB893572.1 GCF_000374085.1 Spirosoma spitsbergense DSM 19989 | reverse complement strand
TCGCTTGAGTCGGGAAGCCCGCAGGGTGGTTTGGTTGATAGCCAGACTCCATTGAGCCAATGAGGAGTCAGCCAGTTTCAAGAGGGCAATGATCAGCAGGGCCATAAAGCGGATACGCCGTTTATCACATTGAAAATGATCTTTGATGGCATCGTAGACAGCATCTTCGTTACTTTGCATAGGGAGTAGTTGGAGGGGTTTACGTTTAGCGACACAAAACTACCTCAACATCAGCTACTCCCTACTTTTGTCCTGTACTTAGGTAGAATCGACAATATAATATCAACCATAGTTCTGGTGATGTTAATATAAAAGCAGACTTATGTCGTTTACACCTTCTCCGCTTCCTGCGGGGCGTATTCGAGCAGGTCGCCGGGCTGGCAGTCGAGGGCTTTGCACAGTGCTTCGAGTGTTTCAAAGCGTACGGCTTTAGCCTTACCCGTCTTCAGAATGGACAGGTTGGCCAGCGTGATACCCACCCGGTCGGCTAGTTCGGTCAGCGACATTTTTCGCCGGGCCATCATCACATCTACGTTTACGATTATAGGCATGGTTCAGATGGTTAGTTCGCTTTCCTGTTTGAGTTGATAACCCGACCGGAACACCTCCGCTAGTCCAACCAATAGCAACCCGGCAAATGTCAGGTTTGATACACCAAAACCGATTTGTTCACCACTATGCTGGATGTGGTTGCGGCTCATAAGTGCCAGCACATCACTGCGGATGAGAAGCCAGACAAGCGGTTTTATAAACTCCAACCCAATTAGCAGGACACCCAGCAGCCGTATCCTGACTACGTTGACCTGGCTAAACACATCGGACGTACCCAGCGTGGCTACTATTTGCTTCAGCAGCCTGATTATGAAGAAAACAAAGCCCAGACTTGCCACAATTGACAACCCAACCAATACATAGAGACCTGCACTCTGCCGGGCCGCTACCGGATTTAATGCATTGATAGTCAGCAACGAGTAGGGAGCACTACTCACGTTACCGATCCAATCAGCATCCTTAAACGACATGCTGTCAGTCAATTGAATCGGGATAGTTACGGTAAACCGAACGGTTTCCTGGGGGAGAACATAATTGAGTGCCAGCATCGCAATCACAACGACCAGCGCAGCTATTAAGCCGTAATAAGCAATGGCAACCACAACTTTGAGAAACTTAAAGTACGACGTATTCATGCCAGTAGAGTTTAAAAGTTCGACACAAATAACAGTAAATATTTATTGTAAAACAATAAATATTTATCGAATATAAAAATATAGTTGATTTTATCCAGTACTGATTTGCCCACTAGATTTGCGCCGGGTCGGGATAAGTGTAATTTTGGGCGGATAAAACCACGAAATTGTATGGAAACCATTGATGGTATTTTAGACGAGGTAGATAAACTGCCACTTAGTGAGCGACTCCGGCTCCTTCACAAACTGGTTGATCGAATAGTGGCTGTAGAAGTTCCGAAACCGACTAATCAAGTTGACTTCAACAAGTATATCGGTGTGGGTAAGCACGTCTGGGAAACGGATGCCCAGGCATACATTAACAGCACGCGTGATGAGGACCGGTTTTAAATCTGCTTTCTTCGACACCGCTCCGTTCATTTATTTGATTGAAGGACACATTCAGTTTGCGCCTATCGTCAGGGATATATTCGTTTATTGCCAGAGCCATTCCGTTCAGTTGACAACCAGTGTACTCACCACGTTAGAATTTAAAACAAAACCACTACGCAACAATCGCACAGACGTAGTGAACGCCTTTGACAGCTTACTGGCAGATTTGCAGATAATGATTGTTCCGATAACAACCCAAGTCGTCGAAAAAGCACTTGACCTGCAAACACAACTACACAGTTTAAAGGCCATAGATTCCATGCAACTTGGCGCGGCAAGTTTTTATCAATGTGATGCTATTATCACGAATGACAATCGCCTGACTCAGTTAAATCAACTCCAAATTATTACCCTCGACCAATGGAAGTAACCCTAGACTCTACCACGCAGCAACGCGTTGACAAATGGCTCAGCGGCCCCTACGATGCCGCTACCAAAGAATCCATTCAGCACCTGATCGACTCCGGCAATTTCACCGAACTAACCGACTCATTTTACCGCGACCTTGAGTTTGGTACGGGTGGCCTGCGCGGTATTCTGGGCGTTGGCTCCAACCGCATGAATCGCTACACGGTGGGTGCCGCTACCCAGGGACTTTCCAACTACATCAATGCGGCCTTTCCGGGCGTAGACATCAGCGTGGCCATTGCCCACGACAGCCGCCGGATGAGCCCCGAATTTGCCCGGCTGGTAGCCGATATTTTTTCGGCCAACAACATTAAAGTGTACCTGTTCAGCAGCCTCCGCCCCACCCCCGAACTCTCCTTTGCCATCCGGCAACTGGGTTGCCAGAGTGGTATTGTGGTGACGGCTTCGCACAACCCGCCAGAATACAACGGCTACAAAGTGTACTGGAACGACGGTGGTCAGGTGGTGTCCCCGCACGACAAAGCCATCATTGCCGAGGTCAATAAAATCACCTCCGTCGATGACATCAAATTCGAGGGCGTTCCCGAACGGATTCACATGATCGACGAAGAGATTGACGCGCCTTACGTGGAACGGCTCAAGTCGAACGCGGTGAACCCCGATGTGATTGCCCGGCAAGCCGACCTGAACATTGTGTACACGCCCATTCACGGCACGGGCATCACGCTGGTGCCCCGTACGCTGGAGGCTCTGGGTTTCACCAACGTACACATCGTAGAGGAGCAGGCAACGCCCGATGGTGATTTCCCAACGGTGAAATCGCCCAATCCCGAAGAAAAGGCCGCCATGCAGTTAGCCCTCGACCTGGCCAACAAGCTCAATGCCGACCTTATTATGGCTACCGACCCCGATGCCGACCGCGTGGGTGCCGGAGCGCGGAATCATCACGGCGAATTTGAGTTGCTCAACGGTAACCAGATGGCCAGCCTGATTATTTACTACCTGCTCAACGCCTGGAAAGCGACCGGCCGACTAACGGGTAATGAGTTTGTGGCTAAAACCATCGTCACCACCGATCTCATCGACGAGATGTGCAAGCGGTACGGTGTCACCTGCTACAACACGCTGACGGGCTTCAAATACATTGCCGAAGTGATTCGGGAACTGGAAGGCAAAGAGCAGTTCATTGCCGGGGGCGAGGAAAGCTACGGTTACCTCATCGGCGATTTCGTGCGCGACAAAGATGCCATTGCCAGTTGCGCCATGATTGCCGAGTTGACCGCTTACGCCAAAGACCAGGGCAAGAGCCTGTTCGATACATTGATGGAAATGTACATCGAGAACGGCTTCTACTACGAATCGCTGGTATCGCTGACGAAGAAAGGAAAGGCAGGGGCCGAAGAAATTCAGCAGATGATGGCCGACTTCCGCGCCAACCCGCCTAAATCTATTGCCGGTTCACCAGTAGTACGGATTGACGATTACAAATCGCTCGAACGAACCGATGCCACGAAGGGAGAGAAAGCGACCATCAAATCGGGCAGCATGGGCATCGAGTCGTCCAACGTGCTCCAGTTTTTCACGGAAGATGGCACGAAGGTTTCCGCCCGGCCATCCGGCACCGAGCCTAAAATCAAGTTTTACGTGTCGGTGAAGGAGCCGTTGGCCAGCAAAGAAGCCTTTGACGATACCTACGCCCAGTTAAAAACCAAAGCCCAGCAGGCCATTACCGATTTGGGGGTAGCCTGACAGGGGATTGTTGGTGATTAACAACTAAAAAAAGGCCAGCCTACACGTGTAAGCTGGCCTTTTCTGTTTCTTTTTTACCCGTCTCCGTCAAATATCGGCGATGGCCCGCTCGGCCCCTTCCTGATATTCTCCTTCGATCTGGGCTACTTCGGCGGGTTTGATTTCGGGGTCGAAGAGCCGGGCGGTTATGGCTTCTTTTTCGGTTGCCTCGAAGAATCGCTTATGGATATTGAATGGCTCACCACCCGCGGGTACCTCATATTTCCTGAAGTCGCCGTCTTCTTTCAACTCGTAGGCGTTGACATTGTCGAGCAGGTTGTATTTCAGAACCAGAATGGCCTGCTGCTTCACGCGTGGGTCTGCCAGATAAAACAGTGACTCAATGCGCCGGTCGAAACTGCGTACCATCACGTCGGCACTGCCGCCGTATACTTTAGGGTCGCCGTTATTGTGGAAGTAATAGATTCGGGTATGCTCCAGAAAATCGCCCACGATGGAACGCACGGTAATGTTCTCACTCAAACCGGCCCGCTGTGGACGCAGGCAGCAAATACTACGGACGATAAGTTCCACGGGCACCCCGGCCTCCGACGCTTTGTACAACTCATCAATCACCAGTTTATCCTCCAGCGAATTAACCTTGATGCAGATACCACTGGGTAAGCCGCGTTTGGCGTTCTCGGTCTCCAGTTGAATGAGCTTCACCAACTGGTCACGCATATCGCGCGGGGCGGTAATCAGGTACTTATACTCGTTGGGCAGCGAGTGCCCGGTAATGACATTGAAAAACTCCGAGATGTCGTGAGTGTAGATCTCATTGGTAGTCAACAAGCCAATATCCGTGTATAATCTTGAGGTGTCTTCGTTATAATTGCCGGTAGCCATGTGGGCGTAGCGAACAACGCGGCTCCCCTCATTCCGAACCACCAGCAGCAGCTTGGTATGGGTTTTAAACTTGCTGATGCCATAAATCACGAAGCAACCAGCCTTCTGCAAGCGCTGGGCTTCCCGGATATTATTTTCCTCATCAAACCGGGCCTTGACCTCAAACAATACCGATACGTGTTTGCCATTTTCGGCGGCTTTCAGCAACGCTTCGGTTATACGCGACCGCTTAGCCAGCCGGTATACGGTGATTTTGATAGCCAGTACATGGGGATCTTCGGCAGCCTGTTCGAGCAGCTGAAGGACGGGTTCGAAATTGTTATAAGGGTGATGAAGCAGGATATCGCGCTGCTTGATCAGCTCAAAAATATCGTCGGTCTTGTCCCGACCCAGGCCCATTGGCGGTACCGGAGCCTGTTGGCGCGGCATGGTATCCTTAAACTCCGGATGCCCGATCAGTTGCCAGAAAGCTGAAAAATCGAGCAAGCTGTTGGATTCAAAAATATTCAGATCGTCCATTTCCCACCGTTTCTTCAGCAGGTTCAGCATCCAGGGAGAACTGTCACTCAGCGGGTTATTGGCATCGGCTTCCACTTCCACGCGGGTTACGCGTCCTAACCGACGGTTTTTTATCTTTTGCCGGACTTCGTCAATGAAATCAATTTCGTCGTCGTCATTTTCATCGAGCGTAAAATCGCCGTTGCGGGTAATCCGGAACAGATTAACCGACAATATTTCGACGTTTCGATACAGTTTCTTTATGTTTTGCCGAACGATTTCTTCGATGGGCAGAAACAGGATACTATTTTCCCGCTCAAACGACAGGAACCGGGGTAGGTTAGCGGGAATCTGCACAAACGACAGCCGGTGGTTATCATCTTCCTCTTCCGGACGAAGACTCTGAGAATCCGTTCTGTCTGTACTGTGCGTAACGACCCCAAAAATGAGCACTTTGGCCAGCAGCACCGGAAAAGTATGCGTGTAGTCGTACAGCATGGGCGTCAGTGTCGGATAAATAGCCCGATCAAAAAAGTCGGCGGCCTCCGCTTCCTCTTCCTCCGTCAGATCGCCATACCTGGCCAGCTGAAGCCCGTTTTCGGCAAACAGCGGCAACAATTGCTCCGAAAAGACGGTTTGCTGATCCTGACAAAACTGGTGGGCCATCGTCAGTAAGGTCTTCCGAAAGGGAATTTCACGCAAACCGGAATAGTCGATCCGTTGCTTATGGTAATCGAGATAATTGTAGAGACTCCCCACCCGAATCATGAAAAACTCGTCCAGGTTGGAGGCTGAAATGGCCAGAAACTTCAACCGTTCCATCAGGGTACGGTCCGTACTTCGGGCCTGATCCAGCACCCGTTCATTGAATTTAAGCCAGCTTAAATCACGACTTAGATAGTTGCTCTGGTCAATAACGCTGGTCACTTTTTCGTTCGCCTTTGCCATTTTTTCGGTTACCGGTACAGGAGAATTCGTTTGCCGTTGAGTAAATCGGGAAACCAAATTTCCCAGTATCGTTCTGTTTGGGTTTATGGAATAGCGCATACGTAATTCAAAGATTGAAGTACAACAAAAAAGCGGGTCAAAAAACCCGCTTTATGTTATCATTCGGTTAAACATCCACTCGGGCGTACTTGGCATTTCGTTCGATAAATTCTCGTCGGGGTGCTACTTCGTCGCCCATCAGTGTTGAGAAGACGTGATCCGCATCCGCTGCCGACTCTACCGTTACTAACTTCAGGCTCCGCCGATCCGGGTCCATCGTGGTGCTCCAGAGCTGTTCGGCGTTCATTTCGCCAAGACCTTTGTAGCGCTGAACGTTTACACTCTCCTCCCGGCCACCACCAGCCAGTTCTTTTACGGCAGCTTCGCGCTGGGCTTCCGTCCAGCAATAGCGTTCTTCTTTTCCTTTTTTTACGAGGTAAAAAGGTGGCTGGGCAATGTAGATGTAGCCATGGTCGATCAACGCCTTCATGTTGCGATAAAACAGCGTCAGAATCAGCGTTCGGATGTGGCTACCGTCCACGTCGGCATCGGTCATGATAATGATCTTATGATACCGCAGCTTGTCCAGGTTCATGACAGTCTCGTCGTCCTTCTTTTCAAGACGAACGCCCAGAGCCGTCCAAATATTTTTGATCTCTTCGTTTTCGTAAATCTTGTGCTCCATCGCCTTCTCTACGTTCAGGATTTTTCCCCGCAGGGGCAAAATGGCCTGAAACGCCCGGTTGCGCCCCTGTTTAGCCGTTCCGCCGGCGGAGTCCCCCTCTACCAGGTAGAGTTCGCATTTTTCAGGATCGGTATCGGAGCAGTCGGCCAGTTTGCCGGGCAATCCCATGCCGCCCATGAAGTCCTTGCGCTCGGTCATGATACGCTTGTAGGCCAGGTCGGCGGCAATACGCGCCTGAGCCGATACCAGTACTTTCTTAACGATACCCTGAGCGGTTTTCGGATTTTCCTCCAGCCAGGTTTCGAGCAAATCGGCCATTGCCTGACTCACCGCACTGACTACGTCCTGGTTACCAAGCTTGGTTTTGGTTTGCCCTTCAAACTGGGGTTCGGCTACCTTCACCGAAATAACGGCGGTCAGCCCTTTACGGAAATCCTCCCCGCTAAAGGTGATCTTGCCGGAGTTCTTGGGGAGCACACCGGGGTTTTTATCGGCGTAGTTCTTCAGCACCCGCGTCAGCGCCGACCGGAATCCCTGTACGTGTGTACCGCCTTCGTGCGTGTTGATGTTGTTCACGTACGACAGGACATTTTCGCCCGCTTCGTAGTTGTACACGAGTGCCACCTGAACGGGTGTGGAGCCTTTTACACTTTCCATGTAAATAGGTTTCATGCCATCGAGCGGTGGGCGGGTTTGATCCAGGTATTCCACAAATTCGGCCAGACCACCCTCCGAAAAGAAGTCGTCCTGACGAAGTGGTTCGCCGTTTTCGTCCAGCTCGCGCAGGTCTTTCAGGAAAATATGAATGCCTTTGTTCAGGTAAGCCAGCTCGCGCAAACGCCCTGCAACGGTGTCATATTTATAAACGGTATCGGTAAAAATGCTGGAGTCGGGCTTAAAATGCGTCCTGGTACCAGTGTTAGAGGCTTCACCAATGATACGAACATCGTACTGAGGAACGCCGATTTTATACGCTTGCTCGAATATTTTACCTTCCCGATGCACTTCCACGTGCATATCGGTCGAGAGTGCGTTTACGCAGGAGACCCCCACACCGTGCAGTCCACCGGAAACTTTGTAGGTATCTTTATCAAATTTACCACCGGCGTGCAGGATGGTCATGGCAACCTGAAGGGCCGAAACACCCATTTTGGTGCTGATACCCGTTGGAATGCCCCGGCCATCGTCCTGTACTGTAATGGAGTTATCAGGATTGATGTTAACGGATATTTCAGTGCAGTAGCCTGCCATTGCTTCGTCGATGGAATTGTCGACAACCTCCCATATCAGGTGGTGTAACCCACGCGTACCCACGTCGCCAATGTACATGGACGGACGTTTGCGAACGGCCTCCAGGCCTTCTAATACCTGAATATTATCGGCACCATAATCGCCCAGGGCTGTTTCAACAGGAGCTTCTTCTTCAATCAAATCGTTGGTCATAAAAATCGAAAAAATGTCAGTAATTTATTGTTGTTCAGAGTTCAGGTTTTTACCCACCTAAGGGTGGTCGTATAGATTGTAAAAATACAAAAAAAATCGCTCTTTTCCTACGATATCCGGTAAGATTGCCTTAATATACAAAAAAATAGTTTATCGCCGTATTCAGGCGGTAAAGCGTCCACACAGGGCATTAATCAGCCTGTTTGCGGGAGTGGTACCTGAATAGGTCAGATCACCGTAAAGCGGCAAAAAGAAGTTACCGGAGCGGCTGGTCTTTGCCGATACGTTTCCCCGAAAAGTATTATTGGCGAACAAAAAAAACAAAAGCCGAATCGGGTAGATTCGGCCTGAAAAACGTACTGTCCGGGGGCTGATTAATCTTCGGGATAGGGAATGTACACAAAGCCGGCAAAATCGCCGTGAACCACAAACAGGCAGCAGTACTCGTCCGGGTTCTTGTAGTTCTCCTTCCACATCTCAATCGAATCCTCTCCAATCAGTTCGCGCTGGATAAACTCATCCATAAATGACGCTTTGTAATGCCACTGGTTCTCTAATTCTGTTGCGCCAATCAGCAGCTGCCCTACGGGTATATCCCGACGGGAGGCTACAAAAACAGGATTGTCTGAAAAGCCGCGTTTCCGAATCTGATACGAAGCTTCCTTAAGCTGATCGGCTACTTTGATAAAGTCCGACGAGATGAGGCCCATCAACTCTTTGTTGACATCGTACGAGTTGGCATCATCGAGCAGGGTATTTTCGTTGCTGTGGTTGATCATTTTTTTAACGTATTAGGAGCGAGTAGTTAGGAGTGATGAGCCTTTCGGTATGAGTGAAAAAGTGACCCGGACGACTCCTCACTCCTAACTACTCGCTCCTAATACTTATTTTTTAGAATCTTGCTGCCAGCAATAAATCCAGGTCTTTAAAACGCATATTGAACTTCCGGGCAATGTGGGCGTTGGTCAGCGTTCCTTTGTGCGTATAAACACCTTTCATAAACCATCGGTTCGCGTACATCATCTGCTCAATCCCTCCCGTAGTGCCGGTTTCGAGCAGGAACGGGAGAAAGATGTTACTCAGGGCCATGCTGGCTGTGTGGGCCACGCGGGCGGCAATGTTGGGTACGCAGTAGTGAATGACTCCCATGTGCTTAAAGGTGGGGTTTTTGTGCGTAGTCATGCGGGAGGTTTCAAAATTCCCTCCCTGGTCGATGGATACGTCGATGATGACCGAGTCGGGTTTCATGCGACCGACTGTTTCCTCCGTAACCACCACCGGACTGATACCTTCCTCGGCCCGGATGGCCCCGATGACAACGTCGGCCCGCTGAATGGCTTCGGTCATGGTATCGGAGTCAATGATGGAGGTGTAAATGTGGTGCCCAACGGCGTATTTGAGTCGCTGTAACTTGTAGAGGTGCCGGTCAAAAATTTTCACGTCGGCACCCATGCCGAGGGCAACCCGAACGGCGTACTCCGTTACGGTTCCGGCACCAAGCATCACTACTTTGGTGGGTGGAACGCCGGTAATGCCGCCCAGAATAATACCCCGACCATTGTCGGCATTGCTCAGGTATTCGCCCGCAATGAGCATGACCGTACTACCCGCAATCTCGCTCATCGACCGAATAACCGGCATTCCTCCTGCCTGGTCTTCGATGTATTCATAACCGAAAGAAGTCAGATTTTTATCGTTGATTCGTTCGAAATACGCCCGGTCATGGGTGGGCAGATTGACCGTAGAAATAACGGTACTGCCCGACTGAACGTACTCAAATTCCTCATCCACCAACGGTTCAACTTTCAGGATCAGGTTAGCTTCATACACCTCTTTGGGCGAGTAGGCAATCTGGGCCCCGGCTTCACTGTACTCGGTATCGGTAAACTTCGCTTTCTCACCCGCACCATTTTCCACGATTACATTATGGCCATTTCGGACCAGAATAGCTACTGCTTCGGGCGTAAGGGCAATTCGATTTTCCTGAAGCGATACTTCTTTAGGCAATCCGATAAGCAGGCTGTGCCGGTTCGTTTTTACGGCCAGCGGGGCTTCTTTCGTATACACGGCCGTTTTGGCCAGTTCCTCAAATCCAGTCACTTAGGTTACGTTTATAAGTTGATTGAGGGCTGCTGTTTACCGTTGAAAAACCGGCAGACCGCCATCCTCAAACTAGTAAACTGTGTTCGCTTCCAGGATGCGGCTGCCGTCGTCGTCAACGGCAAGATGAACCTGGTAATACGTTACCGGCCAGAGATTCATGATTTTCTCCGGCCATTCGATAAAGCAGTAATTTCCCGAATCAACATATTCTTCGATACCAATATCCAGCGCTTCGGCTTCATTACGGAGCCGGTAACAGTCAAAATGGTAAACGGAGTGCCCCTCGTGGGTTGTGTACTCGTTCACGATGGAAAAGGTTGGACTTTGCACGGTACTGACCACACCCAGAACCCGGCAGATCGCTTTGATGAGGGTCGTTTTTCCCGCCCCCATATCGCCGTCGAACAACCAGACCGACCGTTCCCGGCCTTCGGCCAGTAGCTGGCGGGCTGCGGTGTCTATTTCGTCAACATGGTCGATATAGAGAGTCATACGATACAGCGTCAGATATCACCCGGCTATGCGGATTAAAAGCCCGCAAAGATACGAATTTTCTAGGCTGTCCACTTCGTTCGCATTGGGCGACTCAGTAACTTATTGGCTTCGGCATCCCCGTCAAATTGCTCCGTATTCGGGTTCCAGCGGAGCGGGCGACCCAGCAGATAGGCAATGTTACCGATGTTGCAGACCGAAGCCGTGCGGTGACCCACCTCTACATCGCAGATGGGAGGCTTGCGGCTTTTAATGGCATCCAGGAAGTCTTTGTAGTGGTTATCGCTGAAATAAACGTGTTTTTCATTAGCACCAATCACTTTGTCTTTCAGCGATGCGGGCGTGGTAATCAGTTCACCCCGGGCCACTTTCACCTCTCCCTCTGTGCCTATAAACTGGCAGAACTGCTTTCCGTCTACAGGTGTGTGATGCATCTGGACACCATTAGCATATTGATACACCAGTCCTTTTCCATCTTTCCCCGGCGTTAAGGACGTTGGGCCGGAGTTGTCCATATCCAGTCCCCACTGGGCAATATCGAACATATGGGCACCCCAGTCGGTCATGCCGCCCCCGCCAAAGTCACGGATATCGCGCCATTGCCCCCAGAACTTAGCCGTCAAATCCGGGTCGAGCACGTTGTTATACGGGCGTTCGATGGTGTTGGGTCCGAGCCACGCATCCCAGTTCAGTCCCGCCGGAACAGGTTCGGCAACTAAATCGAATGCCCGTGGCGGCCCGCCCACATTGACATTGATCGTTTTCACCTGACCGATATAGCCATTACGAACCAGTTCTACGGCCTGCCGAAACTCCTTCCACGACCGCTGCATGTTACCCGTTTGAAATACCCGCTTATACTGCCGGGTAGCATTCACCATATCCCGGCCTTCTTTGACGGTGAGCGACAGCGGCTTTTCGCAGTAAATATCTTTCCCGGCTTTGGCAGCCGCAATAGCAATCGGGCTATGCCAGTGGTCGGGTGTGGCAATAACTACGGCATCAATGCCCTTGTTGTTGAGCAAGGTTCGGTAATCGTCGTAGCGTTCGCAGCCGGCGTAGGTGCCCACATTGCCTTTATCGGCGTAGTGTTTGTTGACTGCTTCGGCAAAGGCGGCTACTTTCGGCTGGTACACATCGCAAACGGCGATGACGCGGGCCTCATTTTGAAGAAACCGCCCGCGCAGACCCGCAGCCTGCTTCCCCAGCCCGATGAAGCCGATGGATACCTGGTCGGAGGGAGCGGTAAAACCGCGGCCCAGCACATGGCGCGGCACAATATAAAACGCCGAAATCCCGGCGACCTGTTTCAGAAACGTTCGGCGGTTAGTGGCAGATGAGTCTTGCATAGCTATTGGATTGGTAAAGAGGAAAAAGTGGGCAACCGGTAAGGTTTACTTACCGATTACCCACTTTGAACTAGTAGACAGTCAATGAGTTGGAGAGATGGTGATTTAGTACGTACCTGACCAACTAGCTGATTGAATTAATTATACCCCGGATTCTGGGTCAGGGTTTCTTTCCCGTCTTTCTTGCTGTTAAAAATTTCCTGTAACGGAATCGGGAAATATTCGTGGCGACCTTTGATAAACTGAACCCCGTTCAGGTAAATGCGCTTTTTCGCTTCTGTCGTGTAGTAATTGTTCAGGGTCTGGTCGGCAATGTTCCAGCGTACCAGGTCGAACCGGCGGTGGCCTTCCATACCAAACTCCAGTCGCTCTTCAAACTGCACGGCTTTGCGGGCAGCGGCCTGATCGGTCCAGGGTGTGGTGTACTCGCTGATAACGTAGCTAGCGGCTGGCGTACCATCGGCAGATTTTACGAAACCATCCGGGTTGGCGGCCCGCCGGCGAATCTGGTTGACGTAGGCACGGGCTTTGTTCAGATCACCAATTTCGGTTTCTATTTCGGCCAGCCACAGCAACACATGGTCGTAGCGAATCATGCGGTAGTTGTTGGCGTTCAAACGCGGGTTACCCGCAAAGGTGTTCGTTCCTACATCCGACCGGTACATAACGTGCTTCTTGGGTGAATAAGGGCCACCGTAGGCCTGATCGCGCACGTAGGCTTTGCCGGGGTGAACACCCCAGTCGAGGTACTGAATACCCCGGCGGCCAACTGTCCAGTCTAGCCGGGGGTCAACCGGGCCGGTATAGGGCGTAAACGGAGCCGTCGATTCGATGCCCTGATCATTGGTTAGGTCCGTAGCATTGAACGTGTCGATCAGGGGCAGGCCTTTCGCATCGGTTTTAAAGGCATTTACCAGGTTTTGCGACGGCTGGAAGAATCCGCAGCAGGTCGTTACACCGCCACCGCCGTAGGGGTAGTTGAGGGTTGAACCGATGTTGCCATTTTCGCCACCCGATGCCCCATCATTGACCGAGTACTGCACTTCAAAAATAGACTCCGCATTGTTGTTGGTTACGGCCTTGAAGTTATCGTGGTAGCGGTCCATCAGTTTATACTGCCCACTAGCCACAATGGCTTCGAGCAGGGGTTTGGCTTCAGCGTATTTTTTCTGGAACAGGTAGGCTTTCGCCAGTTCGGCCGCAGCAGCCCATTTCGTTGGTCGGCCAACCTGCGTCTGTTTGGCAGGCAGTACATCGTAAGCCGCTTTTATATCAGCCACCACGTTGGGCCAGATATCGACGTTATTCGGCATCTTGGTACTTTCCAGGTCGTTCGGATTGTACGTTTTCTCATCAATATAAGGCACCATATTGAACATTTTCTTCAGTTCGAAATGGTAGTGACCCCGTAGAAAACGGGTTTCCGCCGTGACCTGTGCTTTTTCGGCATCGGTCATATCTTTAGTCGCGGCCAGTGCCTGCAATACGTCGTTTGTCCGGGCAATGCCGTCGTACATGCCCCGCCATTTGCCCCGGAAATAAATATTATCTGACTGAATGTTGGCCTGCTCAATCAGGGAGATTGGGGGCTGGTCGCCCGCAATGGTGCCTTTGTAGGCATCATCACTGGCTACACTGCCATATACCCAGTTGTCGGCCCCTACCTGGTAGGAGCGGTAGGCACCTTCGGCAGTGGCCCAGCCATCGAGCAGGGCGTAGGCGCCAATGAGCAGGGCATTTACACCCGTTTTATTTTGCAGCGTCGTAACAGCCAGCGCGGCCTTAGGCTGTACGTCCAGAAACTTGTCGGAGCAGGCCGTAGCGAGTGCCAGACAACCAACGGTTATGAAGATGGTTATTTTTTTCATGATCAGAATGATAGATTTAGACCGACTAAAACGGTTTTGGCAACTGGATACGATCCCCCGTCGACCCCAATCTGGCGGTCGTTACCCGCCGAGTAGGCGCGTAGATTGATTTCGGGGTCCATACCGGAGTACTTGGTGATGGTAAACATATTCTGGCCCTGGATGTAAACCGATGTGGCGCCCATCTTTAGTTTCGAGAGCAGTACCTGCGGTAGTTGGTAGGTGAGCTGAATATTCTTCATGCGGAAATACGATCCGCTCTCCAGATAATACGTGGAAGGCTGAATGCTGACCTGGTCGCTGGACCGAAGCTGAGGCAGAATGGCATCTGTACTACCGGGACGCCATGACTGATACAGCATCCGGGTACTGCGGTTGCCGGCGAAGGTGGGGAAATCGGTCCAGTACTTCGTGTAGTTGAAAATCTGATTACCCTGTACGCCCTGGCCGAACAAGGTCAGCCCAAAGTTTTTATAATTTAAGCTAAGGTTCAGGCCGTAGTTGAACTTGGGGTGCGGGCTGCCAATGATGCTCAGATCTTTGGTATCAATTTTTCCGTCACCGTTAATATCCCGGAACTTGAACCGACCTGCCACATTTTCTGATGCGGCATTACCAAACTGCACCGGAGCGGCTTTGGCTTCTTCGTTCGTCTGGAAAATACCGTCGATGGTGTACCCGAAGAACGACGAAATAGCGTAGCCCTGCTGTGTCACTACGAAGTTCTGAATCCGCTCGTCGTTGATACCGAAATACTGCGTGCTGGGATCGCCGTTGGTTTTGGTCACCAGGTTCCGGTACGTGCTGAAATTGGCACTCACATTGTAGCTCAGGCCATTGTTACCCAGCTTGTCGCCGTAGCCAATCATCAGGTCGACACCCCGGTTGCGCATGGAACCGATGTTTTGGAACGGGTTTACGGCTACCCCCTGCGTGAGCGGTGCCTGCACCGGGAAGAGCATATCCGAGGTGGTACGGGTGTACCAGTCGAACGCAATGTTCAGGCGGTTTTTGAGCAGCAGCGCGTCGAAGCCGAGGTTTAGGCTGGTGGTGGTTTCCCACTTGGCGCGGGCGTTGCCGAACTGGGTCAGTTCATAGCCCGGAATGGCCGACGTACGGGTACCGTTGATGTCGTAAAATGAGGTGATGGGGTTGGTACTGAACTGCGTAAACGAGTTATAGTTACCAATTTCCTGGTTACCTGTCAGGCCATAACCAGCCCGAAATTTCAGGTCGTCAATGAAAGTAAGGGGTTTGAAGAAATTTTCTTTCGATACCCGCCAGCCCACACTGGCCGCTGGAAACACCGCCGACCGGAATTCGGGAGAAAAGCGGGAGGAGCGGTCCCGACGCACAGTCATATCAAGCAGGTACTTATCATCCAGCGCGTAGTTGATTTTGGCAAACTCCGAAGCCAGCCGCCAGTTAGAGGCCCCGCCGTTGTTGGTTTGAACCCCCGTACCGGCACTGAGGTAGCGGTTTTCATTATCATCCACGGCAAAGTTGGTCCGGCTGGCATCGAAAAACTCGAAATAATTTTTGATGGATTCCGTACCGGCAATGACGTTGAACCGGTGCCGGTCGCCCAGATTCCAGTTATAGGTCAGGGTGTTGTACCAGGTCCAGGTCCATTCGTAGCTGTTGCTGGTCTGGAGTTGGTTCGACCCCCGCGCTTCGGCCGACTCAATATCCCGAATGGTGTAGTTCCGGTAGTTGGAGAGGTTGTAGTCAATCCCAAAACTGGTGCGGGCGGTCAGGTTAGGCAGAATGTCTACTTCGGCATAGGCATTGCCAAACAACCGCACTTCCTTCTGCACATTGTCTTTGCTCCGTTGCAGCAGGGCCAGTGGGTTATTGGCATTATCGAGATCGCCCCCGCGCGTACCGGCAAAGTTACCCGCTACGTCATACAACGGAATGATAGGCTGAATCCGGTAGGCAAACGAGATCGGGTTGCTCTCGGCATTGTTGCCATTGGGCTGACCAATACGTTCACCGTAGGCTACCTGAAAATTCTGCCCGGCCCGGATTCGTTTGGTTACGTTGAACTCCGTATTCGCCCGCAGGGAGTAGCGTTTGTAGCCGGTATACTTCATGATCCCCTCCTGGTTGAAGTAGTTCAGCGACATGGCATACCGTCCATTTTCGCTTCCGCCCGATACACCTAACTGGTGGTTCTGAATGGGAGCCGTCTGGAAAATTTCTTCCAGCCAGTTCGTTCCCTGCTTGTTGGCGGGGGTAATGAGCAGAAAATTTGGAGAGCTGATGTCGTTATTGTAGTTGGCGTAAGTACCATCAGCATTCCGGGCTACGCGCGGATCGCTGGCCGAGGCACCACTGGGCAGCACAAAATCGGGGATAACCGGTGTTGCTCCGTTGCCAAACTGCGAGTGAACCGGATTGCCATTTGCTCCCACCACACCAGAGTTTATCCGGGATTCCCAGGTTAGCTGGGCGTATTCCTGCGTGTTGAGCATGCTCAGCAGTTTGCCGTGTCGCTGCGAACCGTAATACGTATCGTACGTAAATTTGGGCTTACCGGCTTTGCCTTTCTTGGTGGTGATAATGACTACGCCATTACCCGCCCGCGAACCGTAAATGGAGGCTGCCGAAGCATCTTTCAGAATCTGCATACTCTCTACATCATTGAGATTCAGTGTATTCAGATTACCCTTTGTTGGAACGCCGTCGATGACATAGAGGGGCGAGTTATCGTTAATCGTACCAAACCCCGGATGCGGACCATCACGCCACCACCCGGCGCGTTCTCGTTACCGACCTGAACCCCCGCCACGCGGCCCTGGAGGGCCTGCCCCACGTTGGTAGCGGGTACGGACAGGAGTTGTTTAGTATCCACCGTAGCCACAGCCCCGGTAATGTCGCGCTTGGCCTGCGCACCGTAGCCGGTTACGACCACTTCATTCAGGGTTTTGATGTCGGGGGCCATCGATACATTGATGGATGTTTTACTGCCGATAGTTATATCCTGCGAGGCATAGCCAATAGCTGATATTGTGAGTATGTCGCGGCCCGATGGTATATTGAGCGAAAACTGACCGTTGGCATCCGTCACGACACCCGTTTGGGTACCTTTTACCACAACGTTAGCCCCGGGCAGGGCCGAGTTGTCGTTACCGTCGGTAATACGGCCCGTTAATATACGGTCCTGGGCATACGTCTCTGCGCATAAAAACCAACTGAAAAGTAACAGTGGCAGAATGCGGTACGTTTGGTGTAAAACGTGTTTCATACTGAAAATTGATTAGAGAAGATGGAAATTTTACTAAGGAAAGTACTTATCGTATTTGTCTTAAAGGTAGTTAGCTTCACATTCTAATTATCCCCAAATTACTTGAAATAATTAATTTTTAACTTGAAAAAGCTCATTTATCGAATATTCGGTCTTTTTCAGGGTTTAACGTATATTTACTCAACGCGTTAACAGGCTACCGGACCAACTTTAGTTCTTCAAAGGGCACTCTTTAGCGCCCCTGACAATCAATTTGATGAGGCAGTTGAGGAGCGGAAACAAGGATAGTATGCCGTAAATGCCGGGCTGGAGAGATAGCCATTTGACGCCTGCTAACTAATGAAAGCAACCTATCCCGAAGACCTTCTATATGCTTCATTCGGAACTGCCGGGCAGTAGCAAACCCCATTAATCAACGCCTGAAAGAGCATGGATCATCTGTAGAGGCTCCCTGCTTTTCTCATGGTTTCTGGGCGTTCTATTTACGTATTTCAAGTGGAGTGAAGCGAGAAAACTGGTTATAACGCCCTCTTTCCTGCCGATTCTACCACATACAGAGCGAGTTTAAAACAACATAAATGACAAACGGGAACACTACTGGTTCCCGTTTGTCATTTGGAAAGAAAAGGCTCAGCAAATCCAGACCAGGCCATCAATACCCGTCGTTCTGCGGAAAAATAGTCTTGTTATTATAGACGTCGATTTCCGACTGCGGAATGGGGTAGTATACCCGGTAAGCAGGCATGGTAATCCCCGTTACCTTGATAGCATCAACTGCAGTGCCGGTGCGGATCAGGTCGAACCAGCGGTCGCTTTCCAGGGCCAGTTCCAGCCGGCGCTCCCTGATAACAGCTGTCTGGAACGCTTCTTTCGTGGGGAGTTGAGCCGCGGTATAATTCGCAACCCCCGCCCGGGTCCGTACCCGATTCAGGGCAGTGAATGCGTCGCCCGTTGCCTGATAGCCAACACCGTTCAGGGCTTCGGCATACAGCAGCAGCACATCCGCGAAGCGCAGCACCGGGAAGTCATTACCCACGTCGCTCGTTGCCGACAGTTCATCATAAAACTTGCGTGGAACGGCGTTGATGCTGGTAGGAACCGGAATCATGACCGAGAGCGGAAGGCGTTTGTCACCCGCCGAATAAGCAGCCCGCAGGGATGGCTCTACGGGGTCACCGATGCTCGTACCGAACCAGGAGCCGTGTCCTTCGCCCAGTAAGCCGCCCTTCTTGAACTTCACCGAGAACAGCAGTTCGGCGTTGTTCTTGTTCGTGACCAGGAACACATCGCCCACGTTGGGCAGCAACTGGTAGGTGGTGCCATTAACCACATCTTTCAGCACAGCTGCCGCCAGGTCGTACTTTTTCTCCGTCACGTACACCTTACCCAGCATTCCCTTGGCCGCACCGGACGTAGCCCGGCCAACGTCGGCCCCGGTGTAGGTAGCAGGTAAACCGGCCGCTGCGGCCGTCAGGTCCTTTTCTATGGCTGCGTAGATGTCCGCAACCTCATTGCGGGTGTAGGAACGCGCTTCTGTGGTTGTACCGGCAGTCAGCACAAGGGGCACTTTTCCCCACAGGCGCACCAGGTTGAAGTAGGATAATGCCCGGATAAACTGCGCTTCGCCTTTGTAGCGGGCTTTCAGCGTGGCGTCCATGTTCACGGCGTCAATCTTGTCGAGAATCAGGTTGCAGCGGTTGATGCCCGTGTACAGACTGCCCCACGTATCGCGCAGCACGGAGTTGGTGGTCGGCTCGATAAACCGGTCGATGTTGTAGCGCAACCCCGAACCCGACGAGGGGTCGTTATCCAGAATATTGTCCCCCCGGGCTTCAACGATGGTGTTGTAATCGCCCCCGTACTGGTTGGAGCTTTGCAGGGCATCATACGCGCCATTGACGGCATTACCGAAGTCGTTGGCCGTTTTGTAAAAGTTGTCGACGTTCGGCTGCGACAGCGGTTTAAGGTCCAGAAAATCCTTCTGGCAGGCAGTCAGGCCCATAATGGCCGCAAAAAGTATCGTTAGTTGCTTCATGGCTAATTAGAAAGATAGGTTTAAACCGACCGATGTGGTACGTGGTAATGGATAGGTACCATAATCTTCTCCCGATGACAGGGCGCTGTCGGGACGGCTGTTGACTTCCGGGTTGAAACCGAGGTATTTGGTGAACGTGAAGGGGTTTTGGGCGGTCACATACAGGCGGGCGCGACTCACGTTTATTTTCTGCAACAGTGCCGTTGGCAGGGCGTAACCCACCGTGATGTTACGAACGCGAACGTACGAACCATCTTCGATGTGCCAGGTCGAAATTTCACCGTTCGAACCCGATGCCAGTCGGTTGGCGCGGTTCACCAGTCCGTTACCCGGATTGTCGACCGATTGCCAGCGGTCCAGTGCTCCCGCAAACAGGTTACCATTGCCTTCCATGTTATACACGTACCGGCGCAGCAGGTTCAGTATCTTGTGCCCCTGCACGCCCTGAAGCGCGAAACTCAGGTCGAAGCCCCGATAGGCGAAGTTATTGGTAAACCCAAAGGTGTATTTCGGGAGATAGCTGCCCGTAACGGTCCGGTCACTGCTAAAGTCGATCTTGCCATCACCGTTCACATCCCGGAATTTGAAATCACCGGGGCGGGTGGTTGTCGTGTGTGGATAAGCATCGATCTCGGCCTGATTCTTAAACACACCATCATTGATCATGGTGTAGTACTCGCCAATGGGGTGGCCAATCTGGGTGATGAACTGCGCTCCGGCCACACCACCGGCCACAATGATTGGGTCGCCGGAAGGCCCGAGGGCAATGACCTTGTTGCGGTTAGCGGCAATGTTGGCACTGGCTTCCCAGCGGAACCGGCCGAACGTCTGGCGCGTACCCAGAGTCAGTTCAATGCCCTGATTGTTTACTTTGCCAATGTTCTGCAATTCGGTGCTGAAGCCCGACGCGCGGGGTACCGGCACGTTCAACAACAGGTCCGACGTGTTGGAGTTGTAGTAATCGACAGTCAGGTTCAGTTTATTACGCAGAAAACTGGCATCAAATCCGATGTCGAACATGGCTGTTTTTTCCCACCGCAGCTTGTCGTTGGCCGAGTTGCCCGGCGCTAGGCCGCTCACGATGGTTTCGTTCCCCAGAATGTAGTTCTGGTAATTGAGCAGACTGATCGATCCGTAGTTGGGAATCTGAAAATTACCCGTCAGTCCGTAGCTGGCGCGTAGTTTCAGATCGCTCAGCCACGAAACCGATTTCAGAAAAGCCTCCTGCGACAGGTTCCAGCCCGCCGATACGGAGGGGAAGTAACCGAAACGATTGTTACGACCGAAACGCGACGAACCATCGGCCCGAACCGCAGCCGACAGCAGGTATTTGCCGTTATAGTCGTATTGTACCCGACCAATGTAGGACAGCAGCGACCACTCCTGAACATCGGAACTACCCGACGATACCTGACCCGCGTTGAGCGTATAAACCAGATCGTTAGGAAAGTTGGTAGCCGTCAGTTCGTTAGACACCCGGCGGTCCTTCTGCGACGAGAAACCTGCCAGTGCCGAAACCGTGTGCAGCCCGAATGAATGGTTGTAGTTCACCGTATTTTCAACGAGCCAGTTCACAAAGTTCTGCGCCCGCGAAAAACCCGTTGGGGTCGATGGTCCTTTGCGATCCCGAATTTCGAGTGTAGAGGGCCGGTAATAATCCCGCTGGAACGAGTTTACGTCGGTACCAAGACTGAGCCGATACGATAAATCCTTCGTAATGGCGTACTGCGCGTATACATTACCCAGCACCCGCAACTGACTCAGCTTATCGCTCACCTGATTGGCAATGGCAACGGGGTTCAGAATTGAGGTGGCGCCGTAGCCCCAGCCGTTATTGCCAAAGTTATACGTACCATCGGCATTATAGACCGAAAAAACCGGAGCACTCTGCAGCGCCAGTCCCACGACGCCCTCGCCCAGATACGGTCCTTCAGCTTTTACCAGATCGTGGTACGAATACGTTGGATTGAGGTTGATACCAGCGGTTAGTTTACCGCTTTTAACTTCCACATTGGCCCGGGTACTATACCGCTTGAAACCAGAACTGATGACCACGCCCCGCTGATTCATGTAGTTGCCCGACACGTAGAACTTTACGTTATCCTTACCACCCGAAATAGACAGGGTGTGGTTCTGGATAGTGGCCGAGCGGAAAATGGCATCCTGCCAATCGGTACTGGGCAGTCCGGCCTGACCGGAGAGATACGGCACGATTTCGGGTTGGATGAGCGTGCTCGGTGCGCCGATACCCGCGCTCCGAATGGCATTGGAATCGGTAGGTTTACCCGTTGGATTACGGTCGAGGTAAGCGTTGTTCTTGGCTTCGTTGCTTAGCTGGGCGTATTGGTAGGCATCGAGCAAATCGATCTTTTTCGATACCTGCTGAACACCGACGTAGGAGTCGTAATTGATAACAGTCTTACCTTCCTTACCCCGTTTGGTCGTTAATAAAACCACCCCGTTAGACCCCCGAGAGCCATAAATCGCGGCCGCCGATGCGTCTTTCAGTACCTCGATGCTTTCGATATCGTCCGTATTGATGGTACTCAATACGTTAATCGGGTTGTCGGGAAACTGGGTGTTGGTACTGCCCGTAGCAAACTTGGTGTCGCGCGAGAGGGGAATGCCGTCAACAACATAGAGCGGGTCATTCCCGGCACTGATTGACCCCGTTCCCCGTACCCGAACGGATAAGGCCGCCCCCGGCGCACCCGATGTTTGCGACACCTGTACGCCGGCTATTTTGGCCGCCAGGGCCTGATCGAAACTGGCAACCGGTTGCCCGGCCAGATCTTTCGCTTTTACCGAACCAATGGCCGTTGTGATATCCCGTCGATTCTGCACGCCATAACCAACCACGACTACCTCGCTCAGCGCATTATCAGTACCCGTCAGTTGTGCATTCACGACGCTTCGGTTACCCACCACAATGTCGAGCGGTTGATAACCAATAAAGGAAAAGACAAGTATCTTTCCCGCTGCGGGCAGATTGATTTGGTATTTTCCCTGGGAATCGGTGGTGGCGCCCACGTTCGTCCCCTTCACCTGAATAGTGGTCCCGGCCAGTGCGTCGCCATTAGCGGCATCGGTCACCGTACCCGTAATCATTGACTGGGCGTAACTACACTGAACCGTCAGGAACAGCAAACTAATCAACGCCCATTGTCGATACCCGTTGCGGGTAAAGCCTGGTAATGAATTTTTCATATAGTATTGATTTTCATAAAATTGACTTCATTTTTCAAAGAATGAAGCCGTTGTAGATTGCATCCAACCATACAATAGTAATGGTAAACCGGGTAATATTTTAGTATGCATTTAATAATTTTCGGATCGATAGTTAGTGAGAGGAAGAATACAACTGGCAGGTCAGAACACTAACCGTTAGTCTACTCTATTTTGCGCTATTCAATAAATTACTTTTTTAGAACAATTCGAATATTTAGTAAAAACATAAAAAGTTCGCACGTTCATTTGATACCATCCTTGGTGAAGAATTGCAGCATGTTGGACGGCTCAATGCCCTTACCAATCAACTTTACAGGTGTGCCAGGTGGTGAACCTGAGGGAGCCTGTCAAGACTGCTGAACGGGTTATTGCAACCCTACACAAAAACAGGCTGATGATGACCCTCGATAAGCGCTCGAAATTGCGGCAGGGTTTAGGGGGGCTATGATGCTACAGTCATTGCTTTTCGGGCAAATAAAAATATTTTTTCAAAAAATAGGATTAAAATTCTCAATTGATGGCATTACACTGTATAACGTCTTCAATTTAGTCAACTAAATCTTGACGTTAGTCAATCGTAGAAATAGTCAAGCTAAAGCCAGCGGTACTTGTGTCAACTCCCGATTCGTCAAATGAGCTATGGTATACCTTTCGTCAGGGCGACGAGCGGGCCTTTCAGACTATTTACCGGTTGTATGCGCATGACCTGCTCAACTATGGCCGGAAGGTTACTAATGATGTAGCCCTGATTGAAGATTCTATCCACGATTTATTCATCGAACTCTGGCAAAGCAGAGCTAACCTGAGCGACACTGATTCGATAAAGTTTTACCTCGTCCGCTCGCTACGCAACAAAATAACCAGAACCCGCAGCCGCGACCCGTTTTTCCAGGCTTCGGATGTCGATGCGTTAACCTTCGACGTGGATGACATTGGCATTGAAAATAAACTGATTGAAGATGAGGAACTCAGGCACGTATACGAGCAGCTGCGGAAGAGCTACGAACGGCTGACACCCCGTCAGCAGGAAGCCCTGAACCTGCGCTTTTACCAACATTTCAGCAACGAAGAAATTGCCCGGATTATGGGTGTCAATTACCAGTCGGCCTGCCGGTTTATTTACTCGGCGCTGAAAACGTTGCGCGAAGCCATTCGGATTTTCTCGCTATATCTGGCCTGGATTAGTATGGAGCAGTACTTACACTGATACAACCATGAATTATTGTCAACTCAACGCGGAAGACCTGGCAGCCGATGACTACTTCAAGGAATGGGTTTGCTCGCCAACACCAGAAACCAATGCATTTTGGAAATCCTTCCTCAGCGATTATCCGGAGCGATACTACCAGGTTGAGGAAGCCCGGCAATTAGTAGCGGGACTGGAGCAAATTGAGAAACGCCCCACCGAAACAGTCCGCGTGGATGCCCTTTGGAATCGAATCGAGGACTCCCTCGACACCTACCGGATAATCCCGGCAGAACGCTGGCTAACACGGTCAATAGTCTGGAAAATAGCGGCCTCGCTTTTGCTTTTCTTAGGGGTAAGCTGGGTTGGACAAACTGCCTTTAAGCAAACGGAGCTCTCGTTACAACCGTTTATTCAACCTGCCAACGATTGGGTTGAAACCCTAAATGAAGCCAGTCAGGTAATGCATATTCAATTAGTAGATGGAAGTCGGGTTACCCTACAGAAAGGGGGGCACCTCCGCTATAAAAGTCAATTCTCAGGCACTAAACGGGAGGTTTATTTAACGGGCGACGCTTTTTTTGAGGTTACCAAAAATCCAAACAAGCCGTTTGTTGTTTATGCCAATGGATTGGTAACCAAAGTATTGGGAACCAGTTTTCGCATCAATGCCCCAACGGGTGCTCCTACCGTTACGGTTGATGTAAAGTCGGGGCGGGTATCTGTCTATCCAAACCAGTCGGGTCAGGCTCAGGACCCCGAATCGAAAGGGTTAGTATTAACTCCGAATCAGCAGGCTGTTTTTCACCGCGATGAAGCCAAACTGGATAAATCATTGATAGAAAACCCTGACGTGCTGCTGTCAGAGAAGGAAGCAGAGCGGTTTGTTTTTGACGACGCATCAGCCGCCAGTGTCTTCAGGGCACTTGAAAAAACGTATGGTATAACTGTCATTTTTGATGAGGAGGTGATGCAGGATTGTACCATCACCATGAGTCTCGACCGTGAGAGCCTTTTTCAGAAACTCGATGTAATCTGTAGGGTACTCGATGCGGAGTATAAGCTCATTGACGCGCAAATTGTCATTTACAGTAAAGGCTGCTCAGGTTCCAGAAACAAGCCAATTCACCCCTCACAATAAGATTTTCAAGAACTAATTACCTAATCGCAACACCACTGTAGCATACATCCCCAAAGGCTATAAAACACAACTACCCCGGTTGAGATTCAGGGAGTATTATTGTCTGATTTGTCCTAAAAACCCTAAAACCAATGAAAAAATCAGTACCCATCCCAACCCTTTTTCATCTCATGAAACGTTCATGTATGCAGGTACTTCTGGCCGTGACGTTTACGGGTATCTCGTTAGCCCACGATGCGCCTACCCAGGAATTACTGGATAAGCGCGTGAATTTACGCTTCGAGAATCAGCACTTACGCATTGTACTGAAAGAGATTGAGAATCAGGCCGCCATCCGGTTTGCGTTTCGTCCGCGGGAAATTCCGTCTGAGCAAAAGCTTACGCTCATCGCTACCGATGAATCCCTGGGCGAGGTGCTGGAAAAAATAGTCAGGCCCCTTCGGCTTCGCTATGAAGTGGTAGGGCGGCAGATTATCCTCAGCCCCCTCAAACCGGCTCCCCAGTCCGAAACAAACACATCCCGAACAGAGAAAGCGCAGGCTTCGGTGAGCAATCTGGACCAGACCGTTAGCGGGACCGTGCGCGATGAAAGCGGAGCAGGATTACCGGGGGTCAGTGTTATCCTGAAAGGGACCCCGAAAGGCACAACCTCCGACGCCGACGGAAATTTCCGGCTGACGTTACCGGATGGAAACGCAATCCTCACCTTTTCATTTGTGGGCTATGTCTCGCAGGATGTATCCGTGGGTGGCCGCAGCCAGATCGATGTGTCGCTGGTAGCCGACAACAAGTCACTCGACGAGGTGGTTGTCATTGGCTATGGTACCCAGAAGAAGGTAAACCTGACCGGCTCCGTTGCATCACTGGACCAGAAATTCCTGGCCAACCGGCCCATCACTAATTCTACGCAGGCGTTGCAGGGATTAACCGGCGTGTACGTAAATATGACCGGTGGGCGGCCCGGTGCCGATGCAGCCACCATCCGAATCCGGGGCGTAGGTTCATTTGGTACCGGCAACGACCCACTGGTGCTGGTAGATGGTATCGAGTTTCCCCTCACGAGCGTGAACCCTGCCGATATTGAGAGTATCACCGTACTGAAAGATGCGGCTTCGGCGGCTATTTATGGTAACCGGGCGGCCAACGGTGTGGTGCTGGTAAAAACCCGAAATGGCTCGAAAGGCAAACTCCAGGTCGATTATAACAACTACGTGGGCTTTCAGCAGGCTACCGTCGTACCCGATGTGGTAACTAATGCTGTGGACTACATGGAGGGCAAAAACCGCGCATTGATTAATCAGGGAAGCCCCATCGAATATAACCAGGCTCTGATTGACGAGTATAAAGCGGGCACCGACCCCTATATTTATGCCAACAGCAACTGGTTCGATATCATGCTGCGCAAGGCTCCCCAGCAGGAACACAACCTGCGGTTTTCGGGTGGTAACGACAAGACGCAGTTTTCCCTGTCGCTGGGCTATCTGAACCAGGAGGGCATTTTGCAGAATACTTGGGGAAAACGCTATTCCGTCAATAGCAACATCACCTCCGACATCAACAAATGGCTTCGCGTGGGGGGCAGTATTGTGGCTACCTACTGGAATTACCGGGAGAGTGCCTACACCTCCAATGACGGCAACGGCGAAGGAGGCATTATGGGGCTGCTCTACCGGGGACTGCCCATGCAGGTACCCCTGCTGGCCGACGGCTCCTATGCCGACCAGTGGATACGGGTACCGGGCCACAATTTCTACCGCAACCCCTACGCGCTCTCGTACGAAGGGTTTCACAAAAACAGCACCTTCCAGACCATTTTCAACCTCTTTGCCGAAGTGAAACTGGCCCCCGGCCTAACCTATAAAGTTACCGCAGCCCCTAACCTGCTATACAGCACCGAACGATTCAACAATCCACAGATTAACCTGGTCCAGCCCAAAACGGGGGCCATTGCGCCAATGGGAAACATCCCCCCGCGCAGCGTGACCCAGGGCGCGGGCGAAGATTTGCGGTTTACCAACTTCCACACCCTGACGCTGAACCGTACGTTTGCCACCAGACACGAACTGAGTGCCCTGCTCGGCTTCAGTCTGGAGATGTTCAACAACGGCAGTTTCCAGGCCGGTAATCAGGGGTATATTGGTAATGATATTTACGAACTCAACGCGGGCAGTTCGAACCCGGCCGTTAGTGGCAACACCACACAGTCGCGGTTACAGTCGTATTTTGGGCGGGCCAACTACGTGTTCGACAGCCGCTATCTGTTTGAGGTCAACTTCCGGTACGACGGTTCATCCCGCTTTGCCGCCGACAAACGCTGGGGTTTCTTCCCGTCGGTATCGGGTGGGTGGCGTATCAACGAAGAACCTTTCCTGAAAGACGTAAGGGCATTGTCGAACCTCAAACTACGGGCCTCCTGGGGTAAGCTGGGCAGCCAGCCGCAGCAGTTGTTCGGGTTCGTATCAGCAGTCAATTCCGGCATCAACTATAACTTCAACAACAGTGTGGTAGGCGGTACAGCCGTCACCCAGATTGCCGAGCAGAACCTGACCTGGGAAAGCACCACCATCACCGATGTTGGCCTCGAAGTGGGGGTGCTCAACAACCGGCTGACCGGCGAGATTGACTATTTCAACAAGATTACGGACGGTATTCTGCGGCAGGTGAACATTCCCCAGCAGGTAGGCAACCTGACCGGACCCGTCCGCAACGTGGGTAAGGTGCAAAACAAAGGCGTAGAGTTTACCCTCAACTGGCGCGACAAAATCGGGCAGGTAGGCTATAATTTCGGTGGCAACCTGACGGTGGTGAAAAACGAGGTACTCAATACCGACGGGCAGCAGATTTTCAACGGTAACCGGGTCATTTTCGAAGGGTCTCCCATCGACTCCTACTATGGCCGCGTGGCCAATGGTTACTTTCAAACCGCCGACGAAATCAAAGCCGCGCCCTTCCAGAATGCTGTAACCCTACCCGGCGACATCAAGTACAAAGACCTCAATGGCGATGGCAAAATCGATAACAACGACCGGCAGGTTATTGGCAACGTGATTCCGAAACAGACCTACAATTTTACGTTGGGTGCCACGTATAAGAACTTCGATTTTACGGCTTTCTTCCAGGGCGTACAGGGCGTTGATAACTTCATTAACCTGAACCTGGGCTTTCCGTACCGCAACGGCGCGGGTGTGACCAAAGACTGGCTGACGGATTCGTGGACACCCGAAAACCCGAACGCCAAATACCCCCGCCTGACCACCGCGAACGGCTACCCGCAAAACTTTCAGATTTCGGATTTCTGGCTGCGCGATGCCTCCTACCTGCGGCTCAAAAATATTCAGATTGGCTACCTGTTCCCGGCGGCCCTCACCAGTCGGCTTGGTATCAGTAAACTGCGGCTGTTTGCCAATGCCCAGAACTTTTTGACCTTCACTAAATTCAACATTGGCGATCCCGAGCGCAGTGCTACCAGTGAAGGCATTATTCAGTATCCGATTGCCAAAGTGGCTACGGCCGGTTTAAACGTCACGTTCTAACGTCCCTTCGACTCATGAAAAAATATATTATTCCGGTTGGTCTGGCCCTGGCCTTTAGTAGTTGCTCCGATTTCCTGGACGTTAACCCCACCGACCGATACACCCAGACGACCTACTGGAAAACCCGCGACCAGGCCGAAGCCGCCCTGTTTGGTACCTATAACGCCCTGACCAATGGTAACCTCTACGCCGACCCCCTATCTATGGAAGCGGCTACGCCCAACCACTACACCTATAACAATACGGGCGGGGCGGGTTTCATTGCGCAGGGTATTCATGATGCGGCCAACGATCCCATTATCAACAGCAAATGGGGAGCCTGCTATACGGGCATTGGCCGGGCCAATAACCTGCTCGACAATGTGGGTAGTATTTCAATGGATGACGCAACCAAAAAGCGATTCATTGCGGAGGCTAAGTTTCTGCGGGCGTTGTTCTATCAGCACCTGCTGGTTCATTACGGGGGCGTGCCGCTCATTCTGGAAGCACCAAATTTAAGTAAGCAGGGGCAGCTACCCCGCAATACTGCCGACGAGGTAAGGGCTCAGATTACTAAGGACTGCGACGAAGCCATTGCCGACCTGCCCATAACAGCAGATAACAAAGGCAGAGCCTCAAAAGGAGCTGCTTATGCCCTCAAAGCACAGGTATTACTCTACGCGGGCAAGTGGGCCGAAGCCGCCACGGCAGCCAAAGCCATTATCGACGCTAAAACGTATAGCCTCTATCCCGACTATCGGGAATTATTTCAACTCGATAAGGAAGGAAATCAGGAAGTGATTTTTGATGTGGAGTTTAAGTTTCCAGAGTTTACCACCAGCTTCGATATTAACCTGACCGACTTCAATTCGACAGCTCCCTTACCCGATTTGCTGAACGATTACTACATGAAAGACGGTCTGCCCGCCAGTAAATCGCCCCTGTACGACCCCAAAAAGCCCTACGATAACCGCGACCCCCGCCTGAATCAGACGCTGATTTTGCCGGGAACCACGTTCCGTGCAAAAACCGTACTGGCCAATACGTTCGGGTTTACGGGTATTGGTCAGAAAAAGTATACCGTTTATAAAGACAACGAAGCCGGTACAACCCTGGCCAGTAGCCAGTCGCAGATCAATTACATGGTCTTTCGGTACGCCGACGTACTGCTGATGTATGCCGAAGCCCAGAACGAAGCCATTGGCCCTGATGCCTCCGTGTACAGTGCCCTCAACCTGATTCGGAGCCGGGCGGGTGTGGCAGCGGTAACGCCCGGCCTGACCAAAGACCAGATGCGCGTCGAAATTCGCCACGAACGCCGGATCGAACTGGCGGGTGAGGGGCTATACTACCACGATATCCGACGCTGGCGCACCGCCGAGGTAGTTATGAACACCGATATTTTTAATTTTGACGGCAAGAAAATAGGCTCCCGTACTTTTAATAAAGACCGGGATTACCTGTGGCCCATTCCCACCATTGTTACGCAGCTAAACCCGAACCTGACCCAGAATCCGGGATACGGCAAATAATTGACCGACCCAACGCAGCGTCCAGCGTGTACCGGCGGGGGTTACCATAAATTTTTGACAGATATGACTCCATTCAAGCTGAAGAACTTTTTCATTCTACTTGGCCTGACGGGCCTGCTCGGTGCCACCCCGGCTTTCGCCCAGGCCCAGCCCGGTGTGGCCCAGCCCAACATCATTTTTATTCTCGTCGATGACATGGGCTGGGGAGACCTGGGAGTTTTCTGGCAGAATCAGCGAATGCAGGCCAACAATCGCAGCGAACCCTGGCAGTTCACCCCGTCGCTGGACGCTATGGCCCGGAACGGTGCCATGCTCACCAACCACTATTGTGCGGCACCGGTTTGTGCGCCATCACGGGCTTCGCTCATGCTGGGTGTGAGTCAGGGGCATGCCAACATTCGCAATAATCAGTTCGACAAGGAGTTACAGGATACCTACACCATGCCTTCGGTACTCAGACAGGCCGGTTACAGCACGAGTCTGGTGGGCAAATGGGGGCTACAGGGTGCCAATGCCGAAGCACCCAACTGGCCCGCGCACCCCCTGAACCGGGGCTTCAATTATTCCTACGCCTACATCCGCCATGCTGACGGCCACGAACATTACCCCGTAGAAGGAATTTATCGGGGCAAAAAAGAAGTATGGGAAGGTAAAACCAATGTATCGGCAGGCCTCGCCAAAAGCTTTACGACCGACCTCTGGACAGCCAAAGCCAAGCAGGTTATCAAACAGCAGGCCGGCAAGGACAGACCTTTTTTTATGTATCTGGCCTACGATGTGCCCCACGCCGTGCTGGAACTGCCAACCCAGGCCTACCCCAAAGGCGGAGGCCTTAATGGCGGTTTGCAGTGGCTGGGCACGCCCGGCAACATGATCAATACGGCATCGGGAACTCCTGATTCATACGTTCATCCTGACTATGCCAAAGCTACCTGGGACCACGACAGAAATCCGGCAACACCCGAAGTAGCCTGGCCCGATGTATATAAGCGGTATGCCACCCTCTGCCGACGGATCGACGATGGCGTTGGCGACATTATGCAACTCCTGAAAGACCTGAAAATTGACCAGAACACACTGGTTGTTTTTACCTCCGACAATGGCCCATCCATTGAGTCCTACCTGAAAGATGACTACGAGCCCATCTTTTTCAATAGTTTTGGTCCCTTCGACGGCATCAAGCGCGACGTGTGGGAAGGCGGAGTCAGGATGCCCACCCTGGTGCAGTGGCCCGGTACTGTACCCACTAATAAGGTAATTACCCAGCCTAGTGCCCTCTACGACTGGCTGGCCACCTTTGCCGATGCCGCCCAGATACCAGCCCCCGCCCGCACCGACGGTGTATCGCTGCTTCCTGCGCTCACCGGAAAAGGTCAGCAGAAACAGGGCGTAGTGTATATTGAATACGAAAACAATGGTGCCACGCCCAAATTTGACGAGTTTTCACCCAATCACCGCGCCAGAAAACGGAATCAGATGCAGAAAATCCGGTTGGGAGATTATGTAGGTGTTCGGTACGACATCAAGTCAGCGGGCGACAACTTCGAGATTTATAACGTTGTAACAGACCCACAGGAGACGAAGAATCTGGGGAAGGAAGCTGCTTATCAGGCCATGCAAAAGGAATTTAAGGAAAAAGTCACGCAGGTACGCCGACCCGACCCGGAAGCCCCCCGCCCGTATGATCTGGAGCCCATGGCGGCTGTAAATCCCCCAAAGCTGGCACCCGGTGTGGCCTGGATGACCCACGAAGGAACATTTCCCTGGGTGACCGATCTGAGTAACCGCCCCTCCACGCAATCAGGCACCCGGCCGGATACGGAGCTGAACAAAACAGGGCTAAAAGAAGGGATGATATACCAGCAGGGCTACATTAAGGTCCCTAAGGACGGCAATTACCAGTTCACGATGAATGGGAACGGAAGCTACCTGTTTCGGTTGCACGAAGCCCTGATTCTGGACCGCAGCTATCCGGATCAGCCGAAGTTGAAACTTCCCATTTCGGCTACGGTTAATCTAAAAGCAGGTTACCACCCGTTTCGGATTTACTACCACCACACGGGCAATGGCAAACCTACTCTCGACTGGACGTGGCAGGCGGATGGGATCATGGAGCAACCTGTCCCATCGACCGTTCTGTTCCATTCGGTTGAAAACTGACTGCCTGTTAGTTAGCCAAACTCAAACTGCCAGTTTCAATACCTATTTCAGCCGCCGGAGCGATTCGGCGGCTGGTTATTGTTTATCCGCCGTTGGTTGAAATAGAGAATAAAAGGCCGCAAAGGCTGTAAGAAATCCCCCTGTATGGCTCTGATTCTCCTTTGCCCCCTCTACTCCCTTATCCTTTCTGCCTTTTTTCTTCCTATCTTCGTCCGTTCACTACATTTTTGTCTTTATTGAATGGATCGTTTTACGGGCCTGATTGGCATTGTTTTAATTCTGGGCATCGCCTACGCCCTGTCTGATAATCGCAAAGCGATCAATTACCGCACCGTTGGCGTAGGGCTGGGACTACAGTTTAGTTTGGCGGTGTTCGTGCTCAAAACGGATGTAGGGCAAAACCTGTTTCAGGCACTGGGCTATTACGTAGACAGACTACTGCAGAAAGCCAATGTAGGCGCCGAGTTCGTATTTTCTTCGCTGGTCAGAACCGATGTGTTACAGCGGGCGTTTGGCCCCGGCAACGATTTCATTTTCTTCTTCAAGGTCATCCCAACCATTATTTTCGTTGCCGTGCTGGTCAACATCTTCTACCACCTGGGCATCATGCAGCGGGTAGTAGCGGTGATGGCCAAAGCCATGAAATGGCTGATGGGCGTGAGTGGTGCCGAAGCACTCTCCAACGTAGCCAGTACATTTGTAGGTCAGGTAGAAGCCCAGATTATGATTAAGCCGTACCTGAACGGGATGACTAACTCGGAGTTATTGGCCAGTATGACCGGCTCGTTTGCCTGCATTGCCGGTGGCGTGCTGGCCGTCTATATTTCGCTGGGTGTACCGGCTCCGTATCTGCTGGCGGCCAGTATCATGGCCGCGCCTGGTGCTCTGGTTATCAGCAAGATCGTGATGCCCGAAACGCAGGTTTCTGAAACGAAGGGAACGGTAAAAGTAGACATCAAGAAAACCCATGCCAACCTGCTCGATGCCATTGCCGCCGGTGCCAGCGAAGGCCTGAAAGTAGGTTTCAACGTGATTGCCATGCTCATTGGCTTTATCGCCCTGATTGCCCTGCTCGATAGCCTGCTCTTTCGTTTTGGCTTTTACATCCTGCAAATTGATTACCTGAGTCTGAATTTCATGCTGGGTAAGGTCTTCTCGGTCTTTGCCTGGGCGATGGGCGTGCCGGGTAAAGATATACAGGCAGCCGGGTCGCTGATGGGGACCAAGATGGTGGTGAATGAGTTTGTGGCGTACCTGGATCTGGTAAAAATCAAATCGACCCTCGACCAGAAAACAATTGCCATTGTCAGTTTTGCCCTTTGCGGTTTTGCCAATTTCAGTTCCATTGCTATTCAGGTAGGCGGCATTGGCGAGCTGGCCCCCCAACGCCGAAGCGATCTGGCCAAACTAGGTTTCAAAGCACTCATATGCGGCACATTAGCCAGTTACATGTCCGCTACGCTGGCAGGCTTGCTGCTGTGAGAAGATTAGGCATTAGCCAATTGAAGTTAAGGCCCGCACGGAAAGTGTTTTCCTGTGGATTTCAGTAACTGATTATCGGGTTGGAAATTGCCGGTAGAATAACGCCAACAGCATTAATGATTACATCAACAGGTAACGACGACTTGATCAGTTTAACTCTGACAGCACCGGACAGCATTACATAGCACTGACTCTATCAGACTTTATACGCCTTTTACCTGGGTGTTGAAGGAGCTAAGAAACGAGATGGGAGTAGGTTTTTGAGGGAAGAGCAGGCTCCTGGCCCCTACTGAATAAATAGAGGTAGCTCTCGACTGGCATACCGAATGGCGTAACCCTGTTTATCCCACGCCAGCACACACCAAATATAATTTGGCTGTTTGCCTGCTGTAAGCGCTACGGGTGGGCCAAAACTATATTCACCGGTGACTTTATCCCAGTTAGTAACCCCCCTCCCATCGCTATATCGGGCCTTACCTGGGTCGGTAGTGCCATCGGGATTAGTCCAGAGCCAGACCAAATCCTGTACATTAGCTATTTCGTTCGTTTTCGTGTCAACCTGAACTACGTTCTGAAAAATGGCCACCATCACGGTTTTACTATCCGTCGGTTTCCAGCTAAATTCATAGCCTAGCAGTTTTTGAGCAGGAATAGTATCAACTGCCAACCTGAACTCAACGTAGGTGTTTACGTTGGCTGGTCGATTCTGGGTAAGATAACGTGATGCCAGTAAATTATCAGACTTATTCCCAACCGTAATCAGAGTAACAGGTGTAGGAGCTGTTTGCACAATAGGGTCGCCCATTTTAGTCCCTTTGGAAAGAGTTAGAGTAGGCGGTATAACATCGTCAGGAACGACCTTGCATTGACTCAGTAACCCAGCCAAAGCCATCAGAAGACCAGTTTTGGCTATTGATGCCGATAGAAGGAGTACGTTAGACCACCGCATAAGTACCATTGGTTTAGAGGAATAAGTTGATCTGGGATGACATCGCCAATACCCAGCCGCCGAATGATCAAGTCTTGTTTAATGTTCTGGTGAATCCAGGCAGCTCGTAATTCAAGGCCGAGGTTACGCTTTGGGCCGAGGTAAAGCCGGTAGCCCGTAAAAATGCGGGCATTATTAAGTAACCGTGCGTCTTTATAGTCGTTGAAAAATCGGTCTGGAACGTACAATCCCCCGGCTCCTATGTAGGCGTTGTGAACGGTACCCCGATGCCAGATATGGCTTATTTGCAATCCGTACAGGTCGATTGTCGGTCCCTGATGCTGTTGACGTTCGCCATTGGGTGGCGGCAGATTATGAGCGGATTTTTGGGTAACCTGATACTGCAAATAGCGGCTCGATACGTAAAGGCCACCCAACCACTTCTCTTTTAGCCGGGTCTCAACATAAGCATCGAAAGCAGCGTTGAGTTGGTTGTAAGCACCCAACCGAATGCCTTCATTGCTGAACCAGAGCGGGCGGCTTAGTGTGCCACCAATGGTTAGACGCGGGGTTTCGTTGTCGCTATACTCGTGTTCAGGTATGTTTGTGTCGCTCATTAGAATTTGCATTCCAGGCCCTGATAACCGTTTAAAATCTTCCTTTTGGTCATTTGAGAGACCATTTGCTGGGATATTTTGGGGCAAAGGCAGAATTGCCCATGAGCGGAGCCGATCTCGCTGGTTATAATCCCCTCCATTGGCCACTCCAACTACTTCGCCCATTCGATTGAAAACCGGTCCACCCGAATCACCCGAAAAAATAGCGGTCGGACCAAGATTTATAACCGTTTGCTTCAAACCCGGGCTCTGGCGTTCTCCTAGCTTTCTGTATGATTCTGGCGTTATGAGGCTTCCCAATTCAAAAAGCACAGGAGCTTCTGTGTTACGGTCGCGCCCTATCAGTTCATCAATGCCCGGATAGCCAACTACCCGTACCAGTTCTCCTCCCTTTACTTTGTAGTTCGCGTTCGCTGGTATCAGGCCTTCTGATTTCGTCCAAAGTTTGAGCGATTTTTGGGTACCTGGCTTATAACCGATAAAGGCAAGGTCGGCTGGAACGTTGATACCTTGTAGTTGAAGGAGGTTATCTTTAACTACTTCCGTTATACGTCCATCTCCCTTTTTACTAAAGCGAACAGCCACAAAATTCAGGTTATCCAGCGTAACTGAAGGGACCGTCAGTCCATGCAGAGCCGTTAGTAAACCATCGTAACCAGCTATCTTGAAGGCGGTCATGGTGCCTACCTGTTTTTTGCCGCTTAGTATTTTTAGTTTATATACATATGGCAAGGCGTTAGCTTCCTGCTGGTCGAGTGTTAGTTGTGCCCAAGTGCAGGACGGGGTAATAAGGATCACCAGCAGCAGTAGTTGCCGCCCGATTTGGCGAGTTATCGAGAACCAGTAGTAACTGTACATAAGGCTGTTCGGATGTGCTGAAGCTGGTCTTCAACAGGTGTGTCTTTAAGTTCATTTTCCCAAGCCGCCAATTGTTCATCAACCGCTCTGATAGGTTTCGCATCCCGCAGCAAGCCAATGTGTCGCTTCAGTTCATCCTGTAGTTCGGCATCATGCAGTGTCTGCGTACGCAAACAGAATTCCCGTACACTGGTAGAAAATAAAATGCCTTGCTGCCAGGCAGGAACAGAGGCTGTAACAATACCAACATTATCAGGCAACCCAAATGTAGCGGCCACCAAATGCTGGTTTAGACGGCTTTGTTGGGCAGAATCTAAGTTCCAGTGGCTGGCCAGCCACTTTGGTGATGGCCCCAGGATCGCATTGGTTCGGGTGAAAACACCCACCGCTGAACCGAATGCCAGAAAGAACAGAAACACACCAACTGGCAACAGATTGACCTCATTCAGATACGAAAGCCATCGTCGGTGCGATATATCGTCGTCAGCAGTAAACAAGGATTGGGTACCCGCTAACAACCCTAAAACCCCAACCAGCACTACCAGAAGTGAATTCAGGGCAGTCTGGATGACGGGCGAAACTGACATGCCCATCATCCAGCCGACTGCCAGGCCGCTCGCGAGTAGGGCGAAAATATTTAGGATTCGGTTCATGTGTGTAGATCGTGTTGATAGCTCTTTACTTTCTGCTGTTTAGTCGTAAAAAGCCAACAAACAGCAAACAAATCACCTGATAATAAACAAATTAGTCTTTACAGTGCGTTCTCTTTTGTAATCAAACCACCACCTTCAAATAAGGGCGCACATCGGCACCCAACTGCGCCATACCGCCAATCCACGTTTCTTCGTCCATACCGGCCGAGGCAATCCAGTCTTCGTCGGATAGAGATGCCCGCCAGCCCAATAACGGCCCGGCATCTAAACCCACCGGATTTCGGAAGGATGTCTGTTCTCCGGTGGCAATGGCCAATACTGTGTCGGCTACCATCGAAGCAGGGACATGGTTATCCCGTGATGCACCCAAATACGCCCGTAACCGAATCTCATTGGGGTACTTTGTATCGACAGACATTGGCTCGTTTTTGTCGATAATTGGCGTGTCGATAACGCCCGGTTGCACCACCGCCACCCGAACACCCAACGGCCCTACCTCACCCGCCAGACACTCACTTAAGGCTTCGACAGCCGCTTTGGAAGCACAATAGGCCGAGTGATAGGGGCTATATAATCGACCTGCTACCGACGAAATGGTAATGATGCAGCCCGCGCCCCGTGTCCGCATACCGGGCAAAACAGCCCGCATGCAGCGTAAAACGCCAAAATAATTAGTTTGCATAATAGCCTGAAAGTCAGCCATATGTGCTTCTTCCACCGGTCCAAGCGGCCCAATACCGGCATTATTCACCAACACATCGATCTGCCCGGCCTGGGTCAATACCTCGGCCATGGCGGCTTTTACCGACTCGTCAGAATCGACATCCATCGGCAGAATGGTAATGGGCAGGTTATCGCGTTCGGCGAGTTGAGCCAGGGCAGGAGAACGCTGGGTATTTCGCATGGTGGCGTAAACGGTATGACCAGCGCGGGCCATCAGTTCGGCGATGGCAAAGCCGATACCGGTGCTGCAACCGGTGATGAGGATAGTTGACATAAGTATTTTAGGGATTTAGATTGATTTATACAAACTGGCTGATTTGCATGGTGGGTTGCACGTCCGTGAAGTTGGCAATATCCCCAATCAATTCAGGGCCGTGCGTGGCGAGGGCGTTTTGCAGTTCATCCACGCTGCTAAAATTCAACTGACCGATCATGATGTAGTCGGGTGGACTATCTGGAGTACTACCGGCCTTGCCTATACGCAGGTCAACACTAGTCAGGCCAAGGGGCGTGAGACGCTCCTTCACCAGAGGTGTATGTATGTTGAGATAGTAATCCATGTCGAACTGCCTATCGGCGGGGTTTGGGTAAAGAACCGTTAGGGAAATCATCGTTTTGAGTTAAAGGGTCAGTTATAGTCTATTTTGGTATGGTGCACGTTGGTGATCATCCACTGGCCATTTATCCAGCGGTGGGTATACGTGAACGCATCTTTGTACAGGTGACTGGATCCATCGAGTCCAACCGCTTTGATGGTGCTGATTCCGGTGGATATAGCCAAATCGCCCACCTGCTGAACCTTTACGTCAGTTAGATCAGCGGTTTGGCTTTTCTGAGTCTTGAACAGACCCAGCATCCAGTCTTTATTTTGCAGCGAACCATCATGACCACCGATGAACGCCAGGTCGGGTGTGGTGTGGGTGCGGAGCCAGCCTTCGGGGTCGGCGTTGCGGGCTTTCATCATCGCAAGAAACTCGGCAAGCAGGTTGGTGGGCGCAGAATTTCCAAGGATGGGCGTGTGTTGCGACGCAGCAAACTTCCACACAGCAGCCGCCCCTTTCCCCTCTTTTTTCAGCGTATAGGTAAAAGCCGTCTTAGCCGTACCCTCTTTGCCAAACGAATGGATACCACTCACCACCGCTAAATCGCCCAACCGGATTATTTTCAGGTCGGACGCTGAACTTTCTATACTGGGTCGTCCTTCGCTGCTTTTCAGCAGAGCGGGTTTTAGCACAAATGCTCCTTGCCGGTCTATGTACCGGAAATCATCGGTACTGCGCTTTTTGAAGAAATCGTAGGGCGATTGGTTGTACTCCGTCAGAAACTGGCTCAGGGCGGTTTCGACATCGGCGTTAGCGGTGACTTGGGCGAAACAGGCCGCGCTCATTAGTAGCAGGGCAAGGGCGAGAATGTTGGTTTTCATGTGGATTTGGGGTTTGCTTGTTTGGGTGAATGATTTGGCGTAAATTCAGATTTCAACTAATAAAACGGTGAACTATGGCAGTCGTAACGGTTGAATTAGCCGATGACATGCTGGAACGGGTTCGACGCTATTCTGAAAAAAAACAGATGGCTGTTAGCGACGTTTTGGCGACCTCACTCAAAAAATTCCTGTTTTTGGCCGAGCTATCCGACTATCAAAATCAGTTAGAAGGCAAAGCCAGTGAATTTGGGTTCGACAGCGAAGATGACCTTTTGAACGCCATCTCTTGACGGGTGTATGGTCATCGTTCTGGAGACCAATGTGCTTTTGTCTGCTTTATTCTTCAAATCAGGTATCTCCTCAGCGGTTCTTAGCCATACGCTGATTACCGATGATTTAGTCAGTTCAAGTTAGCTGCCGGATGAATTCAGCACCAAACTTAAAAGTCCCGATTTCCGCAAAAAGAACCGCAACTACCGCTTCGATGAAGCGACCATTCAGCAACCCACCAGCTTCGTCCAACAGGCATTTAGACTCGTTACGCCAACCAATCCACTCCCCACCCTCTGCCGTGACCCCGACGATAATCACGTACTCCAACTCGCTGAATTCGTCCAGGCAGACTATCTCATTACGGGCAACAAAGACCTGCTTGTGTTAGACCCGTTCGGCGCGTTCCGCATCCTGTCGCCCAAAGTCTTTGCCGAAACAATGGGGCTGGTTGGTTAACAGAACTGGCCTGCCATAAATCAGTTGGACTTGGGCAGTGGTAGCGTAATGACCGATACCATCTTCCACTGGCCCTTGATTTTCTCCAGCAACCGGGCTTCTTTTCCTGTGTATTTCTTTCCGTCAGCACTTGTCGAAATCTGGTCATACGTGACACAGTAGTAGTTTTTGCCCAAGGGTTTGAGTTGCCAGTTTGATTGTTTAGCAGTGACGTTCATGGGCTGGGGCGACGGGCTAATGGCCTCTTTGTAAGCCGCCGTAATCTGTTCGCTGCCAAGTAATTATTTATGGTAGACCCGTACCGGCTGGCGTAGGGAACAGAAGCACTGATAGCTGGCAAGGCTGGAACGTTGTTCCCTGTCCAGGCTAATCCAGTGTTTTCCTAGTTCGACTAGCGTCAATCTTTGTTATGAGCCGCTTTCCACCTTTTCACCAACTCCTTTTGTTTTAGATTTATCCATACTTCTTTGGAGTTGTAGCCGGGTAGCATTGGCTCCTTCTCATGACAGTCGCAGGAACCAGTCCTGCTAGCCTGGACGCTCAGTGTTTTTTGTCGGTATATTGCCGGGGTCTTTATCAATACGGAATCTGTTTTAGAGCCAGGTTTTTGACTATATAATTCATCCGGCTTAAAAACAAATTGCTTTCCTTTGTAGGAGGCCACAACTGTAATACTGTATTGTCCCTGCTCAGCCTTATCGGTTTTAATAGTAGCGGTATATACTTTTTCTTCTTCCTTTTCGCCTACAGTTCCTTTGTTCTCGTAAAACTTCACAGTCTGTATTTTCCCTGATGGTGTCCTTACATTTGCCTGCATAGATACCTCTGGCAAAGCAAATCCATACATTAGTTTTGCCCTCAGGTTAATGACTTCACCAGCCTTAATATGATTTTTTACGGCAGCCACTTCAAAGCGAACATTCCTGTTCACTTCAAAACCTATGGTACGGAATTGTGATGCCCTAATATTGCCAAATACTTCCACTGTCCATTTGCCGGGTTTCGGGTTGGTAATATCATAGAAAGTATAAGGGTGTTTGCCACTTACGAGCCGGGCTGTTGCACTTGGTATAATCACAATACCGGTGGGATCAGTTACCTGAATACGGTAGCTCAATGCCCTGTCATACCATTTTACGCCGAGGGTACAATTGGTGCTTCCGCTGGTTATCTCCACCGGAAACACGAAGGAGTCGATTTTTTGTCTGGGCCGTGTTTTTTTTGATTCTGTCCAATTAAACAGTACCGTATCCAGTGAGGGCACGTAGGAGGAATCAACCGTGCTACCATCAATTTCTGCAAATGATTTTACTGCGCTGTTTGAACGACTTTGCCCGGAAACATGCGCCAATGCGTCGGATATTGCATCGGATGAATCATTATCGGAAATATCTGCCGGAATACCAAAATACATACCCCCGGTAACATCGGCTATGCTTGTTAAAAGTGCGACGTCCTGATCCGCTCCAAGGCCAATAGTGTAAATCTTTACGCCTGCTGCAACAGCATCGGGCAATACATCCTGTGCCGTTTCTGTACCGGTGTTCTGAAGGCCGTCCGTAAATAGTATTATCACCTGCGCAGCCGCAGAACCGGCTGCTAAAATGTTGGTGAGGCCCAGGCGGAGTGCATCGCCAATGCCAGTAGATCCTGCTGCTGTGGTGCCAGCTATAATCGTGTGTCTATCGGTTCGCCAGGTGGCTTGTGCAGCGGCCGAGGCAGGCACTTCCGACATCGTAGCCGCCAGCGTTGATGTTCCTGAAAACCGCACAATGCCTAATTCCTCAGCAGCGTTCACATAATCAACCCAAAAATTTGCCCCTGCTATTAATTGTCCAATCTTGCTTCCCACCATACTAAATGAACGATCAAGCACTAACATAAACCGCTGGGCATTTATCAGTTCAATACATACTGTTGCAGGCGGATTGGGAGCAGGAGCCGCTAATGTTGGGCCTGCTGCACCAGGAATACTGAGATTATAGGGCAGGTTTCCGTGGTTGGCATTGTCACCCATGTACGTCCAGCACGACTGATTACCGTTGATATTGTTCTGATTGTTGTTTGCAGTGGCATTATGATTGCCTGCATGGCAAAACTCGTTTAGCTGCCCGGCTTGTAACACAGCCGTACCGGCTACAAAGTCGGCAAAAAATGCAGCGAAGTTTGCGTAGTTATTGCCAGCGGCATCCGTCCATCGATTATTGAAATCCCAACTATAACCTTCCATTAAAGATGCCTGGGTAGTTATATTCCCCTGGCAGGTTGAGCCATTGTTATACTCATCTCTCAGGTCGTAGAGGTAATGAGACAACTCATGTGCGAGAATGGTGGCATAATAAGTAAAATCCTGCGACACATCCAACGATTCACCGGTAAACCAAAGTCTCGCTGACGTAGAGTTTGGCCACACATCAGCGTTTGGGTGAATCCAGATATCTGCCCCTTCTCCCCCCAAACCGTCGGGAGCAAAGTGTACACTGGCGATATACTGTTGTCCATCTGTTGCATCGTACAAAACCCTTGATACTTGCTGGAACATCTGACACAGGAAATTCAGTTCTTGTGTAGCAGGTGCGTATCTTAATGAAACACTCAGGTTAAATTTTCCATTGGTGTAGAATCCCATAAAAGTTGATTTGAAAATTGCGCCTACTCTTTGTCGGATTTTCGGCAGATTCCGTTTTTAATTCCTCCTTTGTTCAATGACAGACCCTGCAACAATATGGATTTGTGAAGACACATCTACCAGTAATCAACTTGCCCGGCCTGTTATTCTGATTTTGCTAACGGTAGCGTAATAACCTATATCCTTCATGGTGTTTGATTTATCGCTAAAAAAATGGTGTGGATAGTGTTCTTTACGCGGCCATAGCTCCGCCCTGCGCCAGCTTGGACTCGCGGGTATAGAAATACGTAAACCCCAGCCCCAACAGTAGCCGAAACAGGCTGTCGCCCATAAAAAAGGAATTCATGGGCACGTGAACCGCTGTAGCATGGTATACACCCAGCGCAACGCCACCCACCAGGAGTAGTGCCTGCGCAAGCAGCAGCGTCCGAAGGGTATAGGAGTTGGGCGCGTTACGGTTCAGGAGTGTCATCAGCGCAATGGCCCCGGTACTCAGGCCCAGAAACTGCATGACTGCGATGTGATTGGGATTAAGTTCGGGCGCACCATAGTTTCGGATGGCCACTTCGGGGGTAAACAGCATTAACACAGTCAGTAGCAGACCATAGATTCCGGTCAGGAGCATGAATAAGGAACGTGACATACAAGTTATTCGGGTTTAGTATTAGTTTTCGTTTCATTCAATCAGTCCCTGCCGCATGGCTTCTTTCACCAGCCCTGCCACGCTCCGTACTCCCGCCTTGCGGAACAGGTTGCGCCGGTGCGTCTCGACCGTTGGCACCGATAATCCCAGCGATTCAGCAATCTGGGCCGTGGTGAGTTCGGTGGCAATCAGGGTCAGAATCTGCTGCTGGCGGACGGTTAGCGTCATGGTGGTAGAGAGAACAAGTCGGCAAACCGAAGCCGCATCGACGCATCAAAGATGGCTGACTAATTGAGAAACTGTCCTCATGGTTTACCATGATTTGGGGTCATGGTAAACCATGATATGTATTGACAGTTAGAACGTTACCTTCCCACCTTCTTCTTTCCAGGAACCCTCACCGGTTGCGCTTACGAGTGGCCCCGCATTTGGGCTGCTACCTTTTATTTTGGCAAAACGGCCCGTGCCGCCCGTAAAGGTGGTAGTCCCCGTGATGTTGGTCTGGCCAACCTGCGTCGTCATGGTCGAGTAAATCTTGTCGCCGGTGGTGGTCGTGTACGTTACCTTGTGGGTGGCGGCTCCGGTAGCCAGCACAAAATCGAACTTGTCCACCAGCGTTACGTTCCCCGCAAAGGAGTACGTCCCTGTACCATCCAGCACTACCCTGATGATATTCTTTCCCTCGGCGTTGGTAGCAAACGTCTGGTTTTTGGTGGTGAAAGCGAGTTGCGCGGTATAGGGCGCGTCGTTTATCTCGAACGCCGGTACGACTTCGTCTTTTTTGCAGCCAGTGGTTAGTGCAAAGAGACTAATCAGAAACAGAACTGATACGATTGGTGTGGTTTTCATTGGCTTGTTTGGTTTATGGTGAATCGGCTTCGATACCGACGAACACCACAAAATTGACGCACCTAACCCGGGTTGTTGCTACCGGTTTTCTATGATTTCGGATAATAGAAAACCATGATTTCGGGTATCATGGAAAACCATGATATTGAGCATAATCGTTTGTAAATCAGGGGGCGCTTGAACATATTTGTGTACTACGTATCCACTCAAACATGACCAGTCGATTTGGAATGCATCTTTTCGCGCTATGCTTCGTACTGCTCACGCTAGCGACACTGTGGGGACACGCACAAACAACCCTTATCGAAACAAAATGGGCGGCTGTCAGGCGGCTTGAAGCGCAGCCGACCACCCTGGCACGCGACACGACGCTGGTGCGAGCCTACGCCGATTTCGCGCTGGACATGGTGACAAAAGAATCAGCCGATAGTGGGCTCGTGTATGCCGAAAAAGCTTACACTTTGGCCAACACCGGCAAATGGATACCGGGCATTTTGCTGGCGTTGACTCGGAAAGCGAGTTGCCAGAACATTGCCAATCAGCACTTCGACGCGCTCCAGACTGGTTTGCAGGGTTTGCAGTTAGCCGAACAACATCAGGACGGGTATTATCAGGCGATGTTTCATCGGTCGCTGGGCAATAATTATGACATGCTCGACAAGTACGACCAGGCCATTCCACACTACGAACGCTGCCTGCAACTAACCAAAGGCGTTCCGGCCCTGCAACTTACACGGGGCCATGCGCTGGTCGAACTTGGTGATGCGTATCGCTTTTATTACAAAAATCCAGTACACGCCAAAGCATTGATTGAACAGGCCATTGGTATTTATGCTGCGCATGACTCGTCGGTATTGGGCTACGGATACGATTACTACGGGCAAACACTTACGGACCTGAAACTGTACCGCCAAGCCGAACAGGCGTTTGCGCGTTCGGAGCAGTATTACAGGCAGTTCGGCAAGACTTATCTGCTACCTGAATTACTACTGCACGAAGCCGAATTGTACGTTGCTATGAAAGACTACAACCGGGCTATTACTAAAGCGGGGGAGTGTATGCTGGTCAGTCAGCAACAGAGATCGTTTTACGGGCAGCGGGGGGCCTATCGAGTTTTGTATGAAGCCAGCAAAGCTACCGGCAAATCTGCCGATGCACTGGTAAATCACGAATTTTTTATGGCTCTTAACGACTCCGTCAATGCCACTAACTGTGACCTTAAATTTCAGGGACTTCGCGCCGATTACGAGCTCCAGACGCAGAAAACGCTTAATCAGGCACTCACCATCCGCCAACAGCAACAAACCCAGTGGTTATTAGTAGCGGGTGTACTGGCCCTGCTGATTTTTTCGGGCTACGTATTCTATAACAACCGTCAGCTTCGGCAGAAAACTCAGGCCATTCTGGCGGCCCAACTTCAGGGCCAGACCCTCGAACGACAGCGCGTAGCTGCCGACCTCCACGACAACCTCGGTACCACCCTCTCGGCCCTGCACTGGAACCTGGAAGCTATGGATAAAAGCCAACTGACGATTACGGAACAGGCCGTTTATACCAGCATTAGCCAGCAAGTCGGTCAGGCTTATAACGATGTACGATTACTGGCTCATAACCTCCTGCCCGATGAACTGGCTAAACAGGGTTTGGCGGTGGCTCTGCGAAATTTAGTCGGGAAACTGAATCGAAATACTAAGGGGCATTTTTCCCTGACCGGTGCCGATACCCTCCCCCGCTTCGACCCAAAAACTGAGTTTGAAGTGTACAGCATCTGCCTGGAACTGCTCAACAACACCCTCAAACATGCCAGCGCCACCGAAGGGGTCATTGAGCTTGCTCGCGAAAACGACAACCTATATCTGACCGTCAGCGACAACGGGACAGGGCTTGGTCAACAGGAAGAAAAAGAGGGCCGGGGGTTGCAAAATGTAGCGGCCCGTGTACAGTCACTGGCCGGAACCTGGAGCGTAGATTCAGAGCCAGCAAAAGGTGTGCGGCACCAGATTACGGTGCCGGTAAAAGCGATGAACCGGGTGGGCTGACGGGCAATAAATAGCGGTAGAATCGATTACTGCACCAAACCATATTTCATGGCGTACTTTACCATACCCACTACGCTCTTCACGCCAAGTTTCTGCATCAGGTGTCGGCGGTGAGTTTCTACGGTGGGGACACTGATAAACAGTTTTTCGGCTATTTTATGGGTCGGATTTTCGTCGGCAATGAGCCGTAGTACATCTACCTCGCGGTCGGTAAGGGCGGTTAATGGGTTATGGTCTGCCGTTGTCGATTCCTCCAGGCAGGTTAGTTGTTCCAGCACATCCGGGCTGAAATACCGCTGGCCCTGCCTGATTGTTGTTATGGCTTTTTCAAGTTCATTCCGCCCCGTTCGTTTCAATATATATCCTCCCACTCCAGCCCGCACAGCCTCGCGGATGGTCTGGGCATCCTCAACCATCGTCAGCAGTAACACCTTTACCCTTGGGTGCGACTGTCGGAGTTGCAGGGTTAGATCAATGCCGGATAAGTGAGGCATTTGATAATCGCACAATAGTACATCGACGGGTGTATTCAGCAGCATTTCGCTGACCCGGCGGCTGTCATTTACCATTCCAACAACCTGCACACTGGATAAAGACGAAAACAGGGTTTGCAGACTATCCAGAATGAGCTGATGATCGTCGACAAGTAACAGGCGGGTGGTGCTCATAGTCAACAGGTTATGGATAAGAATACGTCGGTTAGCAAGCTACTAAATAATTCATTCTCTTTAGTCGCCAATTTAGTATCCGGCGGAAACAAACTGACCCAAAAAAGTGGCGGCAAGCTTAAAGCCATACCGCCAATCCAATTACACGAAATCAGTCATTTTCAACTGCCTAACTGTTTTACAAAACCGGCATGATTCCAATTGATGGTCAGGTGCTGAATCTGATCCGCTTCATTGAATTGAAAAACGAAGACGTGGTCAGAATTAAACCGGCATCCTTTACTGGCAATGCCCATAAATTCCCTGACCTGCGTACCACCAATGGTTACGTTGGCCGTTACGGTGCTGCCGTCTGTAGTGAGTTTATCGACCGAATTGCTAATGTCGGGGAAGCAGTCGATCAGTAAATCCCAAACGGCTTTACCGAACTCCCAGAAGGCCCCTTTACCATCGTCGCCCAAAGGCAGGAAATGAACAGTGGCATCAGGAGCGGCCAGGCCGATCATCCGGGCGGTATCGAGGTCATCATAGGCCGTAAAAAAGGCAAGACAGGCACCCTTGCGGGTAAGGTCAGAAACGGATTCCTGTGTGGTAGTCTGCATAGTCATGGGGGTTATTAGTTGAAAAGTAGTGAGTTAATAAGTAGTCATTGATTGTCATTTGGTTGGCATTAAATGGTCATTTATTGAATAGACAGCCTGATGACTATCGATGACAACGAATGACCCGAAATAACTACCTGATGACAATCTATTTTAGTTGCGGGCAGGTGCTTTGGCATATACTTCGCGCAGTTTCCCTTCCCAGCCCTGCTGTACAAACTGACCGTTGTTGAGCGACGTTTTGAAGGTCTCTACATTACCCTTCCGCGAACCGTCGGCCTGCCACGACCAGAATTCATTGGTTTCGGTCAGCACTTTCCCATCAAACTGATAATGCGCTCCACCTGCGCCATCGAACCGCCGGGTTATGGGGTTGTAATAAGCATACACCACCACCGGATAGCTAAAAATCTTGACCACTTCGAAGTCTTTGTACTTACCCTGACCAAATCGGCTTTGGCCACCCCAGTAACCTTCCTTCATAAACCATACCCCCTCCAGGCTGTTATTTTTGAGCGGTTCAGTAGCCGTAATGCGTTCGCATACTTCGTTGATGGGGTAGTTTTTGTACTTGTCGGAGTTCATCACGCCGAACTGTTCGTACTGTTTCGAACTGATTTTGTAATCGAACGAAAAAGCGTTTCCTACTGCCGTAGAATCCCAGGAGTAAAACCCGACCTTCTCCACATACTTACCGTTTTTTAGTTCATACGTTCCGCCACAGGCTCCGTCGAACGACGTGCGCCCGGACCGCCTGTCGTTGTAAAATGCACCAAACCAATACCCGTCCCGGAACACTTTGATAACCGTTACCGAATCGCGGGTTTTCCAGGTCGTCATCGACCCATATTTGTTTTTTGTTTGCCGATAGGCTCCGTTCAGTTTCTGAACAGGTTCGTCGGATTCAACCGCGAGGGCGGGCAGTAAACTAAGGAAAAGCAGCAGTGACTTCATCATCGTATCGTTTGAGTGATTTGATGACAAAGCTATGGGCTCCACCGGGGCATAAATTGTACAAATGCGACATTTTACGTATCCAGAAACCGCGTCAGTTCCTGATTATCTTTCACGTACAATGAAGGTCGCTTACCCGTAAACTGGGTGAACTCCCGGATAAAATGAGACTGGTCGTAGTAACCGCACTGATAGATTAGCTCGTGCCAGTCGTTTATCTGCCAGCGTTGCGAGGCTAACTGGGCACAGAGGTGGCCTACCCGGCGGACACGGGCGTAATATTTGGGGCTAATGCCTACTTTTTGGAGAAACTGCCGTTCAAACTGCCGTCGGCATACGTACAGGTCATCCATCAACTCGCTGACATTGACCACGCCTTTCCGTTCTACGATCAGGTTGGCCGTATAATCCGTACGGTCGAAGGAAGGGTTTTTCTTTGCGAGTTGCCGCAACAGAAACTGCTCCAGTAGCTGAACACGCTCGACCGGGTTACCGGCTTCCAGAATTGGCCCCTGTACATTGGTCAGTGACTTGCCCAGCACATCGGTCAGGTCAACCCGCTCATCCGTAAATTCATACATCGGCAAGCCAAACAACGATGACATTCCCGCTGGTTTGAATACAATACCGACCATACCAATCCGGCCACTCAGGTTCAATGAGTAGCTTTGCGTAGCCTGACCGGTCAGAAACATAGCCGGCGTCATCAGGGATTCGTGCTTGCTGTTCTCTACCTGATAGGCATCACCGAAGTTGAATACCATCGATGCGTAACCCGAAGGGGGTGACTCGATTCGTAGTGGTTTTGGTGCAATATCCTGACTCTCCCACACAAAGTAGCACGCCACAAAGGGAGTGAGGTGGGCAGAAGGGTTGAATTTGCGATAAAACATGCTTTTTGTGTGGTCAGTTACCAGTGAATTAGTCGATAATTTCTGACTGTTAGGTAACAGCGTAAGTGCCTTTTATTAAGCGGTCATTTTCCCTGACGCTTCAGACCGTCTGTCCCAATTCCAATACTGTTGCATCAACCAAATGCGTAACTTTGGTGTTAACCAACTGATAGGTATTGCTTTAACCTGTTCGTACGATGAAGACTTTTTCTACCCTGAAACTTTTCCTTGCTACAGGCCTCCTGGTCGGTATGCTGAGTAGTTGCGCACCAACAGTGACGACTTACCAACTGAAGCCGGTATCTGGCGATGTGACTATGATTGATGGTCGATCGGTAACGAAAGCGGAGGAGAATGGCGTGGGGGTAGTCGCTTCGTTTGAGCGGGAAGATCTGGAGTTCGTTACGCTGGATATAGAAATTAAGAATTACACGAATCAACCTATCGAAGTAAACCCCGCCGATTTTCGTCTGGTAGCCCTTGGTGCCGCCCAGGATACACTTTCCGACCCGCGTAATCCAGCTTTACCGCTCCACCGGGTTGCCGCCGACCCTACCTATGAAGCCGGGCGAATCGGGTTTAAGCGGAAACAGGAAGAAAAGCGCCTGAAACGGGCAAAAGTTTTCAATACAATTCTGATGGTAGCTGCCGTTGCCAGCGATGTATCGTCCTCTTCCCGCAGTCGTTCATACGGAGAGTACGTCAATAACCGGATCACGCACAATGTGGCGTATCAGGGAATCGCGATCAAACGTGCTATCGACTACGGCACTTTCTCCAGCCGGATGCAACGCTACGATTACGAGGAATACCGCTGGCGCGAACTGGCTTTAAGAGCCAACACCCTGGCTCCCGGCGAGTCCGTTCGGGGGTTTGTTTACTTACCCAAAGTACAGGATGCCCGCTACCTGGCAATCAGCTATAACTTGCCGGGACGGGCAACGGTGCCTCTGTTATTCCAACAGGAACTGGTTCGGCAGCGAAAAGCACGCCAACGTCGGTAATTAACACCACCGGTTACCACTCATCTTCGTCGTCTTCAAACGCCTGTTGCGCCCGCTGTAACTCCTGAAGTGTTTTCTGGTTCTTCTGCACTTGTGCCAGTGCAATGCCTTTTTCATACAATTCAGCCGCTTTATCCCGATCCTCCAGGTCGGCATTCAACGCTGCCGCATGATAATAGGTAGGTAAATAATCAGGGTGTTCGGTTAGTAACTGGTCAAAGTAAACACGCGCCCGCTCAGGCTGACTGTCCATATATTCCATTGCCAGGGCGTAAACATTAAATGGATTACCAGGTTCTTCCAGTACAAATTGCGTCAATAGATCAACACGTTCCTTATTCATACGCGTAGAAAAATAGTATGCTTGCATACTATTTTCTTTAAGATTGTTCGTATTTTTGATCCTCAAATGTACTGATTACGACAAACTGGTTCGTAACTAATTACCAGAGATTTGGCATAAGGAGTCAGAAATCGGATAAAAATCAATAAAACCCCTACGAAACATGAAGATATTAGTGTGTGTGACCAGTGTACCCGACACCACCACCAAAATTGCCTTTACCGATAACAACACCAAATTGAACAAGGCAGGTGTGACATTCATAACTGGTCCTTACGATGATTATGCACTGGCAAGGGCCGTTGAACTGAAGGAAAAGACAGGGGCATCCGTTACCGTATTAAACGTGGGTGAAGCCGATACGGAGCCTGTCATTCGCAAGTGTTTGGCAATCGGCGCCGATGATGCCATCCGCGTCAATGCCGAGCCGACCGATGCTTATTTCGTTGCCGAACAAATTGCAGCGATTGCCAAAGAAAATAGCTACGATCTCATTCTAATGGGCCGTGAGTCTATCGATTATAATGGTGGTCAGGTCCACGGGATTGTGGCTGAAATGCTGGGTATCCCGTCTATTTCACCCGTCATGTTGCTGGACATTGAGGGAGATACGGCTCAGATAACGCGCGAAATAGAAGGCGGTAAAGAGAGTTTAGAAGCCAAACTGCCGCTCGTGCTGGGTTGTCAGGAACCTATTGCCGAATGGAAAATTCCTAATATGCGCGGGATTATGACTGCCCGTACTAAACCATTGAAAGTGGTAGAACCAACCGGCACTGATAAGCTCACTACTGTTGACAGTTATGAACTGCCCGCTCCCCGTGGCGCCGTAAAAATGATTCCCGCAGAGGAAGCCGAAAAACTGATTCAACTCCTGCACAACGAAGCCAAAGTAATTTAACTGGTTTATGGTATTCAGTTTATGCCTGGCTGACGCACGTAGGGTAGCTAACCATAAACTAAAAACCATAAACGCTAAACCACAAAAAAGAAACTATGTCCGTTCTCATATTTGCCGAATTAGACGAGGGTAAGATCAAGAAATCCTCACAGGAAGCTATTTTCTATGGTGCCAAAGTGGCCGAAATGACCGGCACATCGGCTACTGCCATTATCGTCGGCCCGGCTGATGACGCCGAACTGGCCTCGGCCGGGCGGTTTGGAGCGACCAGGGTACTCCATGCCACCGACGCTAAGCTGACCGAGCCTAATGGTATGGCTTATGCCACCGTGGTGGCTGCCGCTGTTCAGCAGGAAGGCAGCAAAGTTATCGTGTTAGCCAAATCATCGTTGGCCGATGCCATGACTGCCCGGCTAGCCGGTAAACTCAAAGCAGGTTTGGCCGCCAACGTGATCGAACTACCCAACTTGTCGAATGGCTTCGTGGTAAAAACAAGCATATACACGGGAAAGGCCTTTGCCTACAATGAATTGAAAGCCGATACAAAAATTCTTGCCATCAAGAAGAATACGATAACACCTGAAGAAAAAGACGGTACGGCTTCGGTGGACCCGTTTACACCGGCGCTGAATGAAGCCGATTTTGCTATTTCCGTCAAAAGCACTGAAAAATCATCCGGCGATATATTACTTCCTGAAGCTGACCTGGTTGTTTCAGCAGGACGCGGTCTGAAAGGCCCCGAAAATTGGGAAATCGTAGAGGATTTAGCCAATGCGCTTCATGCGGCCACTGCCTGCTCAAAACCAGTATCAGACCTCGATTGGCGCCCTCACTCCGAACACGTAGGGCAGACCGGTATCAAAATTAGTCCAAATCTATATATCGCCTGTGGCATATCAGGAGCCATACAACATCTGGCGGGCGTAAACTCATCCAAGGTAATCGTTGTTATTAACAAAGATGCCGATGCCCCATTTTTCAAGTCAGCAGATTATGGCATCGTTGGCGACGTATTCGATGTACTACCCCGCCTGACAAAAGCAGTTAGAGCTTTGTAATTGGTTAGTTATACTATCAGCGAGTCAATAATTTGAAATTTCCTGACATGCTGAGTAGTGCATCGGCAGTCTGACTGATTACTTTTCGTTAATTTCGCACCGTGGATAAGATTAAGCTGGAAATATTAGGATTATCACCCAGCCAGTCGCAATCGGGTTCGTTTGCACTGGTGCTGGGTGAAGAATATGGCAATCGACGCTTGCCGATCATTATTGGTATGTTCGAAGCGCAGGCTATTGCCATTGAAATAGAAAAAATCGTTCCGAACCGTCCCATGACGCATGATCTGTTTAAACAGTTTGCGGAACAATTTAAATTTACCGTTCGGGAAATAATGATTTCTGAACTTCGGGAGGGAATTTTCTTTGCGAAAATCGTTTGCTTCGATGGCGTACGGGAATCGACAGTTGATGCCCGACCGTCCGACGCGATTGCTATTGGCATTCGCTTCGACGTACCCATCTATACCAACGAGTCCATTCTGTCCGAAGCGGGTATTACAGCCAGTGGGAATGATGAAGAGGAAGAACAGGAAGAACTGGTACGTTCCTCAAATCGCCCATCGACCCGTTCGTTTGGGGATCAGCTCAAAAATGCCTCCTCTGAAGAGTTGCAGCGAATGCTGGAAGAAGCACTTGGTAACGAAGAATACGAACGGGCAGCCCGAATTCGGGATGAGATGAGTAAGCGTAATTGATCACTATCATTCTTAAAACGGGAAATGCCATCTAATTCAGATGGCATTTCCCGTTTATTTACGTCTCTTCTTTCTTACGGTCAACTCCTTATACCCGAAAGTGGGATCTGTTTGTCGCTCATAAACGAGATCGGTCATAACACCGATTACTAGTTCAACGGTTGTATAAATCGTACAACCGTCCAGTAAATGTCCTCCAATTGTTTTCCCCGTTGAATCGGACACTGACAAATGTAAGTGGCTTCCGTTGGTCGAAAGAGTGCCCACCAGCGAAACAATCTCGAAATGATCCTGCCATACGCTGGGCTCCGACTGATTTGCCATTCTTAACGTTGCCTTTGTCAGACTCCCTACGCACGTTAGTATAGCCCCAGCCTCAATATGCTCCTGCCGAACTATAGCTTCTATTTCCTTTTTCAAGTCCTGCCCCGGCAGTAACCTGTACGAGTAAGTTTGCATGATAGAGGAAACGCTCGGATTATGACCGGCTGAATTGGGCTGAGCATGTAGCATAGTTGCGAAACAGGGAATTAATACTACGACTGAAAAAAAGCGCATCGGTTTGCAAGCTAGTGAATATGACTCTCGACAATAAGACAAAACGAGGTGGTTCTCCCTCCTCCCACCATTCTGATTCATTGACTGATAGGGACCTAAGTACAGGACAAAAGTGGTACAAGGTGGCCAACAGGTTGGCCTTTAAGGATTCTATCGCGCAGTTCATCTAAACCGTGACGGAATAAACTAAACAAC
>NZ_KB893571.1 GCF_000374085.1 Spirosoma spitsbergense DSM 19989 | reverse complement strand
GTGGACCAGCGAGTCATCAACGATCAGCACGCCGTCTTCAACTTGATGCTTTCGAACTAATGGCTTAACCGTTTTCCAGAGCGTTTGGCCAAGTTGATGAGGATGGCTTAAAAATCGAGTAACATCATCATGGCTAAGCTGGTCATCCATCAGGCGGGCCATGTTGGTAGCTGAAGTTTGGCCGAATGAACTGAGCAGATAGTCTGTATATAAATCAAGGTTCGTTTGCATTACCAAAGATAATTTGTCCACTTAACCACTTTGCGTAACTTCAGTAAATAAGGTTCATTAGTTCACTGATTAGCTAGTACTATTGTGGCTACTAGTTAATTAACTCTCTTCTTTGATCAACCTATGAATTACAAACTTTTACTGCTCTTCTTTCTTGTGTTATCCCTGAGCACCCGGGCCCAAACGCGGCTACGGCTTCACTTCTTTTCCGGCTGGTCCGATTAACCCGTCAGCCGCTGGGGCGCATGGTGGTTGGAGCCGCCTTTTTCTGCTACCCTCAGGCCCTGACACGCCCAACGAAGTCCGTGAATTTGGCTCCCGGGGAGAGGTAGCCATTGTACCTCAACGGACGGTTATAGCCAGCGGTGATTCTCGCGTCTTTTTGAGCCCGTCCAGCCTACCTGCCGACACCCATATTGACCATATTGATGCCTTATCCTTTAGCTACCGGATAGAGTCCGCTTTGCTGAACGTTACCAGCTCAATAGCTACGCTGATGCCAGGGGCGGGGAGGAAGCCTAATGGCTGATCCATCGTAAGCCCCTTTTTAGCCAGTCAACAACACCGTGTCAAAAGTGGCCACTTATGCACCCCTTATTTTCCTCAAACCGAATGAACCAACAACTACTCAATCAACCCCCGCTGCCAGGACTGGCCCTGGTGCCGCGCTGCCTGCTGGCCCTGTTACCCCACAAAGGAATTGCTCAATCGCACTACCTGTTGAATGATGGGGCGCTTGAGACTACGCTGGACGAACCACGACTTATATTAGGTGCTGCTTGGGAAACGACGCTGACCAACAAACTCGTTAATTCCCCCGGCCCGCTGGCCGTCAATCTGGCCAACAACCGTAGTCTGGTTGCCAGGGTGCGCAACAATACGCCCGGGATCGTAGCCATTCGTTTGATGACTCCCTACCAGGTTTCTTCGTGACCCTCCATTAACCAGACCATAGTGGCAGAATAATCCCGTTTATGGGGTTCGGGGTGGATACGCCGGGGGCAGCTCCGCTCAATTCAAGTAGTTTACTCATTTTTTTACTTCATGCTCATCTCAATGAATACAATTCTACGAATGCTCTGTTCAAGTACCCGGCTTAGCCGGATTCTCTTCCGGTCGGGCCTCCTAAACCAGCGGGCTTTGTATGGCCGGTTGCCATTGTTCCTGTTGCTGCTCCTGGCTTCCTGGGGTGCGCGGGCACAAGTCCAACTCCAAAAGGAATCATTCGAAACCGACGGCGAAGGCACCCGGTACGTATCGAATTACACCATCCTGCCCAATACGGTGCCGGCGGGAGCTCCTACCCGGAACCAGTATTTCTTCCGGGCATCGGAAGCCAATATGTGCAACGGTACCACTACGCCCTGCACCGGCAACCTGGCGGACCACCGCGGCACCCACACGGCGGGCGGCACGCTGGATGGCACATACTACTGGGCCGGAGAAGGCGTACGAGGTGCGACCCCCGTTGCTCCAGCGGCACCAGACCGGCAGCCGGGCACCGTTACCCTGAACTCGATTAATACGACCGGCTACCGCAACCTACAAGTGAAGGTAGGCCTCCAGGATGGACGATACACAGCCACTTCCCTGAATTGGGAGACGAATGATACGCTCAAAGTACAGGTTCGCTTCAACGGGACGAGCCCCTGGGTTACAGTCGGTCAGTTTACCAGCGATGCATCAGTTTTGGTACAAACAGGTCCTGACGTTTACGCCGGGCAGTTGCGGCAGGATGTGAACCTGGATGGCAAGGCCACGACCGCAGACCCGCTGGTTACCGCGACCATGCAGGACTTCACGTTTGAGCTGCCCAGCACGGCCACGACGCTGCAAACCCGATTTGTAGCATCCCAGGCGGGGCTCAGCGAAGAGTTTTCCTTCGATAATATTCGGGTGCTGGGCACTCCCACCGCGAATGCGGCCCCGGTGCTGGCCAATAGTGAATCGACTATAAAAAATTATCCGACGGCTAACGCGGCCGTGCAAATTACCAACACCATCACCCTGGCCGATGCCGACAACGCCACGCAAACCAGCGCGATAGTTCGCATCACCACTGGCTGGGATCCCGCCAACGACGTGCTGGCCTTCACGGGCACGGCTGCCACGGGCAACATCACCGGGACCTACAACGCCTCGACCGGGGTGCTGACGCTCATTTCGGCTGGCTCGACGGCGACGCTGGCCCAATGGCAGGCCGCCCTGCGCCTGGTTACATTCCAGACGAATACCGCCCTGCCATCGGGCAGCCAGGAGCGCGCCATTCTGTTTGCAACCACCGACCCTTCGGGTACTCAAAGCAATGCGGCGTTCCGTAGCGTGGGCTACTCGCCCGCCGTGGCACCAACCGTATCAACCGCTGCCCCCGGCAGCGTAGCGACGACCAGCGCTGTACTGGGCGGTAACGTAACGGCCGACGGCGGCGATAACGTAACCGAGCGCGGCGTGGTGTACAGCACCAGCAACAACACCCCCACCACGGCCGATGCCAAAGCCACCAACGGTACTGGTACCGGCACGTTCTCAGCCACAATAAGCACCTTGACGCCCGGCACCACCTACTACGTGCGGGCTTACGCCATTAACAGCGCGGGCACCAGCTACGGTAGTTCCATTTCCTTCACCACTACGCCCAATGCTCCGGTAGTGGATAGCCCGGCCAACGGCAGCCTGCTCAGCACGGATACCCCCACTTACACTGGCACGGCCCCAGCGGGCAGTACGGTGACGGTCTATGTGGACGGCTCGTCCATCAGCACCACCGCTCCGGGCGGGAACTGGTCCCTGGCCCAGCCCGCGTCCCTAACACAGGGTAGCCACACGGTGCGGGCCACGGCCCAGGTGACGGGCAGCGCGGTGAGCGCTAACTCCAATACTAACACCTTCTCGGTCGACACGGTCAGACCTACGGTGGCCATCAGCTCGGCTACAGCCCCCAATGGCGGCACCAGCAGCAACACCCCGTTCGCCTACACGGTGACCTTCTCGGAGAACGTGAACGCAAGCTTTGTGGCCGGCGACGTGACCGTAACCAACGGCACGATTTCGGGCTTCACCACCGTTGTTCCGGGCACGACCTTCACCTTCAACGTGACCCCGACGGCCAACGGCGTGGTGAGCGTGACTGTGCCGGCCAACGTGGCCCAGGACGCGGCTGGCAACTTCAACACCGCCGGTACGCCCGCCCCCTACAGCATTACCTATAACACCCCCTCGACCACGGTCGCTTCGGTGACGCGCCTGACGCCTTCGCCCACGGCCACGGGCCAAGTGAGCTACCGCGTAATTTTTGCGGCCAGTGTGACAGGCATCTCGACTACTAACTTCTCAGTTACGACTGCTGGCACCGTAAGCGGCGCATCGGTGAGCAGCGCGAGCGGCTCGGGTACGACCTACACCGTAACGGTGAACACGGGTACCGGCGACGGTACCCTGCGCCTGAACGTGCAAAACAGCACGGGTATCACGCCCTCGGTGACGAACGTGCCTTACACGATAGGTGAGGTGTACACCATCACCAAGAGCTTCGCGGCCGCGCCGCAGCTGACGATTGTCGGCACGGGTGGTTCGGGCTCCGACGTGACGGCCTTCGTGGACGTGGCGCAGGTACTCAGCGGAGGCTCGCCGTTTACCAATGCCCTGCAGAATGGCAGCTTTGAAATCCACAACGCGCTGAGCAACGGCGACTTCGGCTATAACCCCACGGGCGCTAGCTGGACGTTCAACGCCCAGTCCGGCATTGCCGAAAGCGGCAGCGCCTTCACGCCAACTACGCCCATTCCCAACGGCATTGCCGTGGCCTTTGTGCAGAGCAACGGCGGTGGCAACGGCCAGCTCCAACAGAATCTGGCCGTGCCCACGGGCAGCAACTACCAGGTGAGCTTCCAGGCCGCCCAGCGTGTGTGCTGCACCACGCTGGACCAGTCGCTGAACGTGTTCCTCAATGGCGTGTACCTCGGCACCATTCAGCCGAACAGCAGCTTGTACAGCACCTTCACCTCGGCGACCTTCGCCGTGACGGCCCCGGCCCTGACGGCCACCGTGAGCACGACCTCCGGCAGCCCCACCAGCACGTCGCCCATTCCCTTCTCGGTGAGCTTCTCGCAGAGCACGGGCACTACGTTCGTCGCCTCGGATGTGACGGTAACGGGCGGCACCATTACCGGCGGCAGCTTCGCGGGCAGCGGCGCGGGCTCCTACACCTTCACCGTGACGCCCAGCGGCACGGGCACCGTATCGGTGAGCCTGGCGGCCAACGTGGCTAACGACGCCAACAACACGCAGAACACGGCCAGCAACGCCGTGAGCGTGCAGTACGTGCAGCCGGTAACGGCTGCGCCGGTGGTAACGGTGCCGGCCAATGGCAGCGCCCTGAACACGAATACGCCGACCTATTCGGGCACGGCCGTGGCCAACTCAACGGTGACGGTTTATGTGGACGGCAGCAGCATCGGCACGACCACGGCCACGGCCGGCGGCAGCTTCAGCCTGGTGCAGCCCTCGGCCCTGGCCCAGGGCAGCCACACGGTGTACGCCACGGCCCAGACCAGCGGCTCGGCCATGAGTGCCAACTCGACCACCAACAACTTCACCGTCGACTCGGTGCAACCTACGGTAGCTATTACCAGCTCTGTCGGGGCTTCGGGCAGCACGACCAACACCTCGCCCATTCCCTTTACGATTACGTTCTCGGAGTCGGTGACCGGCTTCGTAACCGGCGACGTGACCGTGACCAACGGCACGATTTCAGGCTTTGTGGGCTCGGGCGCGACCTACACCTTCAACGTGACGCCCTCGGCCAATGGAGTAGTAACGGTGAATGTGCCCACCAACGTGGCCCAGGACGCGGCCGGCAACCCCAACACGGCCGCCAGCAGCCCCTACACCATCACCTACTCGGCCACGCCGACCATCGCGGGCTTTGCCGCCGACCCCGCCTCGGTATGCGTGGATAGCCCCCTCACCTTTACCGCCACGGTGGGCAACCTGACTGGCAGCGATACCTACACGCTGACCAACGGCAGTAGTGTCCGTACGGGTACCCTGGCCAGTAGTGCCTTTCGGGAAACGCTGACCAGCAGCGGAACGGGGGGACAGAGTTTTACCCTGACGGTCAGCAGCAGTGGACAACGCGCCATGGCCACCACGCCGGTGACGGTCAATGCATTGCCATTGGCCACCCTGACCAATGACGGCCCGCTGAGCTGCACCATGACCTCTGTAACGCTGACGGCTAGTGGCGGAGGTACTTACCAGTTCAGTCCGGGGGCTACCCAGCTCAACGGAGGTAACACGGCCAGTGTGAACACGGCGGGTACCTACTCAGTGACAGTGACCTCGGCCAACGGCTGTTCGGCCACCGCCAGCACCACCGTGGTAGGGGATCAGACCGCACCCACGCCGGGGCTGACCAACAATGGGCCGCTCTCCTGTACCATGACCAGTGTGACACTAACGGCTAGTGGCGGGAATACGTACCGCTTCAGTAGCGGGGCTACCCAGATCGGCACTTCCAATCAGGCTACGGTGGGTGTGTCGGGCACCTACTCGGTGACGGTAACGGGGGCTAACGGCTGCTCAGCCACCGCCCAGACCACCGTGACGGGGGACCAAAGCGCGCCCACGGCAACTCTGACTAACAACGGCCCCATCACCTGCTCGATGAGCAGTGTGACCTTGACCGCTTCGGGGGGCACCAGCTACCGCTTCAGCAGCGGGGCCAGCCAGATTGGGTCAAGTAATCAGGCCACCGTCACCATCGGCGGCCTCTACTCGGTCACCGTCACCAATGCTGGCAACGGGTGTTCGGGCGTGACCAGCACCAGCGTCAGTTCCAGTACGGTTCTGCCCACGGCGACCATCAGCGGCAACACGACCGTCACCAGCGGTGGCTCGACCACGCTCACTGTTTCGGGGGGCACCTCCCAGACCTGGTCTACCGGACAAACTACCACCAGCATCACCGTTATGGCGGGCGCCTACTCGGTCACCGTCACTAATGCCAGCGGCTGTAGCAGTTCCACCAGCGTGACCGTCAGCACGGTCAACTCGGCCCCGATGGCCACGGCCAATACCAACCAGACGGCCACCGTGGGCGTACCCTTCTCCTACACGGTCAACGCCTTCACCGACAGCGAAACGCCCAATCAGCTCACCTACACGGCCAGCATTAATCCGGCCAATGGGTTTAGTTTCGATCCTAACACGCGCATCATCTCGGGTACACCGTCGATGTCGGGGGTGAGCAGCGTGACCGTCACGGCCACCGATCCGGGTAGCCTGTCGGCCAACACCAGCTTCACCATTACGGTTAGTCCGGTTCCACCAACGCCGGTCTTCAGCATTACGGGCGTGACGACCGTGGGTTGCCAGGTGCTCTCACCGGGCCAGCGCCGGGTGACCTTCAACCCCCGCTACGAGGGACTGGATGGCTCACCGGTGAGCTTCTCGGTAGTGAATGAACTAGCTCCTACCACCAGTCCGGGGCCTTACACGCTGAACCTGTACACCGATAATCCGGTCATCACGCTTCGGGCTCTGCAAAGTGGAGCTGCCACCAGCTTTGCCTATAACTGGCTCTCGGCCTGTAGCTCCTCGACGGCCAACACGCCCCCCACGGTGGCGAATCCTGTTTCGCCCCAGTCAGCCACAGTGAACATCGGTTACACACTCTCATTAGCGGGTGTGTTTACCGATACCGAAACACCCAACGGCCTAACGCTGTCAGTGAGTGGTCTGCCAGCGGGGCTGAACTTTGTGGCTCCTTCGACCATCTCGGGTACGCCCTCCATGTCGGGGGTATCTACGGTAACCGTGACGGCTACCGATCCGGGGAGTATGAGTGCCAGCACCAGCTTCACCCTCACGGTGAATCCGGCCGCCGGTACTCCACCCCCACCAACGGGTACGTTCAGTATCACCAGCGTGCAGACCATCAGCTGCGAAGTGCTCTCAGCGGGTCAGCGCCGACTGACGTTCAACCCCCAGTATGCGGGGCTGAACGGAGCACCGGTGAGTTTCTCGGTGGTCAACGAACTGGCCCCCACCACGGCACCGGGTCCCTACACGCTGAATCTGTACACCGACAATTCGGTGGTGACGCTCCGGGCGGTGCAGAGCGGGATAGCGAGTAGTTTTGCCTACAACTGGCTGATTGTGTGTAGCAGTACAACGGCCAACACCGCTCCGACGGTGGCGAACCCCGTACCACCTCAGTCGGCCACAGTGGGCGTGGGCTATACGCTCTCTTTGGCCAATGTGTTTACCGATGCCGAAACACCCAACGGCCTAACGCTGTCAGTGAATGGTCTGCCAGCGGGGCTGAACTTCGTGGCTCCTTCGACCATCTCGGGTACGCCCTCCATGTCGGGGGTATCTACGGTAACCGTAACGGCGACCGATCCGGGGAGTATGAGTGCCAGCACCAGCTTCAGCATCACGGTGAATCCGGCGGGGGGTACTCCACCCCCACCAACGGGTACCTTCAGCATCACCAGCGTGCAGACCATCAGCTGCGAAGTGCTCTCAGCGGGTCAGCGCCGACTGACGTTCAACCCCCGGTATGCGGGGCTGAACGGAGCACCGGTGAGTTTCTCGGTGGTCAACGAGTTGGTTCCTACCACCAATCCGGGACCCTACACGCTGGATTTGTACAGCGACAACCCGGTCATCGGTTTACGAGCAGTTCAGAGTGGGGTAAGTGCTAGTTTCAGCTATGGCTGGCTGGCAGCCTGCAACCCGGGTGCCCGGCTGGGCACGGGTTCAGAAGTGCCGCTGACGGTCACCGTATTGGGTAACCCGGTATTGGGCAAAACGGTGTCCGTGGAGGTGCGGGGTGCCGAGGGTCAATCGCTGCGCCTGCAACTGACCGACGAGCGGGGTCACTTCCTGAGTGAGCAATCCATTGGCCGGGCCGAGGAAGTTGAGCGGCAGACGCTCAGCTTGGGCCAGGTTCCAGCAGGAGTGCTGCTACTGCGGGTGAGTACGTCCACGCAAAGCCAGACCGTCAAGCTGCTCAAAACGGAGTAGCCCTTATCTTCGACAGACTGGTTTACAAAAGAAGCCGCGTTCCTGCCAGGGAGCGCGGCTTCTTTTGTGATTCGGACGTATTCGTGGACGATTTTTGCTTATGCCTATAGTTAACACAAACCATTCACTGATATTAGATTAGATATCTAACAAGTACAAAAAATTACCCTTTTTAATAGTCGAAAACGGCCAGAAGGGGGAGACGAAAAGGTACGGTAATCAACAGGTTCGTTACAAAACAAAAATGCCCCCCAGCGAAAGTCGTAAATTGATTACCAGATAAGCAAACGATCAAATAAAGGGGCCTGATTTTGCCTGGACTTAGGTAATAACTGCTCGGTTAAAATGGAGTTTGACGAGCGTTCCGTTCTGATTCTTGTAGGTTAAAACCCCTTCAAGCTGGCGGGCAAGCAGTTCTACTAATTGGGTGCCGAAGCCCGTTTCATTGACGGCTTCTACAGGCTGTTTACCAATACCATTGTCGGCTACCATCAACAGCAACGAATCGTCGCCCATTCGCGTCAGGCTGATACGAATGGTGCCGTTGTCCTTGCCGACAAACGCATATTTTAGCGAATTGGTCAGCAACTCGTTGGTTAGCAAACCTACCGAAATCGCTGTGTCAATATCCAGTACTAGCTCGGGCATCGAACAGACAATGGTGACGCGACTGGCTGCATCGAACGAATCGAGAATGCTTTCGCCCAGATTGAGAAAATAATCGCGCATTTCAATAGCCCCTAAATGCTTGCCCTGGTACAGTTTCTGGTGAATGATGCCCATACTCTGCACCCGGTTTTGACTGGCCTGTATGGCTTCCTGTACGTTGGGGTCAGTCACTTTTGCCGACTGCAAGGCCAGCAGCCCTGACACCACGGACAGATTATTCTTGACCCGGTGATGAATCTCTTTCAGCAGGAGTTCGTTCTGGGCGTTTTTCTGAGCAATCTCGTCGCGCTGTTGTTTAATGATGACGGCTTCCTGCAGGGCCAGTTCGCGGGCTTGTTCACGCAGACGGACCTTCAATAGGTACCAAAAGCCCAGTAGCAGCAGCAGCCCATAAGCCGCATAAGCCCAAAGGGTTTGCCACCAGGGTGGGCTAATGTGTAGGCGAAGGGGGGCTAGATTTGTCCATATTCCATCGCTGTTGCGGGCTTTCAGGTGAAACCGGTACGTTCCCGGCTTCATCTGGGCAAAATCGACGGTGTTTTTTGAACCAATGCTTATCCATTGTGGCTTGTCATTCGGTCCGGTCAGGGAATAGGCATAGGCACGACTGCTGGTGTTGCGGTAATCCAGCAGCGCAAATTTTAGTTCTACCGTGTTTTCCCGGTGCGACAAGGCCAGCTCGTTGGCTCGCCAGCGATCCGGGGGCATGGGCTGCATGGTTTGCGTTCCATCGGTGTCGAAGCAGGAAACGCCCACCAACCGCAGCGGTGATGCGGCTTTAGGAATGTTGTGGATGGTATCATTTGGCCCAAACCGCCGTAAGTTGTTCTGGCAACCGAAATAAATCTCGCCGGTAGTAGCCAGTGCTGTAATGGGCGTTGAGTAAACCGAGTTGCCGACAAACTGCGGAAACGTGGTTACGCGCTCCGTAAGGGGGTCGATACAGGATACCACCTGATGCTGGTTGAACCAGATTTTGCCGGTTCGGTCGAGGGTAGCGTGGGCAAAATAATCGTCCGTAAACCCGTTGGTGATGCCATATTTTTTGAATCGCCCCGTTTTGACCGACAGCTTCTGTAAGGGGGCCGAATACCCACTCGTTATCCATACATCACCCTGCTTATCAATTACGGGCGCAAAGGTGTAGTTGCTGGCCAGTCCATTGGGGTCGCCTTGCCGGAGTACAAATCGCTGCACGTGTCGGGTTCGTTTGTTCACCCGACTAAGGCCATGAGCGGCTCCGCATACCCACACCGTGTTCTGCGCATCGACCGCAATCTTTTGCAGCGTGTTCGACAATAGGCTGTTGGCGTTGGTGGGATCGTTTTTCCACTGTTCATAGGTACTCACCAGCCCCGTCTCGACCGATAAGCTGCCTTTGGGAATGCGGAAAAGCCCTTTCCCCCAGGTTGATATCCAGAGGTCGCCATCCCCGTCAATAACCGAAGCGATAGCATTCGGGATCGTCTTACTCCCCGTCTTATCTAAACGGACGGGTGTGAGTCGGCTCGTTTTTTTGTGGTAAACGAACAGGCCAGCTTCCGCACCAACCAGCAGGTATGGATCGTGGCTGGCCCCGGTCGCATCTGGCAGCGTGAGGGTGAAATAGGTGAGGGGTTGTTTCAGGACCACCTTCATCTCATTCTGCCCCGGTCTGGATTGACTCGGCCTGGATTGGCCCGGCTTGTATCGAATCAGGCCCAGATCGGTACTGATCCAAAGGAAGCCTTCCGAGTCGGGCATGAGGGACTCCGTTACGGGTCGGGTCGGTATCGCACCGGCGGTGTTCGTAAATGTTGGCAGTGGAATGTTGGGGTGGCGTTCCTGACGGGGGTCGAAAAAAAGCGGATTTTTGTCGCTCGCCCTCTCCAGCCAGATTAACCCCTGCCTATCTTCATAGAGGGTTACAAATTCCTTGAGTTGCTCCCCATTGCTGATGGCTACGGGTGTGCATTGCTCCACGACGGTCCGGTCGGCTGAAATGCGGAAGATGTCGTTATCACAACAGAGCCAAAGCCGCCCCGCGCGATCTTCCAGAATCACGTTCGGAAACGGAATGGGTTTGCCATCGGGCGTTCGCCTATCGAACCGATTGATTTCCCCTGTTTCAGGGTTAAAAACCCGCAGCCCGGTTTGGTCTGGAACACTCATCCAGATCAGGCCCCGACGATCTTTGCAGAGGCCGTTAATCACATTGAGACCATCATTGGCGTTGATGATGGGCACACCTGATTTAGTTACAGTCGGAAAGCACCGCCAACGGTTTCGGGTCCGGTCAAACTGCTCGAACCCGGCTGTTGTGCAAACGTACACATAGCCCGGCCTGGCGTGGCCCGGCTTGGCCCGGCCCGGCGGTTCAACCAGAATAGGCGACAGCGGGTTGCCCTGCAACTGCCCTGACTCGCCTGGTTTGGGCAAAAAACGGACTGCCCGACCCGTTTTGGGGTCGAACCGATTCATGCCCCAATCGCTCCCGATCCAGAGATAACCGGATTCATCGCGTTGAAGAAATCGGAGCTTATCCGATGATAAACTGGTTTTGTTGATAGGCTGGTGCTGAAAATGGGTCACGTTGCCCGTTTGCTGATTGTAGGCATTGAGGCCCCCGTCGCGGGTGGTTATCCAGAACGTACCTTGCTCGTCCTGAATCATATCCGCTACCCGCGCCGAGGAGAGGGAGTTCAAATCCGCCGGATTGAAGCGCACCGTTACGATCTCATGGCCGTCGTACCGGCTCAGGCCACTGCCGGTGACGAACCAGAGGAAATCGTCGCGGTCGGTAAAGAATCGATTGATGGTTAATTGATTTCGGTTACGGCCCAGCGTCTCTTTGGGGGGTTCGTCGAAGTAAAGCACCGTGGATTGCGCCTGCCCGTTTGGGGCGGACAGGCACAATAGCAGGAGGAGCCACCCAAAAACAACGTATCCATTCATGTTGACCTGTTTGTTAGCCCAAACTACTTCACTTGTCTTTCTGATCCTCGTTGTTAATATCGCGGATGCAGATAAACTTTCCGTCGCGTTTTTCAAAAATACCCATGTATTTGCCGGTACTCACTACGTTGCCAGCTGTGTCTTTGATCGTTGTCCTCCCGACTTCGGTCACTACGTTGCCATCGCCGTACACGTCCATCGTCTCGTAGTTAACCGTAGTCCCGGCTTTGCGCGCTTTCATACTTTTGAGTAACACCTGCCGGATGGCATCCTTCCCTACGCACATGGGTTCGTCGTCGGCCATTTCTACAGCATCGTCTGCGTAGAGCGCCATTACTTTGTCGATGTCCCTGGCTGTTGTCGCGTTGGCCCATTCGGTTTCGATGGCTTGTATTTCCGTTTTGATGGCGGCCATGTCGGGTTTAGTAGCTACCTGCTCAGTAGTAGCTTCTGCTTTTTGGGCGGGGGCGTTGCAACCGGTAACGCAGACAGACGTAAGGGCAACAATGGCCAGGATCAGGGTAAATGGATTGGTTTTCATAGTTTTGGTTTAAACGATTTAGGGCACTCTCACTAAGCGACGGTAGAGTTCAACGGCTTTTATTTTCTCGTACACTGTACCCAGTTTTTTATCTGCTTCCTGAAACGATTTGTCGTCGTGGATTTTCTGGTACGCTTCGGCATTGGGCCAATTGCCCTCGAAGTAGTAGCGGTATTTGTCGGCTCCTTCTCCCGCTACTTTGTAAAGTGTGTATCCGGCGTTAGGGTACCCCAGGCGTTTAATGATCGTGTTCAACTCGCCAATCACCGCCGACAGCTGAGCCTCCGTTACACCGGCTGGCATATCGAAAAGGTGGATACTTTTGAGTTGAGTCGTTGCCGTTTGCTGAGCCTGTGCAGAGGCCGACATGCCGAGGCTAACCAGTAGCCAAAGTGCAGATAGTGAAATCAGGATTTGTTTCATGAATTTGATTGGTTTGACTGTTTTAAGATCGTTCCCACAGCAGTATAGGCTGGGCTTATTTGTGCTTATTATTTTGGATTTATTTAGTGTCGTCAGTTAAATCCAATTCCATGAATAATAAATAGTCTTTAAATTCTGCGGGGATTTCCATTTCCGGATACGCGTCAATGTCACGAAATCCAAAACGTCTGTATAAGGCGTGAGCGGCTTCCATAAACTTCGGACTGTCAAGCCGAATTTTTTTATAACCGACTTTTTTCGCTTCAAGTAAAAGTCGGTCAAGGATAGCTCGTCCAGCCCCAACTCGCCTGGTAGCTGGATGAACAAACATTCGTTTTATTTCACCGATATCGGCATCGATACGTTTTAGACTTCCAAGTCCACATAGTTTACCTTCATAAATAGCCAGGATTAGCTGTCCGTAAGGTGGTTGAAACTTATCAATCTGTTGGATGTCCTGTTCGACAGTTTCCTGGGGATTATGAGGGTGGACGCCGTAGAGGTCCTGCATTTTGTCGTTACCCCAAACTAAATAGTCGAACCATAATTTTTTAACAGCTTCCAGGTCGTCAGGAATGACAACAGCTCTTGTTTTTACTTTTTCACTTGTGTTCATTTCCTAAATAGGTTTTGGTTGTTTACTTGCTGGGGTAGCCTTGCGGATAACTCGCCGATTGCCGCTTTCAGCCATGGGGGGCATTCCGAATTGATTGATCACAGATAGCTCAGCCACCACTGCTCTTTATGCGTTGTCTTGTAGGCATCATACCAGCGACACAGGGGATACAACGACGCGACAACGGCTATCCAGATCAGGTAAACCACCCCAAGATTGTAGCCTCCCTCGCCGGGTAGCACAAATCGCATCGGTATGGTTTTAAATGACTCATCGGCTTCGGCGATGGTGTGACCAGCGGCAAAAAAGACAATCATGCGCAGGGTATGCAGCACATAAAAATGGATCGTGTAGTAAAAAAAGGCCGTTCGTCCGTAGGTGCGCAGCACGCCAGTAACGCGGTTGTGTACATTCTCCAGCAACGCCAATCCCAGCAGTCCCGGCCCTACCGTAATGCACATATAAAGAAGCGATGGGGGATATTTATGCACCTTCAGGAACGAGAAGAACGTGGTTAGGCCATCTTTCTGGACGCTCCAGGGGAAGGGATCGCCGTATTCATTCAGCAAACGCAGCCCCACAAATAACCCAATGGCTCCGGCACCGAGATAAACCAGCCACTGTTGACGCTTCCTGGGGGCAACCGCTGGCTCAAACAAACGGCCCATGCAGTAGCCCAGCATCATGAGCCCCAGCCAGGGAAGAAACGGGTACAGTACCACAATGACCCGACCAGGCACGTAGTCAAACACACGGTGACTGCCACCGTGAAACAACGCCCACCAAAAACCCGATGGAAATCCTGGTGCCTGTTCCACCGCATCCAGCAGATTATGGCCTAAAACGATCGCTAACCCAATGGTCAGTATGGCCCGGAACGGAAGCCACGTCAGCCCCGCCATGAACACCATGCTAATGCCCAGCGACCAGAAAACGACCAGCGTGATGGGATTAAACAGGGTAAACGTATCCGCCGGCGCAATCAGGAGTACCTCGGCTACAAGGAGCCATAGGCCCCGTTTCAGCAGAAATAGACTCAACTCGCTGCGCGATTTTCGTACTCCCTGCAGGTAGATGGATGTACCGGATAGCAAGGCAAACGTAGGGGCGCAGAAGTGGGTAATCCAGCGGGTGACGTACAGGACCGGCGTGGTGGTATCGAGATTGAGCGGGTCGTCCGTATAGGCCTGGGCGTGAAAGAAATCGCGCGTATGGTCCAGCGCCATAATGACCATAATCAGGCCCCGCAGTACGTCGACGGACTCGATGCGGCTTTTGATTAATGAAGGCGCTGGATTGAGGGAGCCTGCGGTTGCAGATGAATAGGGGAGCGGAAAGGTCATTTTAGTATAGCGGCTAAAACTCGTCTATGTGTTCTGAAAGGTTTTGACTAACCTCAGGCAGGAATCCGTAAAAAAATGATGAGGCTCATCATCGAGGCCGATTAACTGAATTAATGGTAGCTGTTGTGTATTATTTTTTTGGACCATACAACACCCTGAGTGTTCGACTAATCATTGCAGGCACTACCGACATGTGCGTTTCATCGTCAAATATGTGCGTAGTGAGGGTTAATCCTTTGTAATTTCTGCTCTTTAGCGTATCTGCAAACGCAGTCATTACAGGGGTCATTGATTTACCTTCCATGCTACCAACAGACATAAAAATCCGGACAGGTAATGATTGATTCTTTGCTGAAAACGTTTTTTCAATTTTAAATATTTCTTTACTGTTCCACCATAAAGATGGGCTATTTATACCATATCTACCGAAAAGATCTGGGGCCATGAAAAGACAATAACTGACAAATAATCCGCCAAATGAATGCCCCGAAATGCCGCGTTCTGTTGTGGTTTTATAGCTCTTATCAATAAAAGGAATAATTTCTGTTTTGATTACATCTAAAAAGATAGGGGCACCCCCAGATGATAAAGAGCCTTCAGTCAAACCAAATGCTTTTATGTACGTAGGACTTGTATCAAATGCGGCATCTTTTGTTGGTGTGTAATCTTTCCATCTGTTTGTCATCCAAGATGTTAATGATTGTTTCCATTCGTATTCAATTCCGACAATTATCATTTTATCCAAATCGCCAAACATGTCCAATGAAGTTCGGGCAGCATGGGCAATAGGAAAAGCTAATCCTCCGTCCAGAATATATAATACAGGATAATGAACTGTGTCTTTTGGAGAATAATGCTGAGGTAATGAAATAGATAAATTATACGTAGTCTTGTTAATCCTTGACTGTAGCACATGTTCTGCTTTTTGATTAATAACGGGTGTGGAATTTGCCTGCCCCATTAATTCATGAACGGTTGCCGATGCTACTAAAACTAATAAGGTAATTATGATTAGACGTGAATTATTCTTATACATGTTCTTCATTTAATGAAGTTGGTCTATTAAATAGTACGGCTAATTTTCTTGCGGTATCAGCACTCAACAATGGGCCGTGTATGACTTTGCTACTTGACTGCTACCGGTGCCGATCCTGACTCGTGGTAAAACGTCGCTTTCCACGCGCCGTTGATTTTGGTGAAGAGCATCGTTCCCGCTACGTGTTCGTACTTTATTTTCTGGCCGGTTTTGAGCGTTGCATTCTGTTCCATCGAGAACGTATAAAGCACCAGCGAGTCAGTCAAAACCCGAATCACTTCCTTAGTTGGCACGACGCTCAACGTCTTCATCTGGCTAAACCCGTCTGCGTTCAATTTTTTTAGCGCGTTGTAGTCGCCCAGGGTGCCATCGGGATTGACGGCCTGAAAATCAGGCGTATTTTCAAAGTAGGTCATGCACGTTTCAATGTCTAATTTTTCTACATCCGTAAAGAATGCCTTCGTGAGGGCCGAGATTTCCTGTTCAATTACCTGCTTCTGTTCAGGTGTCATTGCCGATACGGCGGTTGTTTTTGCGTCAGTTTCCTTGGCAGGTGAACTACAACCGGCGGCAAACAGGAACAGGGCCGTAACAACGACCAGCATCTGGGGTAATGGGTTAGTTTTCAATGGAGTTTGTGAGGTTAAAAAGGAGTTGTCAAACAGGGTTGATTAAGTTTATTGACCTAGTTAGCCGCGGACGGGGGCAAATCGGAGTTGGATATGTCGCGGAAGGGCTTCCATTTGCCGGCCTCTTTTTTCCAGAGGACGATGTATTTGTCCTTGACCACCTGCGTACCGGCTTTATCGAACAGGCTTGCCTGGCCCTCCTCCGACACGAAATCGCTGGCTCCCCACACGTCGATTGCCTTGAACTCAGCTTTGGCGATTCCAGAACCGAGGACGTTGTGTATGGCCGTCTGAATATTTTTGCGGCCCACGATGGCTGGTGCGTTCGAGAACATCAGTTTCGCGTCTTCGGTATAAAAATTGGCCATGCCCACCGAGTCGCCTTTGGCGATGAAGCCCGCGAACTCAATATTGGCGGCTTCGATTTCTTTTTTGAGTGTGGCGTTATCGACCGTCACGGCACTTTCTTTGGCGGGCGAGTTGCAGCTGGCAGTGAATACAAGCGTAGCCGCAAGTGCAGCCAGCATCAGTGGTACTTGGTTGATTTTCATTGGTTTAGTTTGATTGGTTTTGGGGATTTGGATTGTCTGAAAAAACGGGTTTAGGCGAACGTTAGAAGCCTGTATTGGGATCAAACGTCGGCCCACTCGCTGAGCGGCATGTGGGCGGGTTGAAACTGCATTCCCAGCTCCTGAGTGGCTAGCGCGTTGCTATACACGTTTCGGGCAGCGTTTGCGGGGGCTTTGCCATTCAGCATGAGCGTCATGTCCGATATTTTATAGCTTTCGCTGCTGAGCAGGTAGTTCCTGCCATGCAGCCCGGCGGTGGTTGCGGCCCGAAAAATCCCCTCCGCCACGTCGGAAACCGACACGATAGCCATATCCACGTCGTGGTCAAACATCATCTGCACAAAAGGATTGGGGGCAATTTTATTCTTGATAAGGTATTGCAGGCCCACCGACGTCGAATCCTCACGGGCCGACAGCGGTTTACCCATCACGCCCGTGGGCGACACACTCACGATCTCGAAGCCGGGTTGGGGGTGTGTGGCCACGAATGTTCGCACGGCCTGGTCGGCGTAGTACTTGGCCTGCGCATAGGGAATGGATTCGGGATCCAGATACGGCTCGTCTGCTTCAGTATACAGGTGGTCGGCAGGGTAGTGGGGGACGGGCATCGGGTAGGCGGTGTTGAGCGCACCTACTGAGGCCACGAACACCACCTTCTGCACCGAAGGCATTTGGCTTACCACCTTCAGAAAGTTCTCGGTTCCGCGGACGGTCGGCTCGAACACCTCTTCCTGCGGATTCTCGGCGGCTAATTGAAAGGGAGTGCCGCTATGAACCACCATGTTGCAATCCCGTAAAAACTCGCCAAGGGCCGCTTCGTTGGTTACGTCCACTTCCCTGATGGTCAGGTTCTCAGCGTGAGAAAGCTGATGCAGATGCTGGTATTTTTCGGGTTTGGTGAGGTCAGTAGTGGATACCTTCACGGTATAGCCCTCGTTCAGAAATTTTTGGGTGACGTAGCTGCCAATGAAGCCAGCTCCGCCAATGATACCTACCGTTTGCATAAAGTTTTGGTTTTAACCACCGGGCCGTTTATAGCCCGGTGATGGAGGGGGGACGGACTTGGTTAAGGAGGAAGAAGTAATTAGTTCGCAGCGGAATAGGCCAAATCGGGCAGGAGGTGACCGGTTCTCGATTCTATTGGGCAAATGAGGGGTTTCCGTTTTGAACCGCGCGTATAACTTACCCTGATGCTGTGGTTCGTATAAGAGGTAATCGTAGCCATAGTAGGCCTCTGTAGGCCAGTAAGATGGCCGCTGGCACGAGCCACAGGAAGCAAAAAATCGCCGGCGAACGAATAGTGGCAAACGAGAACGGCATGGTTAAGCATAGTTTGGGTGTGGTCTGAAACGGAGCGGCCCAATCAGCCTGGCAAAGTGATTTGGCCGATAACGGCTCTAAACTATCGCCAGTGTATTCCCCAACCAAGTTCGCCCGGACGAGCGCATCCTTTTACTGTCCGAAAGGGGGTATTTTTTTACCGGATGTGTGAACGGTAATGCCGGTTTTGCCCGGCGGCCTCAAATGGTCTGGATTCGTTTTAGTAGTGCCTCGCGCAGGAGGTGGCTGAGCGGAATCGTTTTACCCCCGATTCCGATATGGCCTTCGCCTACCTCATCTACCTGCGTCAGATTTGCCAGATAGGAGCGGTGCACCCGCACAAAATAGTTAACCGGGAGTTTGTCTTCCATCACCTTCAGGGTCGTTGTCAGCAGGTATTCTTTGTCGGCCGTGTAGAGGTGGCAGTAGTTGCGGTCAGCTTCCACGTAGAGAATATCGGCGATGAAAATCTTGACGATCTTTTCGCGGTGCCGCACAAAAATCCGGTCACTGAGCACAAAGGGCGCGTCGGGGGCAGGGTTGGCAGAGGTGGGGGCCTCGTCGGCCAGGCGGCTGATGGCCAGCTCGATAGCCCGTTGTAGCTCAATTGCCCGGATCGGCTTGGCGATGTAAGCGTAGGGATGCGTTTTTTTTGCCCGGGCAAAGGTGGCCTCGTCAGTGTTGGCCGTGACGTAAATAATCGGGATGTTCCACCGCTGGTGGATAGCATGGGCTGTGTCGATACCGTCGAGTGAGCCTTTGAGACTGATATCGAGCAAAATCAGGTCAGGCCGGTTGGTTTCAGCATTTAGGATGGCTTCTTCGCCCCGAGACACAATCCCGCTCACCTCATAGCCAAGTTTAGTGAGTTGCAGGGCGATGTTGGCGGCAATGATCATGTCGTCCTCCACGACGAGCAACTTCAAAGGGGTGTCCATTCTATTTGTTGATCATTCGTCAAGTAATTATTACGCGCGTACCGAAGGTTGAAATCGGTACCTCGTATCCTCGGTAGCGCTGGCAGTGGAATCAACACTGGAAATCCGCTACGAAGTAAACTCAAATTTTATAGTTATGAAAACCAATGACTTGATTAAGCGAAGCCATTAGGATAAGAAGGATTTATGACATCCAGTAAACCTATCAAAAAGATTAAGTTTTATAACCTGTCTTGTCCTTGATTTATTTGGAAGTATATCAATGGTATTTTAAAAAGTAGTCAGTTTTTATCGACATACTACGAGGGTAAAAATGATACAGAATCACTGCGGTATTATAAAGTAGCCGTGGCGGGGGGAACCGTGCCCATCAGCCTTGCCGAGCCGGATGCCAACAACTTTCTGCTTCAGATTGGCGACAATGGCGTTGGCAAACAACCCGGCCAGCATCCAAAAGGAACGGGATTTGGTACGCAGCTCGTAGAACTCCTCACCCGCCAACTCGACGGCATCCTCACCTACGAAAACCAGAATGGTAACCTGGTAAAAATGCGCTTCAGAAAACCCGTTTTGACCTGACAGGCACTCCGGTAAATAAAATACCCCCTTCGGACAGTTTTTAGATACGTTCGTCCCCGGCGGATAGGAAATAAGAAAGCGGCCCGTCACATTTGACGCGTACAGGCGCACCTGCGGCCCCTCTTTCCAATCCATACCCATGCCGCTTTTTTGCTCCCGCTTCGTTTGTTGGCTGCCCGTAAGGAATCAGGGTGGGTAGGTATTCTACATCTTCTCGTACAACACAACACGAAGGGGTGGCACAATACACAACGCTTTTGGTACACTACCAAAAGCCTTCTCAGGGTATTCCCCAGACCTTTGCCCTGATAGAGTTACACCATCGAAGACCAGCAGATTACCCGGCTCCATGCCTATTGACAGCAACAGATTTTTTTATCTTCAAAACCAACTATGACCCATTTTTACGCATCCCTGTTTCTGTTCATCCGCCAGAAGACCCAGCCGCTACCTTCTGCCTGTTTCTTCGTCCTTGTGCTAGCCCTGCTGTGTCCCGCCTTGTTGACCACTGCCCTTGCCAGTCCGCCCAGTCCGGTGATCCGCTATGTAACCACCAGCGGCACCGGTACCCCGTCCGGGGCCACGAGTTGGGCCACCAGTACCACCGATTTGCAGGGGGCCATTAACGCCAGTGCCGCCAACGACCAGGTTTGGGTAGCCGCCGGGACGTATAAACCCGGTGGCAACACCGACCGTAATATCAGCTTCGCCATGAAAAACGGGGTTGCCATCTACGGGGGTTTTGTCGGTAACGAACAAAACCTGAACCAGCGGCCCGCCATCAACCCCCAGACAGGAAGCGGCAACAGTACGTTGAGTGGGGATATTGGCACGGTAGGCACCAACGGCGACAATAGTTACCACGTCTTCTTTAACTCGGCGGGTCTGACCACCACTGCCATTCTGGACGGGTTTGTCATCACCGGCGGTAATGCCAGTGGTTCTGGTGGAGGTATGTTCAACAATGGGTCTGGTAGTGGCCAGGTCTGTAGCCCTACAATTCGAAACTGCTCGTTTGTGGGCAATTCGGCTTCTGACTCCGGCGGGGCAATGTTCAACAATGGGTCTTTTGGTGGCACCAGTAGCCCGGTGCTGACCAACTGCTCGTTTCAACAAAATACCGCTTCTACCAACGGCGGGATGATGTACAACTTTGGTAATCGGGGCACATCCAGCCCGGTGCTGACCAACTGCTCGTTTCAACAAAATACCGCTACCTACGGCGGGGCGATTTTCAACGATGGGGGTGGTGGTGGTGGCTCCAGTAATCCGGTGCTGACCAACTGTGTGGTGTTTGGGAATGGGGGCGATAATACCTTCGCCAATTCCTTCGCCAGCATTACGGCCACGTACAGCCTCTTTGATACCGGCATCGGCTACAACACCGACCCCACCAATCTGACCATCAACACTTCGCCCTTTACCAGCAGTACCAGTACCGAGTTGCGAGCGGGCTCCCCCGCCATCGACGCAGGCAACACCGCAGCCTACACCACCGCCAACGGACCACGAACCGATCTGGCCGGTAATTCCCGCTTTGCGGGGGCTAATTGCCAGATTGACAGGGGGGCTTATGAAGTGCAGTCGGCTGGGGTTGTGGGCATCACGGCCCAGCCTGTGGAAGGTTCGGCGGTGTGCGCGGGGGGGATGGTCACCGCCAGCGTGAGCGTAACGGGTACTGTCAGCGGCTACCAGTGGTACAAAGATGGCTCGGTGGTGAGTCCGGCCCAGAACACCTCGGCCCTGAGCCTGAGCAATGTCCAGCCAGGCAACGCGGGCAGTTATTGGGTGGTGGTAACGGGCGGTTGCAACAGTGTCACCAGTACTGCCTTCAGCCTAACGGTCAATACGCCACCAACGGTAAGCATCACGGCCAACCCGTCGCTAACCATCACGAGCGGCCAAAGTGCCACCCTGACGGCATCGGGCGCAACGACCTACCAATGGAGCACCACCGAAACCATCAACCCCATCACCGTTTCGCCAAGAACCACCGTGCCCTACTCGGTGCGAGGAACCACGAACGGCTGTTCGAGCGTGACTACGGTGACGGTGACGGTCAACGCGCCGGGTTGCGGGGCGGTGATTTACGTTACCCAGGCGGGGGCCGGTGTCCAGAATGGCAGTAGCTGGACGAACGCCTTTTCGGGAACGGCGCTGCAAACGGCTATCAACACGGCGGCTGGCTGTGGCGCACAAGTCTGGGTAGCGGCTGGGACGTATAAACCCACCACTACAATGGACCGCACCATCAGCTTTTCGATGAAAAAAGGCGTTGCCATCTACGGCGGCTTCTCCGGCAATGGTACCGAAACCATGGTATCACAGCGTAATTGGACAACCAACCCAACCATTTTGAGCGGTGATATTGACGGTACACCTGACGTAATAACGGGCAGCGGAAGTACTCTGAGCATTACGGGAAATGGCGGCAATTCCTACCATGTGATCTACAACCCTACCAATGGGTTGAGGGATGATGCCCGATTGGACGGCTTCACCATAACCGGTGGCAATGCCAATGGGAGTGATTTTCCCAATAATAGTGGTGGTGGTATGTATGGGTCTATGGTATCGCCCACGGTAATCAACTGTGTCTTTACCGGTAATACCGCAGCAACTAATGGGGGTGGCATGTACCATGCCGGGTATTACAATCGCAACAATAATGAGACTCCGTCGGGTGTCGTCTACATGAAGGTGACCAACTGCACGTTCTCCAATAATAAGGCAACTTCCGGAGGGGGCATGTATATATATGTTGGCCTTAATATGACCCTGGACAATGTGGTTTTTTCAAAAAACGCAGCGACAGGTAGTAATGGGATTGGAGGAGGGGGGTTGTTCCTATCTGACTCAAGACCCACGCTATCGAATGTTGTTTTTTCGGAAAATGCCGCTGAGCGCTGGGGTGGAGCGATTTCAACTTTTGGCACTAACGCGTACATCGCCAACGGAACGTTCTTAAACAATACGGTTGTCGGCACAGCACCGGAAGACGCAGGGGGCATATCGTTCAGCAATGACATCACTACCGGATTATATCTTTTAAACTGTGTGTTTTGGAACAATAGAATCGGTAACAATACCATCAAAAGTTTAGGGCGGGATGTAAATCGTATATACGCTACCAACTGTGATTTTCAGGATCTTAGCAGCTTAACGGCTTTAAATAAGACCAATTGCATTGACCAGGATCCGCAATTTACCGACGCTAACGATCCCGATGGTCCCGACAACCAATGGATGACGGCTGATGATGGCCTTTCGGTAAGATCCACTTCACCGGTCGTAAACTCGGGAGTCAGTTCAATCCAGACCCAAGGCAATAGTACGAATACACTCAATGCGCCTTCGACCGATATTGTCGGCAACCCCCGTCCCTACATGAATACGGCGGTGGATATGGGCGCGTATGAGTTTCAGGGTAGTACCAGTCTGACACTGGCCTCCTCCGCCAGTCCCGATCCGGTTTGTGCGGGCGGTACGGTGGCCCTGTCGGTCACGGCATCGGGCGGCACGGCACCTTACTCTTACACCTGGGTGGCACCAGCAGGCATCACCCTGTCGGCCACCAGCACCAGCGCGGTCTCTGCCAGCGTAGGGGCGGGCCTGAGCGGGGTGCAAACGTTCACCATTACCGTAGCGGCATCGGGTGGCTCGCCTGTCAGCACGAGTTTAGTAAGCCTGACGGTAAATGCCCTGCCCACCAGTGCCAGCCTGACATCAGGTACGCTCACCTGTTCGCAGACCAGTGTTACACTGACGGCTTCGGGCGGTACGAGTTATACCCGATAGCCAAAGCAACACGACGGGTATGTTTGTTATAACTATGCCCGGCAACTATACCGTTACGGTCAGCAACGCCAGCGGCTGCACGGCCACGGCAACGGCCAGCGTAGTCAATGCCACAACCAGCATGTTAACCTGGACCGGCACGACCAGCACCGACTGGAACACGGCCAGCAACTGGTGTCCGACCCGCGTGCCACTCTCCACCGATGACGTGGTGATTCCGTCGACACCGGCCAACCAGCCCGTGCTGAGTACTCCGGCCACGGCCAAATCGGTGGAGGTGCAGAGTGGGGCTTCCCTGAGCATCACGGCTGCGGGTATTCTGACCATCAACGGCTCGAAGAGCGTGGGTGGAAACGCGACGGCTTTTCACAACGGGGGTACGGTGGCCAACAGCGGGCAGCTTGTCGTCGGCAACACGGCTGCGGTGGGAGACTATGGTATTTTCAACGTGGCTACGTTCATCAACAACGCCGGGGGAACCATCAGCATCGACCGGGCAACCGTTGTGGGCTTGGAAAACAATATTGGTAGTTTCACCAATTCGGGTACGATGCGCGTTGGGGCGGTGGCTTTGGCGGGAAACTATGGTATTGACAACCGGGCTACGTTCACCAACAACGCCGGGGGAGCCATCAGCATCGACCAGGCAACCCTTGAGGGCTTGCTCAACTTTAGGGGCAGTTTCACCAATTCGGCCACCATCACCATTGGGGCTTCGGCAGCGGTGGGGGCAACCGGGGTCGATAACCGGGCTACGTTCAGCAATGCGGGGTGTGGAGCCTTGCTCAATATCGTCGCCAATGCCGTTATCAGCAACAGCAGTAGCTTCAGCAACACGGGTACGATCATCGAGAATGCTACGGGTAACAGCAGCATCAGCACCAACGCGGGACTGGTGCAGAACCTTAACGGCGGCACCTTCACCATCGGTACCAACACGGGTGTGCTGACCACCACGCCGGGTTCCCAGCCCACCATCACCGCTACGCCTTCGCTTACCATTACCCAGGGGCAGAGCGCCACGCTCACCGCGTCGGGGGCAACGAGTTACAGTTGGTCAACCGGTGAAACGACAGCGGCCATTTCGGTGAGTGTGGCAGGGCCGTATTCGGTAACGGGCACCATTGGCAGTTGCTCTTCGGTAACGAGTGTCACGCTGACGGTCAACACGCCGGTTTGCGGGGCGGGGCTGTCGGGTCCGATCTGGACGGGCTGCGTGAGCACCGACTGGAACACGGCGGGCAACTGGGCATCGGGCACCGTTCCCACCGCTACCGACGATGTGGTGATTCCGTCGGGGCCGGCTAACCAGCCCGTGCTGAGCACTACGGCCACGGCCAAATCGGTGGCCGTGCAAACGGGAGCATCGCTCAGTATCAGCAGCGCGGGGAGTTTGACCATCAACAGTTTTGCAACCCTCGGTGGCTTCCCCACTGCGTTCTATAATCAAGGGACAGTCAATAACAATGGCACATTGATGCTGGGCAACACGGCCCCGGTGGGCCTGATCGGTCTCCATAACACCGGCACCTTTACCAACACCGGCACACTTCAGGTTGACCGAGCCACTAATCAGGGAATCAACAACAGAGCTACCGCTACGTTCACCAACACGGGCATCATTACCATTGGGGCCTCTGTTACCATGGGAACGCAGGGCATCTGGAATCAGGCCACCTTTACCAATACGGGCGGGACGATAACGATTGACCGAATAACCGGCGACGGTTTGTTGAATTCGGGCAATTTTATCAACTCGGCCACGATCACCATCGGGGCATCGGCCTCGGTGACGGGCAATGGGCTGACCAACAGCCCCGGAGCCAGTTTCACAAACGCAACTGGTGGAACGATCACCATTGACAGAACAGGGGTCCTTGGGCTGGCAAACACCTTCACAGCTACCTTCATCAATTACTCCACCATCACCATTGGGTCGTTGGGCACTATTGGGAACTATGGCATCGTCAACCCAGGTATGTTCACTAACAGTGCCTGCGCCACGCTGACCCTGTTGGCCCCTATCTTCAACAACGGCAACAGCTTCACCAACGCGGGTTTGTTTACGGTTAATACCACGCGGACGCATATCGACTTTGGGACGCTGACCAACAACGGTATCATCGACTATCCACAGGGCAATCCAATTCCCAATGTGGTCAATAACGACGTGATTGCTTCCGCCATCAGCAGTTGTGGCAATACCATCAACCCCGCTCTGCAACTTGGCGACAACAGCAACCAGTTTACGGTAGGTACCACCTGGTATTCCGATCAGGCATTGACCCAACCGGCGGGAACCTACAATCAGGGGACCAATACGTTCACGGCCACCAATCTGGCCCCCGGCAGCAGCACGCTGTTGTATTTTTCGGCTACCGACAACACTAACAATTGCACCAAAACGGTATCGGTCAGCGTGACGGTAAACCAGTCGGTCACGGCGGTCATCAGCCCCAGTTCGGCGACCTTGACCTGTACCAGTCCAACGGTGAGTTTAACGGCATCCGGGGGCAGCAACTACGTCTGGGAGGATGGCTCGATCAACGCCGTTCGGACGGTCAGTTCATCCGCAATCTACTCGGTAACGGTTAGTAGTGGAGCCGGTTGCTCGGCGACAGCCAGCGTGGGCATCAGTCAGGACAACTTGACCCCCTCAGCCAGTCTGGCCAGCAGTGGTACGTTGAGTTGCGCGGTGACGAGTGTCACCTTGACGGCCAATCCAAACGGGCTGAGTTATCAGTTCAGCCAGGGAGCTACCCAACTCGGTTCAACCAATCAGGCGACAGTGAGCGCACCGGGCTTGTACTCGGTAACGGTGATTTCAGGTAATGGCTGTACGGGCGTGGCCAGTGTGAGCGTGTCGCAGGACAACACCAAACCGGTGGCCACCCTTAGTGCCAGTCCATCCACGACGCTGACCTGCACCCAGACCCAGATAACCCTGTTCGCGGGGGGCGGAGACCGATATGTGTTTACGGGGCCGGGTATTGTGAGCCAGGAGGGCAGTCAGGCGCTGGTCAACACCGCAGGTGTTTACTCGGTGACGGTGACCAACAGCAGCACGGGCTGTTTCTCGGTCACGACCATCACCATCAGTCAGGATAAATCGGTACCCCAGGCCAGTCTGACCAGCAGCGGGCTAATAACCTGTGCGACGAGCAGCGTAACGCTGACGGCCAGTCCCAATGGATTGAGCTATGCCTTCGCGGGGCCGGGGGTGGTGAGCCAGAACGGCAATCAGGCCATCGTGAATGCATCGGGTACCTACTCGGTGACTGTGAGCAACGGGGCAAACGGCTGTTCGGCCGTGGCCCAGACCACCGTGACGGGTGACCAATCGGTGCCCGAGGTCAGCCTGACCAACGACGGACCCCTGAGCTGCACCATGAGAACAGTCACCCTGACAGCCAGTCCCCAGGGGCAATCCTACCGCTTCAGTGCCGGAGCCACTCAAGTAGGCAGCGGCAACACGGCCACCCTCAACACGGCGGGCACCTACTCGGTGACGGTGACGTCGGGTAATGGCTGTTCAGCCGTGGCCCAGACCACCGTCACCGGCGATCAAACCGCGCCCTCCGTTAGCATAACGGCCAATCCCAGCCTGACCATCACCCAGGGGCAGTCCGCTACCCTGACCGCGTCGGGCGGGGCCGGCCAACCGGCCGTCACTTACGCCTGGAACAACGGGGCCAACACCCCCGCCATCGTCGTTAGCACCGCCGGACCCTACTCGGTCACCGGCACCAGTGCCAACGGCTGCACCGGCACAGCCTCTGTCACCCTGACGGTCAATCCGGTGGTGACCGCTCCCTTTGCCATCACGGGGGTCACCACCGTCGACTGTACGCCCGTCCTGCCCAACCGGTTTAGTGTCAGCTTCACCCCCCGCTACAGCGGCCTGGACGGCTCGCCCCTCAGCTTCTCGGTGACCAATGAGTTGTTTCCCACCACGAGTCCCGGGCCCTACACCCTGCAACTCTACACCGATAACCCGGTTATCACCCTGGAAGCCCGGCAGGGCGGAGCCACCACCAAATACACCTACGACTGGCTGGCGGCCTGTAACAGCAGCACCACCCCCAACACGCCCCCCCGGGTAGTGAGGGGCATCCCCTCCCAGACGGCTACCGTGGGTCAGTACTTTTCCTACGTGATCCCCGAGGGCACCTTCACCGATACCGAAACGCCGGGCAGCCTGCGGCTGTCGGCCAGCGGGTTACCCGGCGGGCTGAACTTCTCGGGGGCGACCCTGTCGGGCACCCCCTCCAGCACGGTGGGCTCGCCGGTCTCCATCACCATCACGGCCACCGATCCGGGCGGGCTCTCGGCCAGCACCCCGCTGGTGCTGAGCGTGCAGCCGGCCATGGGCACCCCCCCGCCTACGGCACCCTTTGCCATCACGGGGGTCACCACCATCAGTTGCACGCCGGTGGCCGACCGCATCAACATCAACTTTACTCCCCGCTACGCGGGCCTGAACGGGCAGCCCGTCGCCTTCGAGGTGGTCAACGAGCTGGGTTCAACCACCGAGCCGGGCCCTTATTCGCTGACTTTGTACCGCGACAACCCGGTCATCACCCTGCGGGCCACGCAAACGGGCAGCGCCGGACCGGTCACCTACGCCTACAACTGGCTGAATGCCTGTCAGAGCGTGGGTCAGGACAACACGCCCCCGCGGCTGAACGAGCCGGTGGCATCTCAGACAGCCCTGGTGGGTCAGGGGTATAGCCTGAACCTAACCAACACGTTCATCGATCAGGAGACGCCCGACCAGATCAGCCTGTCGGCCGCCGGTTTGCCCGCCGGACTAACGGTGAGCGGCAAGTTCATCAGCGGTACACCGAGTATGAGCGGGGTAAGCAGCGTGACCCTAACGGCGACGGACGGGGGCGGCTTATCGACCAGCACGGTCTTTAGTTTCACGGTCCTGCCGGCCAGCCCTCAGCCACCCACCAACCCGCCCACGGCTCCGTTCAGTATCACGGGAGTCACCACGGTGAGTTGCGAGGTAATAAGTGCGGGTGAGCGGAGGGTGACGTTCAGCCCCCGGTACGCGGGCCTGGACGGCTCGCCGGTGCGTTTCCGGGTGGTCAATGAGACATTGCCCACCACCGCTTCGGGTCCCTACACGCTGAATCTGTACACCGACAACCCGGTCATCACCCTGGAAGCGGTGCAGAGCGGGGTAGTGAGTCAGTTCCGCTACGGCTGGCTGGCGGCCTGCAACCCGGGTGCCCGTCAGGCGGCCCTGGTGGAAGCGCCCCTGCGGGTGATCGTGCTGGGCAACCCGGTAGTGGGTGAAACCATCGAGGTGGAGGTACGGGGCGCCCAGGGACAGGCTCTGCGCCTGCAACTGAGCGACGAACGGGGTCACCGGGTGAGTGAGCAGTCGGTTGGAAAGGCCGGGGAAGTGGAGCGTCTGACGCTGCGCCTGGGCCAGCTTCCGGCGGGGGTGCTGCTGCTGCGGGTGAGCACGTCCACCCAAAGCCAGACGCTCAAGCTGATCAAAACGGAGTAGCCCTTATATTCGACAGACCGGTTCACAAAAGAAGCCGCGTTCCTGCCAGGGAGCGCGGCTTCTTTTGTGAACCGGACGTTTAATTGAACGGTTTTGACATCTTATGACGACTCGTTCAATTAATAATGATAACTGCCCTTTTTGTGAACGATCATAAATGAACTAGTCTATACAAATCAATCAATATAAGTTACATTTTATGTCCACTTTCATTTGACGAGGTAGAGGTTTGTTAATTGAATGAATTATGGATTGTCCTGCTGCCAAAGTCGACGTTCGATGGGAAAAGGCTCCTGATGGCGAACCCGAATTTGGCTAAAAGCCGAATGAGCCGGATGAAACAAATAATTGTAGGACATCGGCACTACTACAGAGGGAACAGCCACCACTAGTGTAGTAGGCTCATTCAGCCAATCTCGTAAAATCCACTGGGTCCGTTCGTAGCTTTCGTCATTCCAATAAGGAGGCAAGTCGTCCAGTGACAAAGTGGTTAATGAGTCATCAGGCACCTCTAGAGTAAACAGAAATAGTTTAGGCAACTTCTCGTACTTAACCCGGGGTTGGTGCACTAGCGATTCGACTAAGGCCAGAGCAGGCGAGGAGGTAGTATAAAGTAGGGGGTATCCTTTTGGGTTCCACCGGCCACCAAATAACCGTGCTCCTTCGGTAGCCAATGGCTCATGGATGTATTTTGCTTTGACGGTTCGATAAACGGTTAACATCAAGATAGCAGGATAACTAGCCGACAATGCCGTGTTCGATGCGCCCCAGCACATCATCCACTAGCCCAAACCCGGTTGTTGTGTCGAGTAGAGACAAGGGGGATTGTGTATTGAGTTCACGAATGGGTGAACGAAGCCATTCGGCTAGTGTTTGAGCATCCTCATCGAAGACATCCAGCCCATGTTGTAACAGATTGGTTAGTAACAGCAGCCGCTCAGAAGCGTCTCTGGCCAGTTTATCATCGGCTTTGAGCCGGTGTAGGTTCCGGATCGACATGTTCAGAATGCGGGCCAGTTCAATATCGGTCAATCCGGCTAGCTGGGCTACCTGATCCGCTTCAGTACGAAGCATGCCCTGCCGGGATTTATCAATGACAGTGTAGGGGGTGTAAACCGCCGTCTGTGGAGGAAGTGTTGCGTATGCCATATTAAGCAGTGCCTTTTTTCATTACTATAACTGCAATATGCCAAGAGTCGTTCATTTTTGCAACCCACAGTTGCTTTTGCAGTATACACCAGTACCTTTTTTCGAAAGCTATTGGAGGTTTTTCTGGACGATTTCCAGCAGTAGTTGATATGAACTGAAGTTACGCAGGCATTATGTTTGCCCACAGATTGTTTGTTGCATAAGCCTTAGCTCTGCCAAAGCAGCTTGAATAGCTTTGATGTAAAGTCGGCTTTTGAGGGCAAATTGTTAAACCTATAGAAGCGGCTAAACAGGCGACGTTTGAATACATCGAGATCTGACGGTCCGCCGCTCATATCTTTGTTTTGATTTGAGGTTGTCATAAAAAGTGCAATTTTTGAGTAAGACCTGACAGGGGTTACCAGTACCTCGGGTCCGCGGCTGAGACGGAGAATAGCCCGATCTTGAACTCGCTGGCTGCGCTGGTACCCTTGTCACTTTCTACAAGCTCCGACAGTACCCATAGACGGAGTTTGTCACTGTGATCTGCAATCGATGTGCCAGAGTCAGGAAAGTAGTTAGGTTCATGTTTCACTTTTTTATCCCCTTTGTTTATGACATCTTATCTGCGCTATTGTGTTGGTCTTGACATCAGCAAGGACACCCTTCAAGTCTGCCTATCGGTAATCGACTCTACCGGTCGGGTAACCGTCAAAGCCACTACCAAATAAGCACTCAGGCAAAACGCGCATCTCCAAAAAAGGCAACAGTCGTCTTCGTCGTATTCTGCATATGCCTGCTTTTAATGCAGTTCGCTTCAATGAACCCACTTGTCAAGCCCTTAATGATCGGGTCTTTGAACGAACTCATATCAAGATGAAAGCCTAGGTGACTGTTCAGAAGCGCAGACTGGCAATCGGTGCTGGTAAAAGCCAGAGGAGAAAACAAGCTTATTTTTCTCGACCTGTTCACAACCTGGTTCGGTCCATGTAAATGGATGAATAAGGAGGTGTACCCCGATGCCAGGGTTGGCAAGAAGTACAACGCGGCTTTTGTCAATTACAAGGCCGATGCCCAGCAGGGAGAAGGCCAAGAACTGGCCAAAAAGTTTAACGTTAAGGGTTATCCATCCTACTTTTTCGTCAATGCCGATGAGGAGGTCGTCTTTGTGGCAATGGGAGGGCGCCCGGTGGAAGCGTTTATTGCGTTGGCTGACGTTGCGTTCGCAAAAGCCGTTGGCTGCTTACCAGGTCGAATACGAGTCGGGTAATCGCGATGCAGCTTTCATCAAAGCGTATCTGAAGCGGCTCAAACAGCTGGAACACCGTATGCAGATGTATTTAATGAGTATTTGGCTAGCCTGCCAGCCGGACAGCGACAGGCCGACGAAACACTTAAACTTTTGTTAGACTACCCCAAGTTGATGGTGCTCAACTGCATGGCCTACGAATTGTATCAGGCAAATCAGGCCCGCGTCCATGAGCTCATGGGCTCCATGCCGGAGAACCAACCCCCGCCCATCGCGATAGCCGTGATGCAAACCATGAGGCAGGCCTGTCAGCAGAAAGATGCCGATTTGTTTGAACAAGCGATAAGGCTGATGATCGAGCATGCAGGCAGCCAGGATGATAGCCGATCCAAAGAAGCAAACGAACAACAAGCGTTTGGTTTACGCATGGATTTTTATTGACACCTTGGTAATGCACCTAAACTGATGAAGGTAGCCAACACTTATCTGGATGCTACGCCCATGAGCATTAGTTTGGCCGACATTCAGCAGCGTGATCAGGCGCAATACGAGGAGCTGATGGGGCCGTTTTTGCGAGGGGAGCGCGACTTGGGTGATATAGAATCGTTTTAGAATCTAAGGCTTACTACAAATCGGCCTACTCCTTGGCCTTAGCCATGCAGTTGAACCAGGGAGCGTGGGCTTTCTACGAGGTCGTTGATGACCCAAAGGTGCTTGAAAAAGCCTTGGCCTGGGCCAAGCGTTCAATGGACATTCAACCGCAGACGGCTAATAGGGATACCTATGCTCACCTGTTGTATAAACTGGGACGTCGGCAGGAAGCAATTGAGTGGCAGACCACGGCCCTATCGGCTCATGGCTACTTAACATATTGGGGTAATTGAGAAGCGATTTATTTTCGGGAAACCGGTTGTGCAATCAGAGTAGCGGGGCCACCATCCGGGCAATCTTCTGGCCCAGCCGCCGGATGCGTGACCGCTGCCGCCACCTGTCGTAATCAATACGCTCCGAGTAAGACAGGTCATCGATAAACGCCTGCTTGAGCTGGTCGGCCAGGTCAGTGTCGTAAACGAATGCGGCTACTTCGAAGTTCAGGTCGAAACTACGGTAGTCCATATTGGCAGTACCCACTACGGCCAGTTTTTCGTCGGTCACCATTGTTTTGGCATGAACGAATCCCTTCTGATACAGGTAAATTTCGACACCCACGCTCATCAAATCGCCGTAGTATGAGCTGGCAGCCGCGTTGACCAGCCGGGAGTCAGATATACCCGGCACCAGCAGCTTTACACGCACGCCACTCAGTGCGGCCACCGTCAGTGCGTCAAGCAGGCTGTCGCCGGGAATGAAGTAGGGCGTAGTCAGCAGAATTTCCTCCTCGGCAGAGTTGATAGCCTGCAAAAAATCGAACAGCAACCCCGGATGCCGGGAGTCTGGACCGCTGGCCCCAATCTGCACCATGGCTCCCGGCCGGTTTGTCGTTCCGATGGGTTCGCCCGGCGTGGATTCGCCGTTGACGGGCTGGTCGGCGAGGCTGTTACCGAAGAAAGAGGATTCGATGGCTACGGGTTCGTCGGCGCAGAAATTCCAGTCGCATAGAAACAAGTGCTGCAAATAATAACAGCCCGCGCCGTCGATGCGCAGGTGCGTATCCCGCCAGAACATCTGTTTTTCCTTGTTCGTCGGTGTTCGGCCCCGCGAACCGATTGGCCCCCTGCCCCGCTCCGGCGAATCGACGCGCCTGCCGTGCTGATGGGGCTGGTTGATATAGCGGTCAGACACGTTGATTCCCCCCACATAGGCCGTACAGCCGTCGATAACAACAATTTTCCGGTGGTTGCGGTAGTTGAGTCGCTGAGCAAAATTGGGAAGGGTCAGTTTATAAAATGGATACGCCTGCACCCCGGCGGTCTGGAGTTCAGGCACCAGCTTTTTGGTAATAGCCCGACTGCCAAAATCATCGTAGATAAAACGCACCTGCACCCCGGCCTTCGCTTTCTGAATCAGAATATCTTTGATGGCATTGCCAATCCGATCGTCGTCGTAGATGTAATATTCAATGTGGATATGGTGCCGGGCCTGTTGCAGTGCATCGAGTAAATCAGGAAATTTAGTCTCCCCATTAAGCAGCAGGGTAACCCGGTTATTACCCGTCAGAGGGCTGGAGTTATCGCGTACCATCAGCCGCGCCAGTTTGCTGTTTTGCTGTACATTTTCGGTAGCCTGCTCCATTTGCTCGCGGCTGCTTTTGACTATATGCTCGTCAATTCGCATGGCCAGTGTTTCGTTGCTGGTAAGCTTTTTACTGTACATACTCCTGAGCCTGAGGTTGGTACCCACCGTAAAGTATACGATCATGCCCACGACGGGCAGAAAAATGGTAAGCAGCAGATACGCCAGGGTTTTAGTAGTGGTGCGGGTATCGTAAACGATACGCAGACAAACGATGATGGTAAGCAGAACGTACAGTCCCTGGCCAACCGTCAGCCAGTTCAGTTCAGTAAGATAATGCATGGCAGAGGTTAGTTAGGGGGGACGTGATTGTCGCCAAAAATACGACTGACATAGGCAGCAATAACCGGTTGACTCCAACCCTCAAAGCGGCCCCGCTGCACCACCAGCCGGTTGTTGATTTCGTTGCCCAGCTGATACCGGAAGGTAAAGGGCGCGGTCGGCTGTTGCCAGCCCCCCACCTGTCCAAACCGGAGCACATTGATTCCAAGCCCCAGCCGGTCACGCTCAACGGTGTAATAACCATCCGCAAACTCGATCAGCCGGGCTACTTCTGCCGATGTATAAACTCCCGACAGCAATGATTTCTGCTGCGGGAAAAACGTAAACGCCGTGCGGTGTTCCGGCTTTTCAAACGCCGACCGGTACCCTATAGCATACCCCGGTTCATTTGTTGCCACCACGTACCACAAGAGACTGTTGAACGGGGTAGGCGTAGCAAAAAAATGTGTTCCTGAAAGGTTGGCCGCTGACAGCGATTCCCGGATACCCCGGCTGGCAATGGCTTTGCTCACGGAAGCAGCTCCTACATATGCCAACGCCCAGCACAGCCCTGCAATGGCCCATGCCCGCCCCCAAGTGTACCGACGGTTGTACCCTATCAGTACCAGCGTGCTCACCAGCAGCGGCAGCGTAAACAATGGATCAATGACGTACAGCAGATGTACCGAAAACCGGGCGTGACTGAACGGTTCCAGCAAGCCAGTGCCGTAGGCATTGGTCGTGTCGAGCAGGTCATGGAGACATAGCTGCACCGCGAAGAAAACGAACCACTGCCAAACCGACACCCCGCTGCTGCGTTGCCAGCGGTGGGCTATCCAGGCCAGGCCCGCAGCGGCCACAAGAGCAACAGGCAGCGAATGCGTCAGGCCCCGGTGCGCCAGTAAGCTTTCAGAAACCGGCAACCATACATTGGCTACACCGTCGATGTCGGGCAGATTTTGGGCTATGGCTCCCCACAGCAACGCATTTTTGCCCAGTGGTTTGCTCAGCATCAGTTTACCTATGCAGGCACCCAGGGCGGCATGCGTCAATGAATCCATAGCGAAAGTCGTTCATCAAGGTATAATGACCGGCTGCTCCGGCGTACGTTGCCTAGTGAGCTGAGTCCTGTTGTGGCGTAGCCAGATTGTTTGCGCCGTTTATCTGCCAGTTTGTGTCGATCACGTATACAGGCTAACCTATTCAAGCAGGCACAGTTCAGATAACAGCCGCTTAATGGGCCGAAGATAGGTATCCGAAGATTGTATTTTGAAAATAACTAAGCCTGAGTTCAGGTTTCGATCCAGATGTCAATGCGTCGGGTAGACGGTCTGTTATGTGGCCTGTTGAAACTGCCCGAAAATAAAAAACTAGCGCTGTTGGTTAGGATACATACTACGCAGCTTCACAACACATTGCTAATCAGGCCTGATCGAGATTAGGCCGATTGAATACGGGTAAGCCATCAAAATATCTTCTCGTGTCGGGGCTGAAAACAGGCGCGTCAGGAATCGGCTACAGGGAGTTGAGAAGCACTTTGGCGGGATTCAGCACGTCAGCCGCTGATCTGCTGGTTAAGGTAGCTATATCGAAATGGCTCAACGCTTTTTCGAGCTGCCGGGCTTTGTTAATCTGACCCTTCGCAGCAAATTCATTGCGTAGAATGCGGATTTTTTCGTAATCCTGAATCCCTTCAATGAGCCGCTCAAAGCGGATGGAGGTTCGCGGACCCGGATATACGATGTACGTATCACCAGCGGCCCAGGTCCGGAAACGCGAATCGAGCAGGGGGTCTTTTACCCAGCAATTGTAGGCCCAGCGCAGGTAGCCGTCGTACCCTTTATTGGCCGCATACCAGCTGATAAACGTCGCTTCGGCCGGGGGAGAAAACGTGAACGTATTCGGGTTGCGTTCCACGCAGCAGGTATAGTAGGTCGTGGTAAAGCCGGCCTGCTGACGGCGCTGCCGCGTGGGAGCATCTATAGTCTGGTTGGTGGCTACGGAGTAGTTAATTAAGTCCGGTGCCAGTTCGGGGTGGTAGTTGCCCGCCAGCGAAACCCGGAAATTTTTATCGACGCCTTTGATCAGGGCCAGGGCCTGCTGCATGGCCTTCATCGGTCGCTCATCCATCGCGATGGTTGTTTTGTCAAACCAGCCTTTTTGTTTCAGGTGTCGGGCAAAGTCGGTCAGCATGGGTCGCCAGTGCGCTTCGTATTCGGGCGTACCCGTTTTAGCAATCAGGAACGTATCCCGTTGAGTAGCCTCGTCGTAGTAACTGAATTTCAGATTCCAGGGAATCATGCTGTAGCAGTTGATAAACTTATCGATGCCCAGATCCATCATGTACCGTACCCACTGGTCGAAAATCGTGTAATCGTAGGCCCAGGTGCCGTCTTTCTTTTTCGTCCAGTTCACCATCGACCCGTACACATCCTCCGTCTGACTTTGCCAGGGGTCGTTAATAATCGTAGCCGTAATGGACTTTTGCCCGGCGTCGGCCAGCATTTTCATATACGGCCGCATGAGGTCCATGTGCTCTCTCGACCATACCTTCACGCCATGCACCCGCGCCACCGAGTACGGATTCTGCCATAAATCCAGGTGAAACGTCCAGTCTGTTGGGGTGGGCAGTGTGCGATGCTGGACGTCGATGCTATACGATAAGACGATCGGTTTGGAAATTGACGGGCTGGTAGCGGTCAGGGTGCCCGCGTAACTCCCGGTCGTGGCCGTTGCCGGAACCGCAACACTCAGCCAGACTGGTTGAGCGGTTTGCTGCGGCACGTCCCGCACGGAAACGAAGTCGATGGGGTCAGCCACCAGGGACGAATCATATTTACCAACCGGCCGCTTGTCGCAGTTGTTGCCCTCCGGATTTAACCCGTCCGTCATGACGAACCGGATGAAACGGGCCGACACCTGGCTCGCCGGAATAATACTGCCTTTGTCGTTTTTCAGTTCCGACCAGCTTAGTGTCACCTGGGGCATCGCAGATGTACTCCAGAGCAGAGCCTGCGTGTGTACTTTCTCCCCTTTCCAGGCGTTTGCCTTCCAGCTTGCCTGCACCCCTGACGGATCCGGAGTGGTGTGTTTCCCGTACCGCACGTCAGCGGTGGTAAAGCTGAAATGGGGCCCGGCCTTTATGGTAGACCAACTGGTTTTATCGACTGGTTTTGGGTCGGGCAGCTCCCGGTACGAAACTAAATCTACCGACTGGGCCAGTACTTTACCAGTCAGGAACAGAAGTAAAAGGAAAGGTATTGCTAAGGCTCTCATAAAGGTTTTATCGGGAGATTGACTTAAAAAGGAACACAGTCCTGAATTCTGTAACTGGAAATTTACGGTTTCTACTGTAATTCTACACCTGCACCGGTCATCAGGCTCACCATGACGGACCGGCCAGAAATAGCCAAAGCCAAGTAAATACGGGACAACAATAAATCCCACCTTCACCTAGCTTTATTACGCGTCAAACAACCCCCTTTTTGAACTTTATTTGATTGTAAAACATTTATAGTCAATTACTTAGTCTAATTTGCCCGCCGGTAAGCGATAACCCGTTTTCGCAACGATCTCCGTACTGAAATATGCTTCTTCCGGTGGTTTTGCTCGTCCTGCCCCGCCTGGTACGCCGAGAATAACTGGTCATAATCCAGAATGCTGACGATCTGATTATCAGCGGATACAACGGCCAGCATATCGACCTGCTGGCTGGTCATCAGGTCAACGGCGGCCTGTAACGAACTACCGGGCGAAATGGACGCGTACCGACTGCCCGCCAGAACGTCGCTTAGTAGAGCTTCCTGATCGGGGTGAGCAACAAGCGTGGACAAACTTACCAGGCCACTAACCTGCTGATGGCTATCAACCACCACAAACCGCTGACTTTTGGTGGCCAAATCCCGCAGATATTGATACACTTCGGGCAGGGTACTGGTAGCGGTCAGCATAACGGTACCGGGTATGGACACTTCCCCAACGGTCCATTTTTCCAGCCAGTCGGGCTCGTATGAATCAGGCGTTTTTGTGCCCCGGCGGGCTATCTTCTCGGTCATGATGGTGTTTTCCATCAATAAGAACGAAATACTGTACGAGCCGACACAGGCAGCCAGCAGGGGCAGCAGACTGTTGGTCTGCCGGGTTGTCTCCAGGGCGAAAACAATGGAGGTCAGCACCGCCCGGCTGGCCCCGGCAAACAAAGCCGACATACCGACCAAAGCGGCCAGGGGCAGATTGATATCAAGACCAGGGAATACCAGTTCGACGGCATGACCCGCCAGCGCTCCGATAGCCCCACCAATGGTAAGCAACGGGGCAAGGGTACCGCCTGATGTGCCGCTACCCAATGAGATGGACCACGAGAGGAGTTTGAACAGACACAACGACAGCACAAGGGATACGGGCATTGTCCCCGACAGAATATCGGTAATATTACGGTAGCCTACTCCCAGGGTTTTAGGAGAAACGTAGCCAATAAGGCCTACCGCCAGCCCACCCAGCGCGGGCCACCACATCCAGTGAAGGGGTAATTTTTCAAAACCATCTTCGATAAAATAGACCAGCTTGGTAATAGCTACCGATAGCACGCCAATCAGCAGGCCAATAGCACTGTAGGCCAGCAAAGCGGCATTGCTGGCTTCGGGAATAATTTCGGACACGGCAAAAACCGGGTCGGTGCCAAACAGCAGGTGATGACCGGCGGCTCCTGTAACACAGGCCAGCGCAACGGGAATGATCGACCGGGCCGAGAACTCGAATAACAACAACTCGATGGCCAGGAAAATAGCGGCTAAGGGCGTACCAAAAATAGTGGCCATCCCGGCCGTAGCCCCGGCAGCCAGCAACGTTTTTCGCTCGCTGTCGCTGATGGTAAGAATCTGGCCGATGGTGGACCCCAGGGCGCCACCCGTTGCAATGATGGGACCTTCTGCCCCAAAAGGTCCCCCTGTTCCAATTGAGATGGCCGCAGAGAGGGGTTTTAAAAAGGCGATAATGGGTTTAATCCGGCTTTTATTGACCAGAATCTGTTCCATGGCTTCAGGGATGCCGTGTCCCCTTATGGCTTTGGAGCCATAAAAAGCCATAAGGCCTACTATTATCCCGCCCACCGCCGGCAAGGCAATGACCCACAGGCCCAGCGTTGCATCAGCCGGGCTGCTCTCGGCCAATGACCACCGCCCAAAAAAGGAAAGGTTGGTAACCAAATTGATAAGACCAACCAGCAGGCGGGCAATCAGCGCTACACCACCCGCCAGCCCTACGGCCAGCATGGCTATATATAGAATGCGCTTTTTTGAGCCGGTTCGCTTCGGTATTAGCGGTTCCCCATTGAGAAACTGTCTTAATGAAGTTGAAATGGGAATGGGTTCTTGTCCGATATGGTGGTGATGCATATGCGAAAATTACTAGTATGATTTATATCATAGTTAATTCATTAAAGTATAAAATAGTTTGCCGAAGTTTGTGATTTGAATAATACTATAAATAAGCCTATGCTGAAGCTGGTAGTACGAAGGCAATACCGGATCGTTCGGTATGTGGTGTATCGTCAGACGTTAATTGAACCCGCCGATCATTTCTGGACATTCGTCGGGGCCTTTACGGCCATTGCTTCGTTTGGGTTACTGAACCAGTTGCAACTGCTTGCCCAGGACAGTGTGTTTCTGATTGGGTCGTTCGGGGCCTCCTGCGTGTTGATCTTTGGGGCCACTCATAGTCCGCTGGCTCAGCCCCGAAACCTGGTAGGGGGGCATTTGCTGGCTTCGGTTATTGGGGTGAGCATCTACAAGCTGCTGCCCGATCAGCTCTGGCTATCAGCCGCCCTGGCCGTTTCGCTGTCCATTGTGGGTATGCAAATCACCAAAACCATGCATCCACCGGCGGGCGCTACGGCGCTGATTGCCAACATTGGCTCCGATAAAATAAAAGCCCTGGGTTTTTACTACGTACTGACACCCGTGTTGATGGGGGTGGTGATTTTGCTCGTTATGGCACTGATCGTTAATAATATTCCCCCGAACCGGTCCTATCCCAGCCAGCCTATTCGACTGACAAGCCGCCTGAGCCGGTGGCATAAGCCGCTGAGAAACCTGCGCCACCGGGCAGCTTCCCGTAAACGGGCGCGCGCACGATCCCTGTCATGAAAACAAATAAGACGCCTTGTGATTTAAGCAGTTGCCTCCTCTGTAGAAACAGTTTGGCAGGCTGGCTTCCCCTGATCGATGGGAATCGACAGATGCTGTCCTTCAAAAAAAAGGAAGTGATTTTTTCGGAGGGGAGTCAGGTTGCGGGGGTCTACTTTGTGTATGAGGGGACCGTAAAAATCCACAAGGCGTGGAGCCAGCAAAAAGAACTGATCCTGAAGTTTGCCCGAAAAGGCGACATGATTGGCTATCGGGCCCTGGGCAACGACCAGATTCTGCCCATCACCGCCACCGCTTTAGACGACGTTACCCTCTGCTTTGTGGCCCTGCCTTTTTTTGAACTCTCCCTCCAGTCCAACCATTCGCTTACCTACGCACTGATGAGGTTTTACGCCAACGCCTTGCAGGAAGCCGAAAAACGGATGCGTAATCTGGCCCTGATGGATGTAAAAGGCCGGGTGGCCGAAACGCTGCTGATGCTGCAGCATAAATTTGGAGCGGACGAAACGGGGCAGATCGTTATGAACCTGACCCGGCAGGATATGGCGGCCTATGCCGGCACCACCTACGAAACATTTTTCCGTACGCTCAACGAGCTGAGAACTGAGGGGTTGATTCAGCAGACCGACAAGAGTCTGATCCTTCTGGATGCCGGGAAACTGGCTATTCTGACGCATACGGACCCTTAATTCCCGATGCTGCTTACCGAACCAGGATACGTTGTTGTATGATGAAAAAACCGATATTTCATACCTACCAGCTTCAGGAGTACTCCGATAATTCGACGGCGAAGGGTGGATTTTACATGATTCGGCTGCGCGACCTCTTTCGGCAAATTGAGACGATTGACCAGCCGCATGCGCATTCGTTTCACCTGCTCTCGTACCTGTGGGAAGGGTCAGGTACGAGAGCATAAAAAAGCCTGGACGGTCCGCCGCGCGGGTGAACCGACGATTTTCGTACTTTAGGGTAAGCCTGTCGTCACCCCATGAAAAAGACAAAACGGCCGACACCTGAACCTGTTCCGGCTAAACCCCACGAGTGTCTCTATTACCTTAAAATTCATCTACTCGCCATCAACCCGCAAGTCTATCGCCGGTTTATCGTCAGGCGGCCATGCCAAACTATCAAAAAAACGTATCGAAAAACGATACCCGATTTTTATATCCAACGGACTATTCTGACATATAAAAGATCGCCTAACAGTGTATGGTCATCGCTGGCTTGAAAAAGCATTTTCAGCCAGCGATGACCATACACTGGGGTTCTCGTTGCAAACGGGCGGATTTATACGGTAAGCAACCGCTCCAGCGGCCTGGCGCAGCCGCGGACGGTGGGTTTTATAGTTAAAATGATATGGCTATTGATAATCAGCATCTTATCAAAAAAAGTATCTGAAAAATGAACCAAAAAACCGCCATTCTGACTAATCTACCTGGGTAGAACAGTTTATCAAAAAGGAAATCCTAATTGATAAGCACTATTTTAATGTACTAATAATCAACTTTCACCAAGACATATAGTTGCTTAGCGTATAAATCCGGCCGTTTGCACAAAGAACCCCGTAAGCGGACATCAATAAGAACCTAAACCGAAAGAGGCTATAAATTTTTACCTGATATGCTTACGAAACGGACTTTCTCTCATGAGCCGTCGGCTGATGCCCTCCTGGATGGGGTAGCCTGTGGGGTCATTATTTGTCAGGCCGTACCCGGAGCTAATCCTGCTTACATGATTCGTCTAATCAATACGGCCGCTGAGCGCGTAACGGGTTATAACCGAATGCTAGTAAAAGATCGACCACTGACGCTACTTGTCGATCAACAGCAAGTCAATACATTGTCGTTAGCGAGTTCATCTGCCTCCAACTCAACCCACTTCCTACCGATCTGGCTCAAACATCGGAATGATCACCGGTTTCTGCAGTCTGTAGCTATTGCCTGTCAGGATGAACAACTAACGCTGACGTTTCCTCTGGTCGGTCAGGAGTTTAGCTTGTTCGATGTGATGGCAGGTGTTATTCAGCAGTCTCCCAATGGTATCGTCGTTTACCGGGCTAAACGTGATGGGGCTACACAGGCCATTGTAGATTATCAGACCATCTTTTATAACGCTCGTGTCCTGGACGTAACCGGGTACGAAGAAACGGAACTTCGGGAGTTAGGTCTTTTTGAGCGTCAGCCGGATGCACGTCGGCTCGCTGCCAGTTTTCAGGCCCTCGTCGAGCAGGGGGAACCGATTGACTGGGAGTATTATAATCCACGCCTTCAGCGCTGGTTTGAAGTGCAGTGTAAGCCGCTGGGTGATGGTTTTTTCACCTTGTTTCGCGACCTTACCCAGCTTAAGGAAGCCCATAAGCAGCAGCAGCAGCAGGCTGAATTGCTGACCCGGATTCTGGACACATCCCTGAGTGGTTTGTTGGCTTGCGAAGCCTTACGCGATTCGCAGGGAAGGATAGTTGATTTTCGACTGACGCTGGTAAACCAGGCAGCCCGCGCTATGGTGCCTTCTGACCAATTCCTCGAGGCAGGACGCCGGTTATCTGACTTTTATCCAGCCAATGAGCAGCCGGCACTCTTTAACCGGTACGTACAGGTCGTGGAGACGGGCGAACCGTTCACGGCTGAGTTACATTACAAAGTCGTCAATGAATGGTATCACATTGCGGTGGCGAAACTAGGCGATGGCTATGTAGCCTCCCTGACCCNGTTGACGGCTAACAAGCAAACCGAACAACTGTTGCATCAACAGGCCCAACTGCTACAGAGCGTTCTTGATACAACTTCCACGGCGGTAGTTACCTATTATCCCCTCCGGGGTGAGGAGGGGCAGATTATTGATTTCCGCTTTGAACTGGCTAACCAGGCCGCCTTATCGATCCTCAGCCTGACCCATGCCCAATTACAGGCTCGTACGCTTCTGGAGTTAAGCATGGCGCTCGAGAGTAATACTGCCTTTGTCGACTATATAGGGGTGATTCAAACAGGCCAGCCATTCACTTTCGAACGGTATTTCCGCAACCGCTGGTTTCTGACTACCGCTGCGCGCCTTGGGACTGATGGGCTCATAACGTCNACTATCNACATCACNGCCATTAAACAAGCGCAGGAGCAGATTGAGCAGCTCAATGATCAGCTTCAGCATTCCAATGCCCGTCTGAATCAGTTTGCATCCGTGGCTTCGCACGACCTGCAGGAGCCGCTGCGCAAAATCAATTCCTTCGGCAATATCCTTATCGACCAGTACGGCCCGGCCCTGGGCGATGGGCTAAATCTGTTGATACGGATGCAAACAGCCGCCAGCCGAATGCAGACGCTTATCCGCGACTTATTAACCTACTCGCGGCTGTCGATGGGCTCACCGGTTGACTATCAGTCCATTGATTTAAATCGCATCCTGGGTGAAGTACTTGTTGATCTGGAAATTGCTATAGGCGAAAAAAATGCAGTCGTGGAGGTGGTTGACCTGCCTACGATAACGGGCGACGCACTGCAACTGCGGCAGGTATTTCAAAACCTGTTAAGTAATGCCCTTAAATTTACCAGGCCCGGCCAGCAGCCCCGCGTAACCCTGATGAGTAAATGGGTGAATCGGGAAGATTTACCTATGGTCCTTCCTGTTAGTGGCTGGAATCTTAACCCACCCGCTTACTGGCAGATTACGGTGGCCGATAATGGCATTGGCTTTGATGAAAAATATCAGGACCGCATTTTCAGTGCCTTTGAGCGGTTGCACAGCAAAAGCAGCCCTTACGGTGGATCAGGTATCGGCCTGGCTATCGTACGGCAGGTAATGGATAACCACCTGGGGGCCGTGAGGGCGCATAGTGTTGCGGGTGAAGGGGCTACATTTACCTTGTACCTGCCTGCTTGTCCCTAATCGGAATAAACTATAGATTTCGATAGGTCTTAATAGTCGTAACAGTGCTACGGTCCATATCCTTGGTTGGTGTATAGTTCTTAACCTGATTGCGTATGGCTAATTCTCAACTATAGTTAAAGGCCATTGTAAGCTGGTACGACATTACGGGGTTCTTTGTGCAAACGGATACTGTTGGCGAATTCAGTTTAGGTCGCTATTTGAGGCATCAAACGGATAAAGGCAGCCTGACGAGTTTTGGCTAAGGGTACTTTGTTCAGCCAATCCACTATCCGATACAGATTGATCGCCGTCGCGATAAAAATATGCTCTAAATGCGTTTTAGCCAGACCCACATAACGTGAACGGCGTAGTCCAAAGCTACGAACCACGGGAGGTTGCCGCATCGGCGGACCGTCAACATTCCGGGAAAATGCTTCATCAGCCAGTAGTAACACTCTGAATTTAAGTACGTTATAGGAGGAGTTTGGCGGGCAGGATTTCTCTGAGCGTCATGAGGGAGTAAAGCGAAACGAACGTATGAATATACCAGTCCCCAAGCAGGACTAGGATTAATAGACTCGTCCTTAGGCGCTCAAACTAGTTAATCGAACTTGTTCAGCAATCAAGGTTCAGTCTATTCGGTTAATCAGTCAGCTAACTTGAACAAATCCAATGAAAATAGTAAAGTGCCTAACATTCGTAGCAAGAGGAAGGTCAGACTCTAAATAAATAGCTGATTATCAAGTAGATTATCCTATTTGATGACACATTTTCCCGCAACGGCGGACCGTGCCGATGCGGCAGCTACCCTATTTACTATCCGTGTCCAAACTCTTCAGGTAAGCAACCAGCTCGCTTCGCTGGGCAGTTCTGACTATATAGAAGGGGTGCGGAGCCGTTTTGCCGCGCTTCGGGTTGAACAGTTCATCCAGGCTACTCACCGAATCATCGTGCAGAAATACTGGCTTACGAGCCAGGTCCAATAGCAAAGGAAGGGCGTTGCCACGAATGCCCCCACCGGGACTGGCGTCCACCACCACCATCTTATCGTCGAATGTACCAGGGGCGTTCTGAATGGGCGATAGGGGAGCCTGTCGCTGGGCCAGCACTTTAGGCGCGTAGCCTGGCCAGATGGTCTTCATTGGAATGAGCTTCGTGGACACCGGCACACCCTGATTGGTATTGTGGCAAGACGTGCAATTTTGAGCGACAAACAGCGCGCGCCCACTAGCTACTTGCGTGGCGTTGGTCACTACGCCCTTGGGCGCTTGCAGACTGCGGACGTAGGCCTCCAAGTCGCGCAACTTTTGCTCGTCCACACGCTTACCAGTGGGGGTAGGCACCTCACCGGGCTTGCCTTTCTCTGGAGCCGTTACATAGGGGTAGCCCGTGACGCCGGTAGCGGCCAATACCTTGGCATAACCGGCCAAGATTGAGTCACCGCCTGCCGCACCCAATAGGTGAATAAACTGTTTGCCGCCGGGCGAGAGCAGGTTACTCTGGTCGAATAAAGCAGTGTAGACCGTGTTGTTAAAATCATTCAGCTTGTCATTCTGGCCCGATGAGCCGAAGGGCGCGGCCAGATCCTGGCGAAAAAAGGGCGTGATGTGAATAGAGTTACCGTTACCGTCAGGTGAGTCATCAAATGTGCCGATAGGGTAGTATTTCGGATTACTCAAATAGGCATCGACTTCCGCTTCGGAGGAGTTGGCCGTCAACCCCTTAGGCGCACGGCCGATGGTAGTTCCGTCAGGCTGCTGCAACTGTAGGGTGGGAAAGAGCGCGCGTGAGTTGGCAGCGGTGGCCAGCAGCTTGCCCACATTGAGACTGTGCGGGGTGGGGCCGTCGATCCGCTTGCCAATGCTACCCTTACCCGGAAGCTCAAACATCGACTTGTCGGTGATGGCGTGACAGAGCGCACAGCTCACGCCAACTTTGCCCCCTTTGGGTACCATACCAATAACGGCGTTGTTCTTCAACAGCGCCTCGAGTGTGGCGGGATCGTTAAGCTTGGGTGCTTTGGCAGGCGAGTGGTCGGTCTTGAGCTCACTAACGAAGGCAGCTTTCAGGTCGGTGGGCAGGGCATCCACATCGAAACTGACACCGGCTTTCAGCGCGTCGAGCACGGTAAGCTTGGCAGCCTTCATGCCCTGGGGCATGCGCACAGCGTCGGTCCAGAAGCCCTCGTCGCCAAATGTTTCATTGCGGTAGATCTCACGGCCAGCTTCAATACGGCCAGCACCCACCGAGTCGGTAGTGGTTTGGGCGGTAGTCTTGGTTGAGCTTTCACTCTGGCAGCCAGCCGCTGCAACAACAACCAGGCCTGATAGCAGGAGAGCTGGCATACGCAAGGAATAGGAGTTAGTCATCTTAATAGGGTAAGATTATCCTGAAGCGATTCTCCATGGAGTCAGTATCTACGTAGGCACAGCAAGCAGGGCTTGCCCTATTAACTGGAAGCTGCACATTTAGTTATGACTGGTAGTAAGTTTAGTCTTGACCTATGCATTTTCCATTAACATAATACTGACCTTTCTCTTCCCGCGCGGCGGCCGCCCTTTCCAACGTGCAATTGGGCCTGTTTTTAGGGCTTGTCTAGGGTGGTTGATCTGAGAATATTCACATAAAATAAGAATAATTATACAAAATTTCTCCAAAAAGTACAACTTATAGCGGGGCAAAGAAAGGGGTGAAAAGGGTAGAAAAATGGGTGGTGACATACGATGTCACCACCCATTTTTTATGCGGTCATTCGTTCACTTTTTCGTTTCAACAGTAATTCCTTGTGCCCTTACCTGGTCGGTAAAATCACGACTGGGTTTGAAAGAGGGCACCACATGAGCCGCAATCGTGACGGCCGTGTTTTGGTTAATATTACGCCCTACTTTGGGGGCTCGTCGTTTCAGAATGAAACTGCCAAAGGTGCGAATGTAGATAGGCTCTCCCTCGGTGAGCGATTCTTTAACGACCTCGAAAAAGGATTCAATGATGGAACGGCTGGTCAGGCTATCAAGACCGGTTCGCTCACTGACTTGGTTAATTACATCTTGTTTTGTCATACCTACCTAACTGGTTTTGAGGAGACTGGGAATAAGTGGACCATGAGGAAACTAGTTGTTACAGTCACCCTACTGCTTTATACTAGGGGTTCTTTAGCTAAACGGGCGGCTCCGGCGTACCGGGATTTATACGGTAAGCAAAGGGTTTTATAGTTCAAAATGACTACCTTTTGATAATCAGTACCTTATCAAAAAGGCCGGGCCGCCGGGCGGTACATGAAAACCTACCGTAAAAAGAGCCATTCTGACCAATCCAGTAGGGTATTATAATCTATCAACAAGGAAATCCTTATTGATAGATGTTGAGTTAAATCATTGATAATCAAGCTTCACTTAATTACATAGTTGCTTACCGTATAAATCCCGGTACGCCGGAGCGGCCCGTTAGGAAGAAATACCCTACACTTTTTGATGCTCTCAAACATGTTGCTTAAAAATTTGTCCCGGGGACCGCGTCCAGTATTGTGTTGCAAGTCCAATTTGGCTGGGCTCAATTAATCGTAACAGAATTCATCATAACCTGCCCGTCTATTTCCCAAACGCATAACGCCGTTTTGCCAGTTATGGCGATGCTGGGCATCTGGCCTTTTCCTACTGAAATGGCTGAATTCTTGTCTGACTTAATCCAAACGATGCCACCTTCATCCCAAGCCAGCACAGGTCTGGCTGTTCCTGAAGCGAGCGTTACGTTACGACCCGTTGTAATGGGTTTTTCCGTCTCGCCCGGCAAACAGGTGTACAACGTGTTTTCGCGTCGCCAGGTGGTTAGGGGCTGACCGCTTGCCGACAATACGACCGCTCCCCCATCCATTGGGCAAGCCGTTAGTTTCCAGTTACCCGTGCCCAACTTTTGGGCAGCTGCGTAGGTCTTGCCCCCATCAGCCGAGTGAGCCAGGTATAAATTTCGGGATCCATCGAGCCAGTTACGAAACTGAATATAGACATTGTTGTCGCTTGCGGCAATCGACACTTTACAGCATTCGCAAACCGTGCCATCCGGTGAGTGGTAGATAACCTGATTGGTGGACCAGGTACGCCCGCCATCGCGGGATGTAGCTCCGACAATTTTATTCTTCTTATCGTCACGCAAGTCCAGCCAGGCCGCATGGAAGGTACCGCTGCCCGTGCCCGCCACAGCCTGAAACCCCTCTTTCGCTATTTGTGGCACATCGTTGATTCGCACGGCCGGTGACCACTGATTGGTGGCCCGGTTGAGGGAGTAAGCAACTATATCCCCTTGTCGATTCACAGCGGTAATGACAATAAATTGGGTAGTAACCGCTATCTGAGGCCCACGTTTAGCCCCGGCCACCAAATTCGGCAGGATGGCTACCTTGCTTGGTGAGGAAAAAGACGCAGTTTGGTTTTTGGCCGTAGTGTAATAGATTGTTGAATCCTGACCATATACCAAATGTACTGTTCCAGTAGCATCAGCAATAACAACAGGCAAATGCCCAGACGCGACTTTTTGAGGAGATGTTGAGGACTGAGCTTTTGCCGAAATAACCCATAGCTGCAATAGAACAAAGAACAGATAGCGCATAACAGAGAGGAATAAGAAACTGAGTTTATGAAAATGATAAAGCGAATTTAGCTACGTATATAATTGAAACGCAGTACTGTCACTTTTTAGATACGTCAAAACAGGTGATTTTAGCCTAAAGGGCATAACTAAACAAAGAGCCGGGTGGGCCGTGCCGACAAATTTCCGACCGGTCCGGTACGTCGGTCATATGCCATGTTCTAAAATTAATAGGCCATTTATATAAAGATCAAAGTCTGACAAGTGGTCCCAAGTAAACGCTCGTTTATACCAGAACACTTAGATAGGGATTGCCCATGAATCGCCTATCTTTGTTCTCAGTGATGCGCCTGCTCTCTCTTGGAATCAGTCTCTATCTGTCGTTGTTCAGCGTGCTGCCGACGATGGTATGGGAGGAGTGCGCCAAATTACCTGATCTCTATCAGCATTATCAATGCCACCGCCATGAGGAGCCGAATCACTCGTTATTCGATTTTTTGGCCGAACATTATGGGGATGAAGGCACTCATCATACCCAGCAACATGACCACACCAAAATTCCGTTTAAATGCCCCCATGCCAGCACGGGCGCAAGCTGGCAGGTAGTTTGGCTATTGGGGGAAATGTATTGGATAAATACACCCGGTTTGACCGTGGCCCCTCGGCAAGCGGGATTTCACTATGCGTTAGGCTCTCCCCTGGAGCCGCTGCTTGCCTTCTGGCAACCGCCCAAACTCAGTTGATGGCTTTGCTTTGTTCCACTCCTCTGGCTCCTGACGAGCTGGGGTGAGCGGCTTTGTCTATCCGTTAATTGATCCCCAATGCTCAATCAAATTATTCTGTTTTCCATTCGGAACAAACTCATCGTGGGCATTTTTACGCTGGCCCTAATGGTTTGGGGCGGCTGGTCGGTTACTCAACTGCCCATCGACGCCGTTCCTGATATTACCAACAACCAGGTACAAATTATCACCACCAGCCCCGCGCTGGCCGCTCCCGACATTGAGCGACTGGTGACCGTGCCCGTTGAAATCAGCCTGGCTAACGTTCCGGGCCTGATCGAACTGCGCTCCTTTTCGCGCTTTGGGTTGTCCATTGTCACCGTTGTTTTCACGGACGCGACGGACGTATATTGGGCGCGGCAACAAATCACCGAGCGGTTGCAAAACGTCGTCGCTCAGATTCCGCCGGGGGTGGGTACACCCACGATGGCTCCCGTCACCACGGGTCTGGGCGAAATCTTCCAATACACCGTTGTCGCCAAAAAGGGCTACGAGCAAAAATACCCACTGGCCGAACTGCGCACCATTCAGGATTGGATCATTCGGCGGCAATTGTTGGGAACCCCTGGGGTCGCCGATGTGAGCAGTTTCGGGGGTCTGGTCAAGCAATACGAAATTGCGGTCGATCCCAACCGACTCCGATCCGCCAACCTGACCACGACGGATTTATTCAATGCACTGGAACGCAACAACCAGAACACGGGCGGAGCCTACATTGATAAAAAGCCCTATGCCTATTTCATCCGTAGCGAAGGGCTGATCGGCAACATCGCCGACATTGAAAAGGTGGTCATCCGTCAGACCAGCAATGGCCTGCCCATCCTAATTCGGGACGTGGCCACGGTACGAATCGGCAGCGCGGTGCGCTACGGGGCTGTTACCCGCAACGGCCACGGGGAAGTCGTGGGCGCATTGGTGATGATGCTCAAAGGAGAAAACTCCTCGAAAGTCATCAAGCTGGTGAAAACAAAAATTGAGGCGATTCGCAAAACCCTACCGGAAGGGGTCGAAATCATCCCATTTTTGGATCGGACAAAAATGGTGGATTGTGCCATTGGCACTGTCGCCCGCAACCTGGCGGAAGGGGCGTTGATCGTCATTTTTGTGCTGGTTTTGTTACTCGGCGAATGGCGGGCGGGCTTCGTTGTGGCCTCGGTCATTCCGCTGGCCCTGCTTTTCGCCATTTCGCTGATGAACGTCTTTGGCGTGTCGGGTAATCTGATGAGCCTGGGGGCGATTGATTTCGGGCTGATCGTGGATGGGGCGGTGATTATTGTCGAAGCGACCCTGCATCATTTGTTGCTTCGCAATCGAAACCGGATGCTCTCCCAAAAGCAAATGGACGAGGAGGTGTACGAATCGGCCAGTCGGATACGAAATTCGGCGGCATTCGGTGAGATCATTATTTTGATTGTTTATCTGCCCATTCTGGCCCTGAGCGGCATTGAGGGCAAAATGTTCCGACCGATGGCCCTCACCGTAGCTTTCGCCATTGGGGGGGCATTCATCCTATCCCTGACCTATGTGCCGATGATTTCGGCTCTGCTGCTCAACAAAGTCATCAAGCACCGCAACACGTTTTCCGACCGGATGATGGCTTGGCTGCACCGCCAGTACGAGCCGCTTATTATGCGGGCTTTGCGTGTCCGGGTGCTGATCTTGGGGGTGGCTGTGTCACTGTTGGCACTGAGCGTTTTTCTATTCATGGGCATGGGGGGCGAATTTCTACCAACCCTGGACGAAGGCGATTTCGCCGTCGAAACGCGGGTCATGACGGGTAGTTCGCTGAGCGAATCCACCGACGCGACCACCAAGGCCCAACGGATTTTGCTCAAACAATTCCCCGAAGTGGAGCAAGTGGTTGGCAAAAGTGGTTCCGGCGAAATTCCCACCGACCCAATGCCCATTGAAGCCTCCGACCTGATGATTATTCTCAAGCCGAAAGAGCAATGGACCAGTGCAACAACCCGTGAGGAGCTGGCCGAAAAAATGGCCTCGGCCTTGTCGGTCGTTCCGGGTGTCTCCTTCGGTTTTCAGCAACCCGTACAGATGCGCTTTAACGAGCTGATGACCGGGGCGCGTCAAGATGTGGTGGTCAAGATTTACGGGGATGATCTGAGCGAACTCACCCGGCAAGCGGATCGCGTGTCCGATCTGATTCGCACCATCCAGGGAGCCAAAGACCTGTATGTGGAACAAGTGGAAGGGTTGTCGCAGATTCTGGTGAAGCTCAACCGTGACCGGATCGCCCAATATGGGCTAAATGTGACCGACGTAAACCGCATTATCAACACCGCGTTTGCGGGGCAGTCCACCGGGCAAGTGTATGAGGGGGAACGGCGGTTTGATCTGGTGGTGCGGTTGGCGGCCGAGAATCGGCAGACCCTGGACGATATTCAGGGTCTCTTTATCCCCCTGCCGAACGGCCAGCAACTCCCGTTGCAGCAACTGGCCGACGTAACGATGGAGCAAGCCCCCAACCAGATTCAGCGCGATAACACCCATCGACGGATTACCCTGGGGTTCAATGTGCGGGGCGGTGCCACGTCTGGCCGCGACGTGGAAAGCATTGTCGCCGAATTGCAGCAAAAAGTAGGGCAGCAGGTGAAATTGCCGCCTGGCTATTCGATCACTTACGGGGGACAATTCGAGAATCTGATCGAAGCTAAACGGCGGCTATCGATTGCAGTACCGGTGGCCTTGGGTCTGATTTTTGCCCTGCTGTATTTTACCTTCCATTCGATCCGGCAAAGCCTACTCATTTTTACGGCCATTCCAATGGCTGCTATCGGCGGGGTGTTTGCGCTGATGCTGCGGGGAATGCCCTTCAGCATCTCAGCGGGGGTGGGCTTCATCGCCCTGTTTGGGGTGGCGGTGCTGAATGGCATTGTGCTGATCGCCGAATTCAACCGATTGCGGCACGAAGAAGGAATTACCGATTTTCGGGAAATTATCCGGCGCGGCACCGAAGTGCGGTTGCGGCCCGTCATCATGACCGCGCTCGTGGCTTCACTGGGTTTCATCCCAATGGCCCTATCCAACACCGCTGGGGCCGAAGTACAAAAGCCGCTGGCCACCGTGGTCATTGGCGGGTTGATAACAGCTACCCTGTTGACGCTGTTTGTGCTGCCAATTCTGTACACCTACTTCGAGCGCGGATTTCAGACAAATGACCCCAGGCGTGCTACCGGTACGAATGACAATTCAGAAACGCAGCCTTTATAACTCCCCAAAAATGGCAACTCAAACCACCTTATCCGCGCTACTCGACCCGTTCAAATCCCTACGCAGCCGGGTTTTTGCGAAACTGTATTTTGCCCAAACCATCAGTCTGCTGGGCGATGCTTTTACCTGGGTTGGGTTGGCACTCCTTGCCTACCAGTTTGGCCGGGAGCAATCGGCGGTAATTCTATCCGCGGCCCTGACGCTGCGCGTATTGGCCTTTATTCTGTTCTCACCCTTTGCCGGGGTGCTGGCCGACCGGATCGACCGGAAGAAAATCCCCTATACAACCCACTTCATTCGCATGGCGATTGTAGGTTGTTTGCCCTTTGTGACTGCTGAATGGCAGATTTACAGCCTGGTTTTTCTGCTGAACATATTCAATGCGTTTTTCACGCCAACCTACAAATCCATTATCCCGCAGGTGGTCGAGAAAGCCTACTACCGGCAGGCGATTGGCCTTTCGACGGCCACTTTTCAACTGTTGGGGGTACTGGGGCCTGGCCTGGCCGGAATTCTGGCCGTATGGCTGGGAGCGCGGGAAATTTTCTTCGTGGATGCGGCCTCATTCGTCGTCGCTGGGGTGCTTATCCTGCTGTTACCAGGGGATTTGCTCAACAAGGCTTCGGCCAAGTCCACAGCCGCCAAACCACTCTCTGCCTGGGCCGATGTGGTCAAGGGGGCGCGATTACTATTTGGTCAGCCGCTGATCCGGTTTGCCCTGGCCATTGAATTTGTTTCGGCAGTGGCGGGGGCGCAAATTCTGGTCAATACCGTGGGGCACGTCAAAGAGGGGCTGCATCTGACCGATACCTACTACGGCTGGGTGATGGGTGCGTTTGGCATTGGGGCGACACTGGCCGCGTTTCTATCCGGGAGCTTAGACAAAACCCCCTCCCGGCGGGTGTCACTGATCGTTGGTGCGCTCTTGCTGGGCGTGGCCATTCTGGGCGCAAACGCGGTGAGCTATCCGGTCTTGTTGGGCCTGTGGCTATGCGCCGGGCTAGGGCAAAGTCTGGCGGAAACTCCCTCCGAAACGCTCATTGGTGAAAATATTACCGATGCCGAACAAGGCAAAGTGTACGGCTCCCATTTCGCATTTTCGCATTTGTGGTGGGCCATTGCATACCCTATCGCAGGCTACACCGGCAGTCACTTTCCCAATGCCAATTTTCTGTATGGGGGCTTGATAACGCTGGCCTTGTTGCTTGCTGCCATCCTAATTTTTCGACCGAAAGGCAAGCCAACTAGCAAGTTAGCCTTATAAAATGGATCACGCGAGAACGCCCAAGAATCGACCGGCTGGCCAAACACTTACCTATTTTGTGGTGGTGCCTCTTCCGATACGTTTCAGCATCGATTGGCTTTCAGTTCGGTATTGTTTTCTAACTTGTTAGCTCATTCTATAAACGGTTTTAATAACTCGATGAAAAGACGAAATTTCATACAAACCGCAACGGCAATTAGTACCATTCCTCTCTGCGGGGGGCCGTTGAGCCAGAGCGAACTCAGTCTAAAAACACCTGCCCTGCCGGTAGAAGACCAGGACAGCATTGCCAGTGCCTTGGGCAAAAAGGGTACCTATAACGAAGACCAAGCTACTTACACTGTACCACTGCCCCGCAATGATCTGAAAGTCACCATCAAGGGTCCAGCAGGCGTTCCTGAACCAGTGCCGATTCCGTTCGGCTTTGGCGGCTGGGTATCCTTCAAGAAGACATTGGATGGCAAGCAAACCGTCCTGATGAGCGATACGGTGCTACTCGAAGACGAAGTAAACCCGTTGATTGATGCCACCCATGCGGCTGGCCTGGAAGTGGGGGCCATCCATAACCATTTTTTCTACGAACAGCCCCGCATTTTCTACATGCATCTGCACGGCATGGGCACCACGGCAGAGCTGGCCAAAAAATATGCCACGGCCATAGGGAATACAAAGCTGTTTCCGGCCAATCAGCCCCAACCGACCGCATCGGCGACAGCACAATCGGGCAACAATGTGACCCCAGCAGCCACCAGCACTCCCCAAACAGGCAAAGAGCTGTTCGACCTAGCCGCGCTCGATGCCCTGGTTAACTACAAAGGCGTCGTCAACGGCCCTACCTACAAATACACCGTTGGGCGGGATGATGTGCAGATCGTGGCAATGGGTGCCGAGATGACAGCCGCCATTGGGTTAAACTCCTGGGCCTCCTTTGCTGGTAAACAGAATGCCGCGCACATTGCGGGGGATATCGCCATGCTGGAAGGTGAAGTGAACAACGTGGTGAGTGCCCTGCGAAGCCATAAACTCGAAGTGGTCGCTATTCACCACCACATGTTGGGCGAACAGCCGCGAACCGTTTTCCTGCATTATTATGGCCGTGGCCCGGCACCTGAATTGGCCAAAGGTTTCTGGGCAGCACTCGATCAATTGGGGAAAGCTACCCCTATGAAACATTAGTTTTTAACGGCCTCTGCACCAATGCAACACGCTTCTTATTCATTGAATGGTGTCTACCATCTTGATCGCCCTGGCCACTCTAAGGCTGCTCTATCGCTTTAAAAAATTACCAGAACTAAGTATCATTGGCGGAGCCGCCGTGATAGGTTTGCTAGTGAGCTATGGTGCTTAGGCTCGTTTATTGTTGAGCTCACCCACTGCTTCTTCATTTCAGCCTTTGAAGTGAATACCGACGTTTTCTTGAACGCTTTTTATGCGCGACCAATCTTAATGCAAATTATTAATTAACTGATGTTACGCAGCCTTGGCCAATAGAGTAGATTGACTTTTGAGGCTGTTGAGTTCCTGCAAAGCCAACTTAGTTGCATTTAGCGTCAGCAATTTCTTTAAAGCAAAATGATTTTTTGATGTGGACAGCCGTAAGGCTTCCCACTTAACAAAGGCCAGCATCACCAAAAACAAATGGTTGCTTTGACTACGAACCGTGTGCGCCGGGGATGCCCCGTAGCCCGTGTTCGACTTGATGGATTTGTGAAATTCCTCGACCTTCCAACGGCGGGCAT